>CAZFHH010000001.1:0-61916 GCA_964518755.1 uncultured Candidatus Saccharibacteria bacterium
AGGGAGCTGGGGGTACCCGAAATTCCACCTCGTGTGGAACTACGGTAAATTCAGTAACAAGGACTAAGTCGTAGGTGCAATCTGCACTCATGTTGCGACTCTTAGCGAGCAATCGCTTTGCACAAACTTGGCTATATGCTGGAACGTCTGTGTATCCTGCGCTACGAGGTATATACTTAAATGATATGCCCGTGAAAATGCGTCAGGTGCAGAAAATCAGCAGGGAAGTCCGCTGCGTGGAAACGCATGACCCCTCAGAGACTACACGCCGAGCTCCACAAAAATTACTTAGTAAGTTTTGTGGATGAAGATATAGTCCATGCCTCATGGCGACATGGGGGTGCACATGAACAAGGCACGGCTAGCGGAAGCTGGTCGTGGATCATATCCAAATGGAATGGGCTATTCTCGAAAGGGATAGCATTGTCGATCTGTGTACTTCGGTACGCAGGGGAGATAGCACTGTCCCTAAACTGTGCTCGGATGCCGGAGAGCGATACCGGTATCGTGAGGGGGATCATATGACCCTCCCACGATGAATAGGCGGAACGCAAGAGAACACATCGTAATAACCCCATAACTCATAAATGAGTTATGGGGTTATTACGTTACCTATATATTTAGGAATGCGTCTCGTGTTTGGCAAATAACTGGAAACTGGTGCCGATATCTGTTACTATCGCATTATACGCATTGTGTGGGCGTGTGTAATAAATGCGAGTGTAGCTCAGATTGGTTAGAGCACTCCCCTGATAAGGGAGAGGTCCCAGGTTCGAGTCCTGGCACTCGCACAAAAACAAGGAGTATGGTGCGGAGCATCATGGCGACTATGTTTTTATGGTGAGTACCGGGGTTCGAACCGAAGCCGCCGCGAAGCCCGACGAAACAAAGCCCCTACCCGTCGCCTCCGGCGGGGCGGGGCAAGCGCTATTTCAGCACTATTCAAAACCATGAACAATCAACCAATAAAAACAAAACAAAAAGCGTGGAGAATATTATTTAAGCACTTGGAAGGGCACAGGCCACTGATTATCAAGCTTGCTTTTTTGGGAGTAATCTCCGCGCTTGCAAACGGTGCCGTCCCTTATATTGTCGGTTCTTTTCTTGATGCCATTTTACACTTTTCAAAAACGGTAACTTTTTGGAATATAACCATTCCCGTGTGGCTTGCAATATTGCTTGTGTGGATTTTTGTGCAACTTGTGGCAAATATCTCGGATTGGATTCTTGAACGAAGGGGTAGGATATTGCTGCCGCGTGTTGAGATTGCTTATCAATGTGATGCGCTTACGCATCTGCTTTTTGTTCCGCTTTCTTTTCATAAAAACGAAAAAATTGGTGCGTTGTCCGACCTCATATCAAGAACCAGTTGGCAAATGGCGTCAATAACAGAAAATATTCTTGTTAACCTTAGCCCGCCGATATTGAGTGTAGTTGTGGGTATTGTGGTAACTCTTTTTATCAATCCGATTTTTACTTTAATTCTTGTAGCTGGAGTGCTGATTTATATTGCGATATTGATACGACTCCTTGCTCCAACCACACACCTTCTTAAAGAAGGACATTCGGCATGGACAAATGCTTATGCGGACGCTTTCCAAGCCGTTTCAAATATTCAATCGGTAAAGCATATGGCTGCCGAGCAGTATGAAGAGAAAAAGAACAAGCAAAGTTTTTTTGGACACACAATAAAGATCTGGGACAAAATAGAGATTGTCTGGAGCAATATAAATTTCTACCAAAGAATGATTATATTGGTAACGCAAGCGGTGATATTTTTTCTCGCGGTTTATTTTATTCGGGAAGGAAGCCTCACTATCGGTGGGTTGGTGGCGCTCAATGGATACGCGGCGATGCTGTTTGGCCCATTTGTTTTGCTCGGACATAATTGGCAAACACTCCAAAACGGGTTGGTCAATATACAACGAACGGAAGAAAAAATATTTGATGCCCCGCATGAAATATATCATCCTAAAAATGCATATTCACCGGCAAAAATTAACGGAGAAGTTGAGTTTGACAATGTATCTTTCGGATATGATAAGTCAACGGAGGTGTTGCATAATTTAACTTTTAAAGTTCGCCAAGGAGAGCGAGTGGCGCTTGTCGGTAAATCGGGCGTTGGAAAAAGCACAATCATTGACCTCATCCCCGGATATTATTTTCCGACTGAGGGCGCAATATTGGTGGATGGGCATGATACCAGACAATTTGATTTGCCGGCGCTTCGCCGTGGCATCGCTACCGTTTCGCAAGAACCGGTACTTTTCAATGACACGATTATGATGAATATTCGCTATGGGAGGATTGATGCGACAGATGAAGAGGTGATTGAAGCGGCGAAAAAAGCACACGCACATGATTTCATTGAAGATCTTCCAATGAAATATGAACAATTGGTGGGGGAGCGGGGGATTAAATTATCCGTCGGACAAAAACAACGCATTGCCATTGCGCGCGCGATTTTGCGTGACCCTAAAATTCTCATCCTTGACGAGCCGACAAGCGCACTTGATGCGCACACGGAAAAAATGATCTCGGAATCGTTTGAGGAGCTTATGAAAGGGAGGACCACGCTCATCGCCGCTCACCGTTTAAGCACTATAAGAAAAGTTGATAGAATTTTTGTGCTTGAAAAAGGAAAGATTGTGGAAGAAGGAAAACACGAAGACCTTATCAAAAAAGAGGGAGGGATTTATAAAAGTTTGAATGAATATCAGTCTGGGTTTTAGCGCGCCCCCCCGCCCAGCGCGCCTTCGGCGCGCTGGGCGGGGCTACTAAAGCCCATCTCACAATAGCCAAATTATCGTAATATCGGCTGTTGTTATTGCCTTCTTGTGGTAGTATCATATTGATACGAGTGTGCAGTGTCGTTATTTCACCAAATTATTTTTATACAAAATATATGACTTCAGAAAAACCACCAACAAATCCTCCGGACAACGATCCATCGAACAATCCGGAGATTGGTCCCGTATCTGCAAACAAAGATGAAAGAATTGAGGCCGGGAGATTTGAAAGAACAGCTTCATGTATGGATTCCGGGGTTGTAGATTCTTTTATGGAAATGACAGAGCGCGGGAAGGAAATTATCGGAGACGCATATGGAAAATTATATGATGTGCCGATTGTGAACCGCGCGGTTGGAAAAATGGGAATCGCATTTAAATCCTTTTGGTTGGATAGGCACGAAAAGAAAGCGGCAAAAGAAAAAAGTAAAATGGACGGGTTTGATATGGCAACATCCGCACTTGAGCAGTCCGGTGATGATCTAAAAGCGGTGATTGAAGATCTAAAACAGCAAAATATGCCCGGCAGGGAGGCGTTACAACTAAAGCTGAAAGTTCTGGAACGAAAAGAAGCGGAATTGAAAAATAAAAAAGACAGAGTACAGACCAAATTTGAAGTGCAGGATAATCAAGTGAAGAGATTCACCAATGAGCGAGATGCCATCGCCGACAAGCTCATTGGTCGTTATGAGGATAAACTCGCCCTGCTTGAAAATGTGCTTGATGGATTCCAGCGCAATAGAGACAAAATAGAATCGGAATTTGCCGCATTAGACTTGCGCGCCAAGGAAACGGAGGCTTATATAAACGGACTTGAGCAACGGAAGAGGAAGAGGGAAGATGGGCTCAACAGAGCCGGGATGAGGAACGTTAAGAATTTCCCTGCGATTGTAGTCTTGAATGATCTAATGTCCTCACGACGTGCTGCAATACGAATAGAAAGAGAAGCATTGACAAAACGACGTAATGCCATAGAAAAGAAAATTATCAAGGCAGACAATAGAGCGAATTCATACAGAGACAAGCGAGATGAATTTGTACGTGCCAAGCAAGGGCGCCCGATTGATATGGGAGTTGAAACGCGAAGCAGGGAAAGAGACGCCGGAGCGGACGAAGACATTTCATCTCGTTCGCGTCCGGAACAGTCGGGAGCTGAAGAGGCGGAGGCGCAAGAAGCAAATGAAGAGAGCATCGAACAACCGGATGCTGATAATACGGAAGGGGCACCAAAGAGCGATGAATCCGAAGCCGTGGAAGCCACTGGCGTAGAGGCGCCCAGCGTAGAGGTACAAGAAACAGGAGGAACGCGCCCGGATGTTTCGTCGTATGTTTCCGGGTGGAATGAGTATTTGCAAAATAAATATGGGAAGGATAATTCTCCGGAGCTTGTGGATATGGAATACCTCTTTGCAAAAACCGGTTTAATTGGCGAAGACAACATGCGCGTGGAAGATCTTAAACAGATGCTGGATGAACTCTATGCGCATGATAAAATTCCAACGAAATCATTTGAGAGCGATTTTGATGATTTCATAAAAAATTATGCACCAAACAAATAATATAAAAATATGAATGATGACCAAAATAAAAAAGATGTGCAAAAAATAACCGATGACCTAGATGCTCTTGTTGAAGAGGCAAAGCAATTTGCTACAGGTATGGATGAAGATAATAAGCGCACGAATGAAACGTTTGATGAGATAGAGGCGGACGTGGACAAGTCGGTGCGGGAAGTAGATGAAATCACTGCTGACCTTGACAGCGCCGAGAAGGAGGCGGGTGAGGAAATTGATAAGCTACTCATCAACCGGGCCGAGGAGGTTGCCACTTTGGAGAAGGAGGACAAGAATGAGGGCGTATAAAATACCTGCCGATTTTATACCAATGGTAATTACATCGTTATCCACATCACCCACTTTTTATTTCCACATAATGTGTAGAGCCTGTTATACTAAAATTATATGAGAGACACTCTTATATTAATCGGTATAACCATTGTCGGACTTACCGTCGCCGGAGTATTTTTGTTGTTTGGGCTCAATCAGAAGCATGCGGTTGCCCCAACCACCACGGCACAGTCCGAGGTTTCTATGCAGTTGCCGGCAAGGGTGCTTGCCAGCGGCACAGTCGCCCCCATTGATTCTCGCGTTAATTACCTCATACAAAATAAGAGTAAGCTACATCAGCTGTGGGAGCTCATTTACGGTACACCAATGCCGGCAGTTCCATCCGTTGATTTTTCAAAATATGATGTCGCGGCTGTATTTGCCGGATTACAACCGACAACCGGATACAGCATTTCAATATTTGGCATAAAAACCACTCCCAAAAAAGAAGTGGCGGTTATAACAATCACGCGTCCGGGTCCCGCTTGTGCGGTTACAAAAAAGCGAACCAGCCCCTATGCTATTGTGTTAATCCCGAACTCACCGTTGCCACTTACACATACCGACGTTATCAAAACAGATTTTTGTAAATAGTGCTATTGTCGCAGTATTTTGGTACTCTTGCGTGCATTGGTGTAGGATATGTGTATGGAGTTAACGAAGCATTCTTTTGGTGGTATGCGCATTACAGTCATGGGGCTTGGGTTGCTTGGGCGTGGTGTTGGCGATGTGCATTTTTTAGCACGCACGGGTGCGGAACTTATTGTTACTGATTTGAAATCACAAGCAGAGCTTGAAGAATCACTTACACAGCTAATAGATTTTCCTAAGATACAATTTGTACTCGGTGAACACCGTCTTGAAGATTTTCGTAATCGCGACATGGTATTGAAGGCCGCCGGCGTGCCTCTTGATTCACCGTATATAGAAGAGGCTAGAAAAGAGGGAATACCGGTGCGCATGAGCGCGGATCTGTTTGCACAGATAGCGCGTGTACCGGTAATAGGTATCACCGGTACACGCGGAAAATCAACTGTCACTTATATGGTGCACTCTATTTTAGAGCGCGCCGGAAAACCGGTTGTGCTTGGTGGCAATGTTCGCGGTGTTTCCACCCTCTCCCTTCTTGACGAGGTGACTCCTACACACACGGCGATACTTGAGCTTGATTCATGGCAGTGTCAGGGATTCGGCGAAGCACATATGAGCCCTCATATTGCAGTTTTTACAACTTTCTTTCCCGACCATCTTGGATATTACAAAAATAATCTTGATAGATATCTTGCTGACAAAGCGCAGATCTTTCTTAATCAAACGAAAGAGGATATTTTAATTCTTGGGCAACAGGCTGCGGATATCGTGCAGGAAAAATATGGCAATCATATTATGGCAAAAGTGGTGGTTGCGGAAGAAGACATTTCCAGTGATTGGCAATTACTCATTCCCGGGAAACACAACAGATACGATGCGTCGTTGGCGCGCGCTACCGCGCGCGCACTCAGCATTGATGACGACATCATTCGTCACGCGCTTGAGAATTTCTCCGGAGTTCCGGGCCGTCTTGAGTTTATTGGAGAAAAAAGAGGAATACGATTTTATAATGACACCACAGCGACAACTCCCGAGGCAACCATCGCCGCACTTACCGCACTTGATAGTGGAAAGAAAAATATCATTCTCATTATGGGTGGAGCTGACAAGGGACTTTCAATGGGCGTGCTCCTTGCGGAAATGGAAAAACGAGTAAAACATATTATATTGCTTTCGGGAACCGGCACAGACACTATACGTAATAAACTTTCCACAGCTCAAGCGTACACAAGCCTATCCGATGCAATGAATGACGCACTTGCGCATGCCACAGCCAATGACATCATATTATTTTCTCCCGCATTTGCATCTTTTGGTATGTTCAAGAATGAGTTTGACAGAGGTGACCAATTTGTAAAATTAGCACAAGGGAAACTCGCATGATTGGAGTTTTTGATTCCGGTTCTGGAGGACTTTCTGTGTTGCATGCCATTCGCGAGCTTCTTCCGTCTGCAGATGTCATATATTTTGGTGATATAAAGAATGCTCCGTATGGTGAAAAATCACCGGAAGAACTCTCTGCTCTTACTGCATACGCCATAAGCTTTTTACAATTACATGGTGTAAAAAACATTGTATCCGCGTGCAACAGCGTGTCAGCATCACTTGCGATGTCTCTTTTAAGAGTATCTGATTTTCCCAGTGACAAAATCATCGAAATGGTTGAGCCAACAGTGAACAGTTTTAAGGATAGTGATGAGCGCATTCTTCTGTGCGCAACTCCGGCGACCGTTTCCTCCGGAATTTATCAAAGCGGTTTTCGTATGATTGGAAAAGAACTTTCCACAATTGCAATTCCTGAACTTGCAGGAGCAATAGAGTTTGGTGCTTCTGAAAAAGAGATTGAGCAAATTATTATTCACACATTCATGGGTGTTCCGACAGAGGCATTTGACACGCTCGTGCTTGGATGTACGCACTATCCACTTGTAACCAATATCTTTGCAAGAGTGCTTGGAAACTCGGTGAGTATTGTTAATCCGTCCGGGTCGGTAGCTTCGCGCGTGAGTGAGCAATTTTTGCCGGCGGAAAACGAGAGGGGCATGATACGCTTCTTTATCACAAAAGAATCCGCCCAATTTCGTGCCAGGGTTGCCACGTTATTTCCAGAAAGCGCAAACGCAATTGAAGTGTTAGAGTAGATGAATGGAATTGAAAAATATTAAAAGGGCTCATTTTGTTGGAATTGGAGGCATCGGCATGTCGGCCCTGGCACAATTTTTTGTGCATGAGGGTGTTGATGTGTCCGGTTCAGACATGGCAGTATCTCCGGTGACGGAGCTTCTTGAATCTAATGGTGTAAAAGTTGTAATTGGGCATCGTGTTGAAAATATCCCTGAGGGAGCAGACGTGCTTGTCTACAGCGATGCCATTTCCAAAGACAACGTGGAGAGAGTGGAGGCGACCCGGCGCAATATTCCGCAATATTCATATTTTCAAATGTTGGGGGAAATATCGGTGGGGAAGCGCACTGTTGCGGTTGCCGGAACGCATGGAAAGACAACCACAACGGCGATGCTTGGGAAAATCTTGAGCGATGCGGGTGTATCTCCAACGGTTATTGTCGGTTCAATCACGCGTGATTTCAATTCCAACTATCTTTTCGGCTCTTCTGATTTGTTTGTGGTGGAGGCGTGTGAATATAAAGACCATCTGCTTGAACTTTCGCCGGAAATTCTTGTCATAACCAATCTTGAGTGGGATCATACGGATTATTTTCAATCACTTCCCGCGCTTCAAGAAACATTTCGTAAGGCTATTGCAAGGGTGCCCAAAAATGGAGCCATTATTACTAACCCGTCCGACAAAAATATTGCCCCATTGCTTGTGAGTGCTGTGCCGCGCGTTATTGATTACACGGAAGAAAACGTACCGGTGCTTACGTTTCCGGGGGAGTTTAATATGATGAACGCCCGCGCGGCGCAAAGCGCCGCGCGGGCCGTACTTCCAGATATTTCTCAAAAAACGATAAACACATCGTTGACTTCATTTAAGGGAACGTGGCGCAGATTTGAATATAAAGGAAAGACAGAAAACGGAGTGGATGTATATGATGATTACGCGCACCATCCAACGGAGGTGCGCGCAACGCTTGGAGCGTTGCGCGCCAAAACCCAAGGACAAGGAAAATTATTCGTCGTTTTCCAAGCGCACCTTTTCAGTCGCACACGTGACTTGCTTGATGATTTCGCCCACGCTTTTGTCGATGCAGACGATATTATAATTGCTCCAATCTATGGAGCTCGCGAAAAGGATGACGGCACTGTTTCAAACAAAATACTCTCACAGCGTATTGCAAAAACCGGCACGCCGGCACGCCCCATTGATTCGTTTGAAGAAATCAAAACCTATTTGAAAACAAACGCTCGCTCGGGCGACACAATCATAACCATGGGCGCCGGCGATATCTACAAACTCACCGAAAAGGGGTCAGACCCCTTTGTTTTATAAAAAATATGTTATAATAAAAATATGCCACGATCATTGCGCATAGATAAAGGGGGAGAAATATATCACTGCCTTAACAGGGCGGTTGGACGGCAAACTATCTTTAAGGATGGGGATGGCTATCGGCTCTTTGAATCTGTGCTGCAAGAGACCGTTGATATTACTGGTATGCGCATACTCGCGTATAGTCTTATGCCAAACCATTTCCATCTGGTGTTGTTTCCGGAAAAAGATGGAGATTTGTCAGCTTTTATGAAGCGCATCACTGCCACCCATACGCAACGTTATCGTGTAATAACGGAAACTGTGGGCGAGGGTCCATTGTATCAGGGAAGGTATAAATCTTTCATGATTCAAGATGATAATCACTTGTTAACTGCTCTTAGATATGTTGAACGAAATCCACTAACCGCGCAACTTGTAAAAAACATACTTGAGTGGAGGTATGGAAGCGTGTACAGGAGATACAAAGGTACAGATAGAGAAAAGAAGATTCTTTCTGCTTGGGTGTGCGATGAACCGGAAGATTATCTTCAATTCCTTGCACATCCTATCACAGAGAAGGAGTATGAAAAGATTACACAATCCGAAATAAAAGGAGTACCGTTTGGTGATGATGAATATGTATCCACAACGGTAAAGAAATATAATCTTAATTCAACGCTTCGCGCAAAAGGGAGGCCAAAGAAAGAATAAAATTATAACACAGAAAAAATAAAACAAAGGGGTCTGACCCCTTTTCTGGCGGGGGTTTCTTTTTTCTGTTACAGTAATCTATATGTCAGCAGATGGAGTAGAGGGAACACTTTTTGTGGTGGCGACGCCAATTGGAAATTTGAATGACATAACGCTTCGCGCACTTGATACGTTGCGTGCGGTTGATGTTATCGCATGTGAGGATACTCGCGTTACCGCGCGATTGCTTGCGCGTTATGAAATAAAAAAACCGCTCATCATTTTCCACGCGCACAATGCGCGCGCGGCTACGCCGCGCGCGCTGCGCATGTTGCAAGAAGGCAAAAACATAGCCCTTGTGACAGACGCGGGCACTCCCGGGATAAGTGATCCGGGAAATGAGCTTGTCGCATCTGTACGTCGCGATTTGTCAGACGCGCGCATTGAAGTCATTCCCGGCGCATCGGCGCTCACTTCCGCTCTTTCTCTTGCCGGAGCTTCCACCGCAACTTTTACATTTCTTGGATTTCTGCCACACAAAAAAGGACGCAAAAAATTATTTGAAGAGATTGCAAATTCTGTTCGCCCGATAGTATTTTATGAATCGCCACACAGAATATTAAAAACGCTCTCTGCACTCGCTGATGTTCTCTCGCCACAGCATTCCGTTACCGTGGCGCGCGAGCTAACAAAAATACACGAGTCGGTAGTCATCGGTTCGGCAAAAGAAGTGCAAGAGCATTTCGTTTCTGCGCCACAAGAAGTCAGGGGCGAGTTTGTACTTATCATCACTCATTGATATACTAAACAGATATAAATATGTCATCTGAAAGTACTCTCATTTTATTTGGTTTACTCGTTGTAATAACGCCATATAGCGGTGTGCCGACATTTTGGTATACGTACATACTCCCGATACTTGGTATCGTTATAATAGGTATCGGTTTTTTGTTCCGTTCACGCCGTGTTTCTTCTCAAAGCAACACCACACAAACAACACAGCAAACACCTTCCTCTGCTTCTGCAAATGACTCGGCGGAGTTTCAAGAACATCTCAACAAGCGTGATGAGGAGTCATCCGTATCGGCATCTTGCTCTGCGGAATCGTCTGATGCGCAACAGCCAGCATCATCCTCACGCAAAGACCCGTCACCGATTTCATAGCATATAAAACCAATTGCATTTGCGTGAATTATTCCACTCACCTATTATGCGATATGCGGGTATACTGATGCTATAGTTATTATATGAACAATCCGGACAAAGTAACTTATTTTGCAGCGACAAATGCCCGCGGAGTTTCGGTGCCGTTTGGCATCAAACAGGAAGACCGCTCCAAGCACATGTATGTCATCGGGAAGACAGGCATGGGGAAGTCAACCATGCTTGAGAATATGGCAATCCAAGATATCCGCAACGGTGAAGGGCTGGCATTTATTGACCCGCATGGGGCTTCGGCGGAAAGGATTCTTGACTACATTCCCCCGGAGAGAGTAAACGATGTTGTGTATTTTGCGCCGTTTGATCTTGACCAGCCGATAGCATTTAACATTATGGAAGATATCGGCTACGACAAGCGACATCTTGTTGTCTCGGGACTTATGTCCACTTTCAAAAAGGTGTGGGTTGATGCGTGGAGTGCCCGCATGGAATACATCTTAAGCAACACGTTGCTTGCACTTCTTGAATATCCCGGCGCCACATTGCTTGATGTAAATCGCATGTATACGAACAAAGAGTATCGCAAGCAGGTAATTGACAACGTGAAAGACCCACTCGTGAAAGATTTTTGGACAAAGGAATTTACAAACTATACAGACCGCTACACCCAAGAAGCGACACCTGCAATACAAAATAAAATCGGGCAGTTTACCAATAATCCACTCATTAGAAATATCATCGGTCAACAGACATCTTCGTTTAATATTCGCGAAATGATGGACAAGCAAAAGATTCTAATCGTTAATCTTTCAAAAGGGCTTGTGGGAGATACAAACATGCTTTTGCTCGGTTCAATGCTCACCACGCATATTTTCCTTGCGGCAATGAGCAGAGCGGACAGCAGGATTTCAGTTGGTAAGGATGTGTCTCCATTTTTCTTTTACGTTGATGAATTTCAGAATTTTGCGAATGAATCTTTTTCTGAGATTCTTTCCGAGGCGCGAAAATATAAATTGGATTTGATTATCGCACATCAATATGTTGAGCAGATGCAAGAGGAGGTGCGCGCAGCGGTGTTTGGGAACGTTGGCACCACGATTGCCTTTCGTGTCGGTCCGTTTGATGCGGAGGTGTTAGAGACGATATTTATGCCTGAGTTTACAAAAGAGGATTTGGTAAATTTAGGATTTGCGCATATTTATTTATCACTGATGATTGACGGCGTTGGCTCGCGTCCGTTTTCGGCGATAACCATTCCGCCAATTGAGCCACCGCCACGCATTTATACACAGGAAGTTATACAGGCCTCGCGTACGCAATTTGGACATCCGCGACAGGAAGTGGAAGATGCCATTATAGCCATTTTATCCGAAGGGTCTCATTCTTCCGAGCAATCACGTGTATCGCGCCCGGTACGCAATGGAAGGGAAAATAGACCAGGCGCGCGTGAAGCGCGCCCAGCATACGATAAGGGTGAAGCAAAGGCAACTCGCGCAACGTCTGCACCCGCGCGCGCGCCGTTTGCACAAGAAAAGCATGATATGATGCCACGCGCGATGTCAGAGCATGGTGGCGGGGAGAGTAGAGGCGCCTTGCGAGCAAAAAAAGACGCTTCCGGCGCATCACTGCGTGATGTCATCGCTTCCGTAACAAATGTATCTCATGAAGATGAGCAAAAAAAGAAAAAACAAGATCAAAGCAAATTGAAGAGGGCACTTTCCGATGTGCTTGGGCGTGCGGAAGACGGTGAACATCCCGGCGCGGGCGGAGCCCACGCCGGGGCGGATACATTTGGGCGTGCGGAAGACGGTGAACATCCCGGCGCGGGCTCCGCCCGCGCCGGGGCGGGTTTTCCAGCCCATGTCGCCACCGACGCCGACGCCGAAGGCGGCGGGGGCGGGGCAAAGAAAGAGCAACAAAAAAATGAGCCCGTACCAAAGCCATTTGAGGTATCAGAGCGGAAACTGAAAGATGTTCTCAATGGAGATTCGTAGATATTTAATTATTGTATTTGTGTTGGTGCTCGCTCCTTCGTTTGTGCATGCGACAGGCACGGTGCGCATCAATGAAATAGCATGGATGGGAACAAAGACGAGCGCAAATGCCGAATGGATAGAACTTTTTAATATCGGAGATACGAAAATCCCGCTCAACGGGTGGACATTGAAAGCAAAAGATGGTTCACCGAACATCCACTTTTCCTCAAAAGACGCCATAAGCCCTCACGGGTATTTTCTTTTGGAACGCACACGCAATGGAGCGGTGTCGGGAGTTACCGCAGACAAAATATACACAGGAAGTTTAAAAAACTCCGGCGAGGCATTGGTGTTGACCAACAATGCATCTACAACCATAGATACGGTGATAGGCGGGAAAAACTGGTGTGCAATCGGCGGCAATAATTCAACGAAACAAACCGCCCAGCGCACGGCATCCGGCTGGATAACAGCAACCGGAACTCCACGGGCAATAAATGTCGCTATCGGGGTGATGCCATCGTGCGCGACAGTGCAAAACCCCGGCGCCGGCTCCGCCGGCGCCGGGGTTGGTACCACCACCGCTACCAATACGGCAACTACCACAGTAACTGCCGCTACCACCACAGTAATCCAAACTTCAGCCACATCAAATTCGGGGCACGATGGACCACCGGAGTTTGAGCCTGTGCCCGCGGTATTCATTTCCATCGGTAAGGACATGGATATAGTTGCCGGAGCCGATGTCCGTTTTTCAGCGGAGGTAACCGATAAGTCGGGGAAACAATATTCATCTGCAGTTGTCTATTGGGCTTTCGGAGACGGTTCAAAAGCAACCGGCACAAGTGTTTTTAAAAACTATCGTGCGCCCGGCACATACGCGGTGGTTGCAAATGCTGTGCAAGGGCTTGGCAGCGGGGAAGATGATTTAACGGTAACGGTTCGCAATGTACATGTATCCATACCAAGCGTTTCTGCTCGCGGAATTACCGTGCAAAATAATACGCCATATCGTTTGGATATGTCATTGTGGCGATTGCGTGCTGGCACCACTACTTTTGCGCTTCCTTTACACACGGTCATCTTGCCAAATACAGCAGTACTTTTTCCTAAGGACATCACAAAACTCTCTGTGACCAACAACACGGTACTTCTGTATCCAAATGGTAAAGAGGTGGCGCGGTATGCATTCGGAAGCAGTGCCAAGCGTGTAGCGCTTGGCACTGCGAAGAAACTTTCTCCGGTGTCTGTTCGTTATAGTACTGTACAGGGAGGTGAGAATGGGGATGAAAATACCCAACGCGCGATGCAACAGCATATTATTAACGCACATAATACACCATTATCGTATGATGCTGAAACGTCAATAGCCCCCGCGTCGGCGATAGACATCGCCGACGCGGGGGCACCCGTTGCCGAAGCGTTTTCGGGCAGGGGCGTCACCTCCGTGGCGCCCCTGCCCGAACCCTCCGCAACATCCGCAATATCGTCACCAACCTCTTTCACTCACAGGTTTCTTTCTGTACCATGGACCCTCCCGCTGTTGCTCATCCTCATCCTCTCTATAGCCGGTTTCATTCTGCTGTAGAAAAGGGGTCAGACCCCTTTTCTACACAGACCCCTTTTCTACAGTGACCCCTTTTCCGAACGCCACAGACCGTGCGTGTGGTATATTTAATAGTATGGAACGTATACCGATTAGGGGTGATGAATCTCCCGATCATTCTAAATTTCATAGAGAGAAAGAGATGGAGGATATATACCAACGAGAAATTACTGAGGGAGCAAATATAATTAAAAAGGAAGTGAGTCTAAAATCCTCGGAAGGAGCGATAGTTGATTATCTAAAAGATACTGCCACTGTAGAACTGCAAGGATTGCGTGATTTAGATCCGGATAAGGGAACAAACTTAAACGTGCTCATATCTTATGTCGCTGAAAGTTGCGCGGAAATAATGTATGGTTTTGGAAGGGGGAAACCACCCATTCTCACAAGAATATCAAAGGACCTGCTTTTAGCCAAAGATGAAATTTTTGATGAAATGCAACGTTTGTATTGGATAAAAACTCCACTGGACACCACTAATTTTAAAGAGACCATCGCTGAGGCGCGTCTTGAGGGGCTTCGTCTTGTGCGTAGCGGTGATGATGGGGCTCTTGATATGGCGAAATATTTATTTGCGCAAGAACTTGTGCGCATGTCTTTATTTAATGGCAGGGAAGTGTTGCCACAGCTTAAGTTGTTGTTTTCTGTTGAAGAAATAGAAGAAATAATAGATAGTGTGGATGAAGAAATGGAAGAAACAGAAAGAGATGACGGGCTTGCGGACAATGGTGAGGATGATATTGCGGGGGTTGTTGCAAATGATGACACGTGCGACAAGAGTGAATTGCTAAGGCATACTGGAGTACATAAAAGGATGGCGGATCGCATTATGTCAGTCAAAGAAGAAAAGAATAGGAAGCGCAGTGCGCACGCACGTGAAGCATCGATAAAGTCTGTAGATAATGAATGGGAATATATGATAGCTCTAATAAAGAAGTATTCGGATATACGTGATTTTGTTGATGACGTCTTGGATACTGAAAATATGCCGATTTAGAAAAAGGGGTCTGTGAATAAAGGGGTCAGACCCCTTTATTCACAGACCCCTTTATTCAACAGAGCAGGTCTGACCCCTTTTCTCCACTCTTAATAGAAGGGGAAAAGGGGTCTGACCCCTTTTTATGACCCCTTTTTAACTTGACCGGGCGTGGGAGTTAGATTATAATGGCATTATAATCATAAATAATATATTTTACCTATGGCAACAATTCAAAAAGCAATCAAAGTTGGGAGCTCGGTGGCGGCCGTTCTACCGAAAGCGCTTCTTAAGGAAACCGGAATTTCAGCCGGTATGAATATCTCTGTGGAGTATTCCGCCGGCGGAGTCCTTATTCGTCCCGTACGAAAGACAATGAAGCGCAGGGTTGCAAATGCAGACGAGCGTGTTGCGGAAACCGCTCTTTCACTCATCAATCGTTACAAAACAGTGCTTGAGCGCCTTTCCGATGCATAACATTGTATATCTTACGGCAGAGCAACTTGAGCTCATACATGCAGGCGTATTAGCAAAAAGTGGCGGCCTTTTCGGTACGCGCGAGCGCAATGTGCTTGTAGGTCTTGAATCATCTCCACGGCAAAGTGTGTTTGGGAAAGAACTTTATCCGACGCTATTTTTAAAAGCATCTGTGTACGCACACAGCATTATTGCATATCATCCGTTTCTTGACGGTAATAAACGTACAGGAATAATAAGTGCGTTTACATTTTTGGAATTAAATGGCTATCGTATTGTTGCGACTGACGATGAAGTGTTTACCTATGTGCTCATGATTGCAACGGAAAATTCTGAAATTGAGCAAATTGCACAGTGGTTTAAAAAGCGAGCCGTAAAACCCAGAAAGTGCTAAACTTATAGTGTATGAAGTTAGTCATAGCAACTCCTCTGTATCCTCCGGATATCGGCGGTCCGGCAACGTATGCGGCACTGTTATCAAAGGGGCTCGTTGAAAGAGGACATACCGTTTCTTTGGTGAAGTTTGGTGATGTGCGACATTTGCCAAAGGTAATTCGTCACATTGCATATTATCACCATGTCGCGCGCGCGTTGAAAAACGCAGACATGGTGCTCGCTCTTGATCCGATTTCAGTCGGGCTTCCTTCGTGCATTGCATCTCGTCGTATGAAAAAGCCGTTGGTGGTGAAAATAGTTGGTGATTATGCGTGGGAGCAGGGAAGACAGCGGTTTGGTGTGGCTATGTCATTGGACGAATTCGTGTGCACGCGACGAGTGCCATTGGCGGTTCGTTTTTTGCGTATGGTACAGACACGTGTGACTAAATCAGCCGCACTTATTATCGTTCCAAGCGAATATCTAAAAAAGATTGTGGGCACATGGGGAATAACAGATAACCGTATGCTGGTTATTTATAATGCGGTATCGGGTGGTGAAAAAAGTACAGTACCAGAAGCGGTCGCGGCTCTGCCGCGACCGCTTCTGGTCTCATCCGGACGCCTTGTCCCATGGAAACATATGGATGGAATTATCAATGCGGTTGCGTTGTTGCGCAAGCGCGGTGTGCATATCTCTCTTGTCATTGCAGGCGACGGTGGTGAGCGCTCATCTCTTGAAAGCCTTGCAAAGGAAACACTCAAGAACGATTATTATTTTACAGGCGCTATTGCGCATGCGGACTTGCTCGCCACGCTTGCCGTTTCCGCCGTGTTTGTGCTTAACTCATCATACGAAGGACTTTCTCATACTCTTATTGAAGCTCTCTCGTGTGCGGTGCCGATTATCGCAACGCGCGTGGGTGGAAATGAAGAAGTGCTTTCCGGATATTCCGGAGGTGTGTTCATATCGGAAAATAACACAAACGAGCTCGCCGATGCAATTGAACGCATAGTGAAAGAAAAAGAATCCCGCGCAC
Source organism: uncultured Candidatus Saccharibacteria bacterium (assembly GCA_964518755.1). Classification (GTDB taxonomy): domain Bacteria; phylum Patescibacteriota; class Minisyncoccia; order Phycocordibacterales; family Phycocordibacteraceae; genus C7867-001. Next base: position 16,999 of record CAZFHH010000001.1, read on the forward strand.
GATTGCAAGCCGATGCTTCAAAATCAATAAAGCGTTTTTCGCAAGACACCATGTCCGAGGATACGATTTCCGCTCTCTTGAAATTGCTATGAGGGCGCTTTTCATATCAAACGACCCGACTATTTTTGATATGCAAAGTGCGACGCACTCGCGCATGAAAACCTATGCCAATGCCATAGGTGAATTGCACATTCTTTCCCGAGCGATGCAACATACGGAAGTGCAAGACGGAAATTTGTATTTGCATGGGTTGCGCCCACTGCCAACAATCATCGGGCGCGCGCTGTTTTTCTATACGCTCCTTCGCCATGCCCGAGCACTGGTGCGCCGACACCGCATTGAAGTGGTGTCGGCGCAAGACCCTTTTGAAAATGGGTGGGTTGCCATGCGCGCCGTTAATGGAACGTCGGCAAAATTACACATACAAATACACACAGATTTTCTCTCATCATTTTTCACGATCGGCTCTTTTAAAAACAAAGTGCGCATACGCATTGCCAATGCTGTCATCCCGAAAGCCGATGGCATTCGGGTTGTCTCTCGGCGTATAAAGCGTGCACTTATTGAACGTTATGGAAAGAGTATTCCAAGTCCGACAGTTATACCCATTGCTGTCCTTGCGCCCACTTCTGTTCGCACCACACAATCACACTATCCGCCACTGCCAAAATTTCCTTTCACGTTTGCGCTTATGGCAGTGGGAAGACTGGAGAAAGAAAAGCGTCTTGGTGATGCCATTGCCGTTGTGGCAAAGTTAGTGCAGAGAAAATATCCGGTTGGGCTTTTGATTGTCGGAGAGGGCAGTCAGCACAAAACACTCACACATATTGCCAATGCGCTTGGCATAAAAGACCGAATCATCTTTCTTGGAAACCGCTCTGATGTGCCAGAGTTGTTAAAAAATACCGCGCAGGCATTCATTCAAACAAGCGCATATGAGGGATATGGGCGAACATATATTGAGGCCGCACTTTCCGGTGCACCGATGGTTGTAACCGATGCCGGAATTATCAATGATGTATTCGTACACGATTATTCATCGCTTGTGTGTCCTGTGGGAGATGTTGAGTGCCTTTCCAAGCACGTTGCGAATCTTATTGAAGACATGGTACTGCGACATCAGCTTAGCAGTTGTGCACAGGTAGTCGTACAACAATATATCGCTTCTTCCGGAAATATTCCAAACCGCATCGCCGAAGACTTGGACAAAACCATTTCGCGCTTACGAGAGTTATAGTTTTTAATGCTTACTAAAACCGTCTAATGACAGATACCTTAACAACGCATGTAACTCCCGGCATAAATCGGACATCCGATGTCCGATTTATGCCGGGAGTTACGCACCACTTCCATGCATAAAAATAAAAGCATCGTCACTCTTGGTGGAGGCACCGGCACTTTTGTGGTGCTTTCGGGGTTCCGCGGTATGTCGGAGATAGATTTAACCGCCATCGTTTCTTCTGCAGATGATGGTGGCTCAACTGGTCGTTTGCGCGATGCGTACGGCATGTTGCCTCCCGGAGATGCGAGGCAAGCGCTCGTGGCGCTTGCCTCGCACGACTCCATGCTTCGCCAACTATTCGCCCATCGTTTTTCAAAAGGAGATATCGCGGGACATAGTCTCGGAAATCTTTTCATCACGGCGTTGACCGAACTGCTCGGCTCCGATGATTCCGCACTCAAGGAAGCATCTCGTATTTTGCGTGTAAGCGGAAAAGTGCTCTCAGTGTCAAAGCGCGCCACACACCTGCATGCAATTCTTAAAGACAAAACGGAACTTTTAGGTGAGCACATAATAGATATGCGTACAATCGGACGCTCTCCCATTGAAGCGTTGAAACTTTCCAAGAGGGTTACAATTTCTGCAGACGCACGTCATGCAATTATGAACGCTGATTACATTGTGCTTGGCCCCGGTGATTTATATACGTCAACAATTGCAACCCTGCTTCCTTCGGGTGTTTCAAACGCGCTCGCACACACAAAGGCAAAACTATTCTATGTGATGAATTTATTTACGAAAGCCGGGCAAACGGAAGGGTATACAGCAACGGCACACGTGCGCGAGATTGAGCGTTACACAACTCGCCCCATTGATGCTATAGTTATCCACAAGAACGGGTTGCCAAAACGTGCTTGTTCTTTGTACGCAAAAGAGGGCGAATTTCCGGTGGAGGATGATTTCGGAAATGATACGCGAGTACATCGTGTGCCACTGATTTCCGTTACGCTTGTAAAAGCGGTTCCGGAGGACCCAGTTCCTCGTTCATTGGTGCGCCATGATGTTCACAAACTTGCCGATGCACTAACAAAACTTTTATGATATATTTTCTTGATTTTGACAGAACACTTTTTGATACGCAGGCATTCGCACAATATCTGTACGTACGTGATGATACGGGAAAAATTCTGGAACAGTGTGCATATAAAGACATTGCAAAAACACTTGTTCCTTTTGTTGAATCCGGAGAAGTGACATTTGCTCCCGGGGAGCTTGGAAAATTCGTATATTCTGACGTTCATGAGTTTTTGCGTATGACAGGCAGTGGGTCCATTATTGTAACGTATGGCGCCGTTTTGTTTCAAAAGGTGAAGGTAGATAGCGCACTTTTTGGTATCCCAAGAGTTTCTGTGCGCTACACCGGCGAAATGCAGAAAGGTCCGTTTCTCTCCAAGCATATTGAAAACTATTCCGGAAAGAAATTGTTTGTGGATGATAATCCAAATGTGCTTGAGAGTGTTTCTGCACATTGCCCAGATATTGACACATATGAGATACGTCGCGACGGAAAGACGGGCGATGGAAGATGGAAAGTTATTGATTCGCTCAATGAGCTTCCGTAGCCCGGCCCACCCCCGCCCCTGAGGCGCTCATCGCCTCAGGGGCGGGGTCAACGGGGATTACATTTGTAGCCCAATTGTGCTACATTTAACCTATGACTAAAACCGCAATTGTTCGCGCGCGAATTGAACCCTCCGTAAAAGAAAAGGCGGAAAAGGTATTGCGCAAGATAGGGTTGACACCCTCACAGGCAATTAGTGTTTTTTATCATCGTGTTGCCGTTGAGAAGACAATGCCGTTTTCACTTCACATTCCAAACGCGCGCACGCGCGCGACAATCCGCGCCGGAGAGCGCGGAGAGGGGACCCGCGTTTCTCTTGATGGATTTATTAAAGAGGTGCTCAAGGATGGCAAAGATGATAAAACAATATAGCCATAATGCGTGATGTAGTATATCTTTCCGCCCTTAAGAAAGACCAAGTGCGTATGGTGCGTCGTGGGAAAGACGTTCAAAAACTTATTGATGCGGTCATACTTCTTGTTGTAAAAGGGTCTCTTCCAAATCGTTATCGTGCACATAAATTGTCGGGTGAGTATCTTGGGTGCTGGGAGTGTCATTTAGAGTCAGATTGGCTTCTTGTGTATGCGCTTACCAATGATGCGGTTGTTGTGTATTGCACGGGAACGCATGCAGATCTTTTTGAATAAGATATAATTTTACATTATGGAGCGTTACAATCTTAAAAAGAAAATACTCATCGTCACTCAAGCAATAGACGCCGACGACCATGTGCCTCCAGCCCCTGGTTACTGTAGAATAGTGATATGAAAAAATTACAGAGTAACTACGCGTTTATTGATAGCCAAAATGTAAACTTGGCAATCCGTGCCCAGGGGTGGAGGCTGGACTGGAAACGCTTTCGCGTATATTTGCGTGAGAAATATGGTGTCAGCAAGGCGTATTTATTCATTGGATATGTTGAGGCGAATAATTCATTGTATACTACACTGCAAGATGCCGGGTTCTTGTGTGTATTCAAGCCAACACTTACTTACAAAGATGGGACAACAAAGGGAAATTGCGACGCCGAGCTGGTTCTACAGGCAATGATTGAATATGTACATTTCAAAAAGGCGGTTATTGTAACCGGTGATGGGGACTTCTATTGCTTGGTGAGATATCTTATAGATCAAGAAAAACTTGAAGCCATTCTCATTCCAAGCCGCCTACACTTCTCGGCGCTCTTAAAATTTAATACTGTTAAACCATTCCTACGTTTTATGAATGATTTGGAAAATAAACTCTCTTATAAAAAGAAGAATCCCCACAAGGACAAAACCTTGTAGGGGTTGCTCTTCCATTCGTAATATTTTTATGCTATCAAATACCAATAACTTGTCAAGCACGCGCCTACTCATCGTCACTCAAGCAATAGACGCCGACGACCCGATACTCGGATTTTTTGTACGTTGGGTGGAGGAGTTTTCAAAACATGCACAGAGTGTGGAAGTCATTTGCTTGCGAGAAGGGAAGCATAATTTGCCGGGAAATGTGCACGTGCATTCGCTTGGAAAAGAGCGCGAAGCGCAACACACAGCGCCGAGCTACGCTCGGCGCTGTGTGTTGCGCACTACATACGCATTTCGTTTTCTCTCTCTTACCTGGCGCTTGCGCCACAATTACGACACAGTGTTTGTGCATATGAATCAAGAGTATATTCTAATCGCCGGCTGGTTATGGCGTTTGCTCGGGAAGCGCGTGTATATGTGGCGCAATCATTATGCGGGTTCGTTTCTAACAGATATCGCCGCAACATATTGTGCAAAGGTGTTTTGCACTTCAAAACACTCATACACCGTAAAATATAAAAAAACAGTTCTTATGCCGGTTGGCGTAGACACACAACGATTCAATATAAACTCATCCGTATATCGTGTACCGCGTTCAATCCTATTCCTTTCACGCATGGCACCCTCTAAGCGTGTAGAAATATTTATTGATGCCCTGGAAATACTGGCAAGAGACAATATCAAATTCACAGCAGATATCGTCGGTTCACCACAGCATGAGCACAATACATATTATGCGAATTTAAAAGAAAAAGTACGCACATCAGCATTTGTGAGCCAAGTCAATTTTATTCATGGCGTATCACACAGCGAAACACCCGATATATACCGCAAACACGCTGTTTTCATAAACACATCACCTTCCGGAATGTTTGATAAAACACTATTTGAAGCTGCGGCTTGCGGAGCTCATGTGCTTTGTACAAGTGATGATTTTTCCGCTATGGCTGGACAAGGCACTCACTTTGACTCCAGCGAGTCGCTTGCGGAGCACCTCAAAGCAGTTCTTAATGGTAAAACGGTATTCTCGCTTGATAATGTGGTGCAAAAACAATCACTCGTTGCGCTCGCCAATAAATTTTTTAGTGAAATCTCAACATGAAGCCAAAACATAACATCCTAAAAGAAGTTTTTGCCGGGAAAACGCTTACAAGAATTCTCATGAATTCTAATTTATCGGCGGAGACCTTGAAAGGGCGCGTTGTTGACATAGGTGGCGGGCGTAATCCTGATTATTTCGAATATTTCAAAAAAGGAAGCGATGTTCAAATAGAACCTCTTGACGGTTCATTGTCCGGAATTGATTTTGAGATAGACATATTGCCATACTCAGATGATTCCATAGATACTGTTATCGCATGTAATGTGCTTGAACATGTGTACAACCATAAGTTTCTTTTAAATGAAATGTCACGAATTTTGAAACCAAAAACAGGAAGAATTATCGGATTCGTTCCGTTTTGGGTTGGGTATCATCCGGATCCGCACGATTACTTTCGTTATACGAGCGAAGCGCTTGGGCGACTTCTGAGTGAATCTAATTTTACAGACATTAATATTAGCGCTATTGGTGGGGGTCCGGTAATTGCAAATTATAATACGATAGTTCTTTCTGTACCACGCATAATACGTCCGCTGTTGTACCTTTTGTACGCGCCGTTGGACAGACTCTTTCTTTTCCTTCGCCCACAAAGCGCCAAGCGTAATCCGCTGGGATTTATATTCTCTGCAACTAAAACAACGAAATATAAAATTAAAACTTCCTGTATCAATGGAATATAATAAATACAAAATATAAGTCAATAAAATTATGAATATTTTATATATAGCAAATATACGTCTGCCAACCGAGAAAGCGCACGGAATTCAGATAATGAAAACGTGTGAAGCGTTCGCTCGTGCGGGACACACCGTGGAGCTTGTTGTGCCGACACGTCACACGCCAATTGCCGACGATGCGTTTACGTATTACGGGGTTGAGAAGATATTTAAAATCACAACACTGCCTGTGCCGGACTGGGTACGTTTTGGGAAAATTGGTTTCCTCTCCTCATTGCTCATTTTTTCTGAGCGTGCGCATTTTATGCCGAGTTTTTGGTCTGCAGATATAATCTATTCGCGCGATGCACTTGTGCTTGCACAATATACGCTCCTTGGACGTAAGTTTATTTTTGAATCGCATACCAAGCCGTCAGGCCCGGCGCGCCTTGTGGCGCGCCGGGCCTACAGAGTTGTTGTTATCTCAAGGGCCCTTCGTGAAGAATATGTGTTAGCAGGTGTCCAGCCGGGAAAAATCATTGTGGCGCCGGACGCAGTGGACGCACATTTGTTTGACGGTGTGTTGGCACGCGAGACCGAGCGCGAAGCGCTAGGCCTCGCGTGCCATGAAAAAGCCGTTGTATACACAGGACATCTATACGCACACAAGGGCGCATATACCCTTGCGAGCTCAGCGATACATTTACCAAGCGTGCAATTTTACTTTGTGGGCGGAACAGAAAAAGATATCGCACAATTTCGTGCGCGGTGGGGAAGTGAGAAAAATATACACATTATAGGTCATGTATCGCACGCGCAGGTGCCACAATATCTGCGTTCCGCAGACATATTAGTTATCCCAAACTCCGCAACCAATCAAGACGCAAAACTCTATACGTCACCGATGAAGTTATTTGAATATATGGCAAGTGGTACTCCGATTGTTGCTGCCGATGTGCCATCAATAAAAGAAATACTAACAGATAAAGATGCAACATTTTTTACACCGGACGATGTGCACTCGTTGGCAGAAGCAATAGCAGCGGTTTTTTCTAACGAAAAAACCGCCCAAGAAAAAGCGCAAAATGCACGACAGAAGGCAAAAAGATATACTTGGGATAAGCGTGTCGAGGATATCGGTGTGGTTTTGCGAAATACTTTTTAAGTTGAAGAAACATAAGAATATGATAACCAAAGATATAACAGAGAACTCAACTGCTCCCCCAAAAGGTAAGGTTATTTGGTTTACCGGCTTGTCAGGCTCCGGCAAAAGCACCTTGGCAAACGAAGTTGCAAAGTATTTAAAAAGCAAAAATATAAGACATGAAATCCTTGACGGGGATTCTCTTAGAGAAAATGTAACAGCGTACCTTGGTTTTTGTAAAGAGGATAGAATAAAAAATCTTCAGATTGCAGGATTTGTTGCTCAGAAACTGTCTGAACACGGAGTTGTGGTGCTGGCTTCATTTATTTCGCCATATGCCGAACAGCGCCACAAATTAAAGAGTCAAATTAAAAATTTTGTAGAGGTATACACAAACTCCACACTGGAAACTTGTAAAAAAAGAGATGTAAAAGGGCTGTACAAAAAAGTTGCCGATGGCAAAATAAAAGCTTTTACAGGTGTTGACGATCCGTATCAAGTGCCTGGAAATCCGGATATTGAAATCAAAACAGATTTATTATCAATAGAGCAGTCAGTACAGAAAGTTATTGAGTTTTTAGAGCGCGAGCAGTAGAGCTGTCTGTATTATTTATATTAAATTTTAATCCAGCTATCCGGGCATGGGTTGTCTTGCTCTCTCTCTAGTGAAAGAAACCATTTTTTTGGAGCAACCACTACTTTATTTGGATTGTTGTTTAACCAAGCCCCCCACCAGCTAAAAGAGCTGTTTGCGATGATGTTATGTTTGCATTTGCTCATCAACGTCAATTCCTCAGAGTCTGTCAGAGAGTTGCCACTAACAAATATCATTGGATGTTCTATTTTTAGGTTTTCCTTCACCCACTCCATGTCATCAGAAAAAATAAAAAAAGTCGGGTTTTGAACAGAATGTGTAATAAGAGAAACCGCACTTTTATAATAATCAATAGAGCATATCCCGTGGTATTTGTTTGTCCCTTCGTTGGAAATATAGTCACCCCTGCGTATATGCAAAGAAACGATTCCGGCAGTATTTAAAATTTGCCGATGCATCTTCTTATAAGCATCTGATTTGATTTTGAGAGTGAAGTCTTTGCGGATTATATCAGTAATATCTTTAAAATATTTTTCATTTTGCCAATTTCCGCTTAGATAGGCACCTTTATTTATTTTCAAAACATCCGCACAAAAACCAAAAGAAGGCTCTCTCACATAGGTTCTTTTATAGAGGGGCTTTCTTGCGCTCAGGCCTCTAAATATCTTTCTATATATTCTCAAAAAAATATTTCGTGTAGCCATTTTGGGCAAATGCATCTTTTTTGTGTCTTCTTTTTTCGCAAAGTCTTCTATAGTATTGAAACACCCAAGAGAGTATTCTCGTTGTGTATCGTTTTTGCTTTGATGGTTATATGATGAAGTATCAAGTTTCAATACGGTGTTATTAAGGCGCGCCAAATGCCTCCCAAGCGCATATTGAAACATCTGATTTCCCATTCCGCTCTGTAGTTTTGTTATTATCATGGGTATTGTTGAAGTATTCTATTATAAAGGCTCTCATATTCACAAGCAATTTTTTCCCAAGTGAACTTTTCACTCCAAGATTTATGCCCGGCATCTGCCAAGCCGACCAGCTTTTCTTTGTCGCCACAGATATTTTCAAGTATGGTAGCAGAGCTTTTTGTTTCTGCTCGGCAAATATTATAGTTTCCTGTTTGGTTGAGTTTTATAATGCCGGTAAGGAGTTTTTTAATAAAGGTCTTTATCTTTGCCTTCAATGATGCATCCGGATTGACGCCGTGTATTGTTGGCAACAACAAACCGCCCCCCGACCATTTTATTATTTCCTTTGCATTTCCAACATCTGTAACCAAGAAGGGTGTTTTTGATGCCATAGCTTCAAAAAGTACGATAGGGGAACATTCTGTGTTGGACGGAAAGAGAAACAGGTCTGCCACCCCAAAAGCTGAGGCAGTCTCATCTCTATCTAACTGCTGTATCAAAATTTTCTTCCCCGCGAGTAAAGATTTCTTGTCGCCATTAATTTTCACTTTTTGTTTCTCACATGTTTCTAAACATTTTCCTTTGTTCCCAACTATTAAAAATGTTGCATTTTTAATAGTTGCAGAATTAAAAATTTCTATCGCTTCTTTGTGACCTTTTTGCCCGGTGTGGGAGCCAACAAGTAGGATTAGGAAATCATTTTTTGGAATACTTAACCTTTCTCTGATGTCGATATTATTATTTTTTGAAAATTCGTCAGAGCTCGCTCCATTTGGTATTACTGTAATATTTTTAGCGCCACTTTCTCGAGCATAGTTTATGTCCTTATAATCATTTGACAAAAAAACATTGGCGTCAAATTGCGTAAACCAGCTCCCCATCTTTTTGTAATATTCTTTATACTCATTAACGTGGAAAGCTGCAAACCCAGTGGGCACAAAAACCTTTTTTGCTTTTATTTTATCTAAAACAAGCAACATCGCATCGGTCATCGGTTGTTGAGCTGCAAAGTTTGTTATGACATCAAAGTTTGAGTTTATCAGAAAGTCTTGATATTTTTTAACCTCCCCGGACATTCCCGAAACGAAGTTCCCGGTGATATCAAATTCTTTAACGTTAACCCCGTTTAGGTCCGGTTTGTATTCATCAGGCAGTTTTGTTGTTGCGACGGTAACGCTATGTCCGAGACCGATCAAGTGTTCTGAAAGTTGCTTAACCACCTCATACATTCCTCCCCTCGCCGGATGATACTGTTTTACTGTGTGAAGTATTTTCATATATTTTTTCTTAAAAAATCAACCAATGTGTTTTGTGTGGAGGTTTCTGTCACCAGCAAATTTCTTGTAGTAATGATAAACTGTTTTGGTTATATAATAAAGGAGAGGTATTTTTTGCAGTCTGTTCACAAGCCATCCCTTAACAAGTTTTATATTTTTTTGTTTATAAATTAAGTTCAGTTTTAGAAACTCATTTTTGCTTAATCTTTCTTTTGTGGTGTATGCCCTAAAAATCTTTTTGTTAAGATAGGTTCTTTTTAGTGTGCTTATTAAGCCTGATTTACTCTCGGTGTTATTAATTATATCAATATCGCCTTGTGCCAATTTATAGTAACTGTTTATATTATTAAGTACTATTTTCTTTCTGGTCTCCTCTTGAATCTCTTTTGTTTTGGGAACTTGCCCTATAGATTGACTATGAATTCTGAACCTCAATAGAATTTTTGGAATATTTACAATTTTATATTTATCAGACATTTCTGAGTACAGTTCATAGTCTTCAGCGTGCTCGTAATCTTTGTTGTAGCCACCTAACTTTTGAATAATCTCTTTTCTAAAAAAAATTGTACTGTGTATAAACGGATTGCGAAATAGCAACTCAAATTTAATCAAGTAATATTCTGAGGGCGATCTTTTGTATCCCAAATGATTGTTATTTTCATCAATTACCTCTGCCCATCCACCGGCTAAAGCAACGCCCGGATTTCTCTCAAGGAAATCGTATTGTTCTTGAAGCCTGTCTCGTGTGCTTATGTCATCTTGGTCCATCCTGGCTATGTATTCTCCGCGCGCTTCCTTAAGCCCTCGGTTTAGTGTAAAAATCAGCCCCTCATTTTTTTCGTTTTTTATAAAGTGGACCCTGTCATCGCTATATTCGTTAATTATCTCGTGACTTCCATCTGTTGAGCCGTCGCTGATAATCAGCAACTCAAAATCATTAAAAGTCTGCTTCAAGATACTGTCTATTGCTTCTCTTAGATATTTTTCACCATTATATACGGGTAGTACGACAGATATTTTTGGGTTTCGAGGCATAATTATTTTTTTTGATTTACCCAAAAGTTTTTTATTCCTTCTTTTAGGCTTATAGGTTTAAATAATGGCACGTCAGTTTTTAGTTTGGAGATATCTAAAATATTAATTGGTATATCAACGCCGCGGGCTTCTTTATAGGTGATGGGGAAGTCTATGCCACTTATGGATTTTATCATTCGTAATACATTGTTTACCGTGTTTCCTTTTCCACTGCCAACATTATAGATATTGCCCCATTTATTATTCTTAATAAGCATTAGTATCGCTTTGCTCACATCATCAATATGAATATAGTCTCGCACAACCTTGCCGTTTCCCCATACCTCCATTGGTTTATGGTTAAGTATTTTTCCGACAGTAACCGCTACCAGCCCAAGCTTCCCAAGCGTATTTTGATTTTTACCGTATACATTAGAGACTCTTAATATTATGTAATCTAATTTATTGGTTCGTGCGCACATCTGTATATAATTTTCTAATGTTACTTTCATCCAGCCATAGATAGTTATGGGTTTGGTAGGAGAGTCTTCTTTATTTTTTTCTTCGCCATTTATACCATAAACAACTCCTCCTGAAGAAAAGTAAATGATTTTATTTACTTTGTTTTTTATCATCATATCAATCAATCTCATAGTGAAAATCAACTCATTGTTTTCAATAATGGCATCAATTTGTGTTGAAGGAACCGCAGAGGAAACTAAATGTACCACAATCTCTATTTGGTTTTCACTAAATATTTTCTCTAGTATCTCAAAATTATCAAAATCACCTTTAACAATCTCAATTTTATCTATAAAAGGGATTAAATTTTCCCAGTGTGCTTTCTTTCTGTCAAATACAATAATCTCTTTATCTGCATCAACAAGAGACTTTGTTAGGTTGGACCCTATGAAGCCGGCACCGCCAAATATTAATATTTTCTTCATATTGAAATTAACCCGATTACTTTTTTAAGTTTTCGTAATAAATTTTTAAATTGTACCTTCAGTTTCATTTGCAGGGACGTGTAATATGATGTTTTGTATCCTAATAATTTGTTTACTTCAATCATTTGGGCAGAATTATTTATTTCAGCAATTTTATTTGCGTAGATTGTTTTTCTATTCATGGGAATAATCTTATTAGACCTAATACCTCTGGATTTTTGTTTGTTTTGAATGTCCCCGCTAACTCTTAAAAAGTCAGTGTAGTTTTTGTATGATTCACTATACGGTATGTCGATGTATTCGCAGATTTTTTTAATTTCAAAATCTGGATTTTTACAGAGATCTTCGTATTTGAAGATCTTTATATTATTCTTGAGGAGCTCGTTTATATATCTGGAGTATTGTGTATAAAACTCTTTAACTGGTGGCATTCCACGAGAAATCCACACATCAATAGAGTCACGAACAAAGGCAAATGCAATAAATCCAGTGTCATTTTTTAATTCTTCTAAAGATAGTAATTTATTAGGTGGATTAAAATTGTTATATTCGTGTGGTGTAAAATTTATAAATGACCAGTCCCGTATTATTAACTGCTTATTTTTAGTAATACAGATATTAGATAGCTCCAAGGCACTTTTCCCAAAGGCATCATTTTTCAGATTAATGCCGTACCATTTTTTTGCCTGAGCTTTTATTGTGGTTGGTGACTTTTCTTTTTCTATACCCCACCCACCTCCGAGGGGGTTGACCTCAGACATAACAACGACATTGGGCAGGCTACCCAAGCAGCGGTTGAGAAGGGTTCCTCCGGAACGAGCAAAACATATCATCAGTTTAACCATAATAAATCATTTTGGATAACCTTATATAGACCCTTGTTAAAAGTGGTGAAATTTTATTTAGAAATAATAGAAAAAATATGATGGATGGTATTTTTTGATTATAACCACAATCTCTAATATCTTCAATGTTTTTAATCTTGTACTGTAATGTTGTAGACCAAAGACGGAATAGATATTTTTTAATTTGTTTTTTGGGAATGCCGGTCCTTATTTTATTGAATAAATAATAATATTCAAATATCTCTATATTTTTATTATCAATACACTGCTTAGTAACTTTGTGATCAGCGTCTGCAATAGTACCAATAAGTGGGCGAGAAGAATATATAAAATTATTGTTCATTGATAGCATATTTATATAAAAATCTATATCAACAAGCCATTTTAAGTTTCTATCGTAGTACTTGCCGGCATCTTTTTTGTATATTGTAGCACTCGGGGCACCTATAATATTTCCAAAATATAGACTTGTGGGTTCCCCCATTAAGGTTTTTAATTCGCTATAAGAAACACTATGTATTCTATTTTTACTACTGTCACTTGAATAGTGGATGGCCGTTGCGCTGAATGCAAAATCAGATTCCGGATTTTGTTCCAAGATCTTCACAAGCTCTCGTAAACTATCTTTGTACATAAATTTATCATCATGATGCAATATTTTTATATATTTCCCTGAAGCGTGGCGTACCGCCTCATTCCAATTTTCGGGACTTCCTTTTCTGGTTTTGTTTTTAAAATATTTTAGTTTATTCCCAAAATCATATCTTTGTATTAATTCTTGAATCGAATTATCAGGAGAATCATCCGTAACTATAACCTCATAGTCTTCGTAATCCTGAATTAAAATGGACCCAAGAGTTTTTTTGAGGTAGTTTGTTTGTGCGTATGCGGGAATACATACTGATACTTTAGGGTTTTTCATGTAGAAAATGCTTTAAGGTGTTATAAAACTTCAATATAAATTTATTTAGTTTATATTGATATTCTATAACGCGTGGAGAGTTTTGTTGAGTGCAGTGTGAATCAAGTTGATAATGTTTAAGCGCGTTTAAAATGTAATAGTTCTCCATTTTATGGAGGATACAGTATATTTTGATAGCTCTTTCAAACGAGTGTCCACAATTTTTGTCATCTCGTATTAAAATTGAGATCGGAGTAAACCATTTTACGAAACCTAAAAGAGTTTCACTACTCATACTCATGTTACTGGTTGATGGCCAGGTCTCATCCCCTGTGTCTTTTTTATATTTGTCTATTATTTTTTTAATATCGATTTTGCATATTTTATTTACACTATCTACTAATATGTTAGCGCCCTTATTTTTAGATAAAAAATAAGGGCTTCCCATTGGGTGCGGTACATAACCAATAATCGCACGGGGACTACTTTTAAGTTTGGTAATTGATTTGGAATAAAAATCATGAGAAAGATCCACGTCATATTCAAGCAGGGTAACAAAAGCTGTCTCTAATAAGTCATTTTTTATTAAGGCGTACCAGGCTGTATATGCTACAAGATATTTATATTTTTCAATGTTATTTGGTAGCTTTCTTGCAATTATGACCTTATTAATATTTTCAATAAGAGAAGTGTCTCCTGTGCCGACAAACACATATCTAAATTTTGGGAATTGAGAAAATGTTTTTTTATTTTCGAAATCCAAAATTTTATTTTGATCATGAACAATAATAAAGGTTTCGTGCATGTTTTTAGCAATTAAAGTTATTAATTCGGCCTGGTTGTAATCTTTTATATATTCTAAGTGTTTTTTCAGCTGTATTTTCCCATGTAAAATTTTTAACTCTGTTTAACCCTAATTTTATACGATTTGAATTTCTTCCCTCAAGTATTACTTGTGCTATTGCTTGGGTCATATTTTCTGTGTCTTTTGGGTCAAAATATAAAGCAGAATCTCCAGCAACTTCTGGTAGTGATGATGAATTCGATGCGGCAATAGGGGTTCCACACGCCATGGCTTCTAGTAACGGTATACCAAAACCTTCATATAGTGAGGGAAATACAAAAGTCTTCGCACAATTATACAATAAAATTAATTCTCTATTGGAAACAAAGCCAAAATTATGAATTTTATTTTCAATATTATTTGTTTTAAACAAATTAGTTTCTTTTTCTGTAAACTTTCCGCCACCTACAACTATGACATCTAAATTGAATTTATTTAAGTTATTGTATGATTTAATAAAGGCTAAAAAATTCTTATATTTATCTCTACCTCCTACATACAGCAGATATGGTTTTTTGATATTTCTTTTATTTAAAAAACTTTTCTTGGTATTTTCATCTTCAATCTTTTTGAAATCAGGATTGACCCCTAAATAGATTACAGAAATCTTCTTTTCATCTATATTGTAATAATGCAGGAGGTCATTTTTTGTATTTTGAGAAACACAGATAATAGCATCTGCTGAATAGGCGCACTCCTTTTTTCGTTTGACAAATTCCAAGCTTGATTTTGTATGAAAAAAAACAGGAAATTTTTCATAAATCATATCATGCATGGTAAGAACTTGCGGGATTTTTAAGTTTCCATAGGTGGTAAAATAAGTTGAGTGAAAAACACCATCAGTTAACTTTCCCCAGTATCTATTTTTAATGTAGTTATTTATTTTTTGAAATAAAGGTTTAAAAATACGGTTAGGGCGTGGAGGTGTTAACTGTTTTATTTTTTTAATAGTAATATTTTCTTCTTTTGGCAGTGCCCCGGTCGGGTCTTTATCAATTAGAATGTTGATTTTTGTATCAACCTCTATATTGTTTAATCTACTGAGGTACTCATTAAAATAACGAGAAATCCCGCCCGTTTTCTGCAAGCTATAAATTATGCCGTCTATATATATTTTCATCTTGAATGTTAGTTTGGTTCTCTTCCTACGAACTTTGTGGCTGTACCACCGTGTTCATTAAGGGTTTCTAAAAATCATCATAAAACGTAACCTCATTATAACTAATATTCTTTAAGATCTCTAGCTTGATATTTTTCTTTTGCCGTGTATCGTGGAAGACGCTGATGAATATCCGACCCTTTCTAAGGTTTTAGATAACACATGGGCTGGTCTTAATTTAAGAAATATCTATTTGTGGGTTTTGTAAACCAGTACCCGTGGAGATTTTTATTGTTTTCTTTCTTTAAAATTGCCGAACCATTTTTCTGGGGGATAGAATTCTTTAACCATACTAATCAAGTCAAGTTCTTCTAATTTTTTAATAAAATCTTGCCTTAATCTTTCGTCATAGTCTATTTGGGGGAAAATCTCGCTACTGCATTTTTTATCAAATTTTACGCCTGAAAAATCAGACATTTTTTTAAGCCATTTTTCTGGATTTAATACTATGTCTTCGTAAAAAACAATCATTCCATTTATGTTATCTGCTTGTATAAAGGCGTGGTAATTAAAGTATGTCCAAACCGTAAGCATTTTAGATAATTGATTTTTCTCGTTGTCTTGTCTATTAAACTTTCTTGCTATAAGTTCATAGTTAGAATTTCCGAAAAAATACTCCCCGACATCTTTATTTTTCGATAAATATTTTGTTAAAAAATAATTTTTACCATATTTACCTAAAATATTTGTTGCTAACGCGTATCTTTTTTTAAGACGAATTCTGTTTTTAATAGGAGGGGTTACTGTTTGGCTAAGCCAAGTATTAATTGGATTGCGAATTATATGTATAAATTTACAATTATAATCATTTACTATGTCTTTTAGTACAAAATGACATCTATTGGGTTGCAAAATCGCATCATTTTCTAAATTATGTAAAAGATCAAAAAGTGGTTGGATTTCTTGAAAATTAGTAGGAATAATATCGCTTCCCGTTTTTTTTAGTCCGTTATGATAAAATTTGTATTTTTCCTTAATGAGTTTAAAATTAGTGGTTTTATAACTGTCCCACGGATAAAATTTATGTAAGGTCGTGGCAATGTTTTTTGTTATTTCATTAAATAGGTTTGGATGTAGCGGCTCATAAAAACAACTCATGTCAGAGTTACTCCCTTTTAATATTTTATACATCATCGTTGTCCCTGAACGATAATAACCATTAAATATAAGTTTAATCATTTTGTTATTGATTTTAATGAGGCATGATTCATCTTAATTTATATTTATTTCTAATTCTATAAATGATACCCTTAAGTCGAGCATATTTATTCTGAAACTTTATTCTGAGTATACTTTTTAGAGTAACATTATTCTTTCCCTCATCAATATGATATAAAGATCTAATCATTTCAATATCTTCTTTATTTTCTTTATAAATTTTATCTGCCAGTGGTAACCTTTTTTTATAGTGCGGTTCATTATGTTTAGTAGACCAGTCAGTTAATTTATCTTGAAAAGAAAAGTATTTCAAAACCTTTTCATTTTGGCGTAATGACTCTGTTCCTCGTGGGTGCCAGGGGTGTACTGTAAAACAATTTGGTAGACAAACACTTTGTGATCCAGTTGCTATTTCCAGTCGTTTATTAACATCTCCCCCCAACTTTGATAAGCTGGTACTCCAAATTTGGTGTGAGTCATATCCCCCTATCTTATCCCAATATTCTCTGCGAGCAGATATCATGGAGCCCTTATTTCCTGCGATTTTTGGAATCGCAGAGTTTTTATTAAGGCAAGTATTCAAGCATTTGTGGAAATCATTACTTGCCTTGAGCCATTTTTTATACGATTTTACACTGGCAGGATATTGAGCCATTTTCCTATAGATGTTTACTACAGCTTTGGGGTTCCCCTCGTGGAAGTTTTGTAACTTAATCAAAAAGTCTCTTGGCAATAATTGGTCTCCATCCATAACAGATATTATTTTACCTTTAGCAACACTAAGTCCGGCATTATTACATTTCCCCCAATGGAAAGGTGAATTTATGGGTTCGTTTAGATAAATAACTCTAATGTTTATTTTATCTTTTACTTCTTTATATCTATCTTCAAGAGAACTTAGCCCCAGCCCATGATTGTGTTTATTAGCCACTTCCTTACTTCGTTGTTCGATATAGACAATCTCAAATTCTTCCTTGGGGTAGTCTTGAAGTAGTAGCCCATCAATAATATGGAAAAAATTTCTATAACTACAATCCCAACTGATTATTGTGTGAGTCATATCGTATGGTTTATTATTGCTTTTCTATTTTTTCTAAAACGTAACTTACTGGAGGGTATACTCCCAAAATATCTTTTCTGGATATTACAAAGACGTCTTTAATTCCTTCGGTTGATATTTCAAAAGGTAATAAATGTGTTTTGTAAAAGACGTTATTCCCCAACACTCCTATACCAGCGTTCAAATTATAATTACCGGGAGGTAAATAAGGATTTTCAATAGTAATATGTAATTTATTTTTACCGGCATCTATTTTGGAGATATCAACTTTGGCGGTCATTATCCTCACTAGTTGGCTGTTTATTATTTGCAGTCCAATCAAGAGATCGTTTATCGGTTTGGTGGAATTTAGGATTAACTCAAATTCTAATGGCTGATTATAAAGAGATTTGTTTCTGTTGGTAAGTTTAATATTTTCTATGCAAAAATTATCAATATTTGTTTTATAGGGCCCCGCTTCTTTTAGTTCGTTCTGTGATAGCTTTAAGTATTCCGCAATGACATCTTTTGTGTCGCCTATCATTTTTATTTTGCCAGCCTCCATCAGTATGCATCTCTTGCATAGACTTTGTACGGCGGGGAGGTTGTGGCTGACGAATAAGATGGTGCGTCCTGATTTTTTTGTCACTTCGTCCATTTTACCAAGGCACTTTTTTTGGAATTCCGCATCACCCACAGCAAGCACTTCGTCAACAATTAATATATCCGGCTCCATGTGTGCAGCAACAGCAAAAGCGAGGCGAACGGACATGCCGGATGAGTATCTTTTTACTTGCATGTCAAGGAATTTTTCGACGCCGGAAAATTCAACGATGTCGTTGAATTTTCCGGCAATTTCTTTTTTGCTCATTCCAAGGATTGCTCCGTTTAGAAAAATATTTTCCCGTCCGGTGAGCTCCGGGTGGAAGCCGGTCCCGACTTCAAGCAGGGAAGACATGCTTCCTTTGTATTCTATTGTCCCGGTTGTTGGTGGGGTTATTTTTGAGAGTATTTTCAGGAGAGTGGATTTACCCGCGCCGTTTGCTCCTATGATGCCAACTGCCTCGCCTTTGCCAACGGTGAAATTTATATCTTTGAGCGCCCAGAATTCTTCTCGGGTTTCTCTGCGGATTACTTTCCCAGTTTTATGTTTTAGAAATCTGAATGGGTGCTTGAGGGTGTTTGCAAACACATCTCTTAGCGCGACATAACCACCGCGCTGGTGGGTGATGTTATATTTTTTTGATATTCCTTTGACTGTTATAATCGGTTCCATATTTTTTTATTATTACAGACTACACTATGTCTGCAAAATATTTTTCAGTCTTCTTGAAAAATGCGACACCTGTGATGAGCAAAATTGAAACCGCAATAAATGAAATGCCGAGAAGATCCCAGTTAACCGGTGCATTTCCAAAAAGCGATGCTCTTGCCGCTTTAATAACTCCGGTCATTGGGTTTATCGCCAATATCCACGAATACTTTCCAGCCATACTTGCCGGATAAATTACCGGGGTTAAGAAAAGCATAATTTGAATGAAAAATGGCAAGATATATCTGACGTCGCGATATTTAACATTGATTGATGCCAGAAACAATCCGCCTCCGATTGCCGCCATGAAAGTTATCAGTAGTAATATAGGGAGTATCCATAGGCTGGAGAGGTTTGGTACATAACCATAGTAGATCATCATGCCAACAAGTATCATTGCGGCGATGAAGAAGTCTACAAATTTAGTGATGACGCCGGATATTGGAAGTATCAATCGGGGGAAATATACTTTTGTAATGATGTTCGTGTTACTAATTAGTGAGCTACTTGTTTGTGCGAGCGCGGAGGAGAAAAATTGCCAAAATAACAGTCCGGTATATACAAATATAGGGTAGGGAATTCCGTCTGATGGCATCTTGGCAAATTTGCCGAAGAATATACTAAACACAACCATTGTCATGAATGGTTGAAAGACCGCCCACAAAATGCCGATGGCGGTTTGCTTGTAGCGTACTTTGAAATCTTTCCATGTGAAAAAATACAACAGCTCTTTGTACTGCCAGATTTCTTTGAAGTCATCCAAGCTAAGTGCCTTCTTCGGTTTTATGATTGTTACATTATTCATTTTTTTTATACCAATCATAAGTTGATTTAATGCCATCCAACAGTTCAATTTTGTGGCGCCAACCAAGATTGTTGATTTTGTTTACATTCAACAATTTTCTTGGTGTACCGTCCGGTTTGGAACTGTCCCACACAATTTCTCCGGTAAATCCCACTATATTTTTTATGATGTCGGCGAGCTCTTTTATAGATATGTCTTCTCCGGACCCAATATTTATGATTTCTGAATCAGAATAATTATTCATTAAAAATATACACGCATCGGCAAGGTCGTCCACATGCAGGAACTCTCTTTTGGGTGAACCGGTACCCCACAAAATAACTTCTTTTTTGCCATGTGTTTTTGCGTCATGAAATTTCCTCAAAAGAGCCGGAATAACATGAGAGCTCTGTAAATCAAAGTTATCATTTAATCCGTAGAGATTAGTTGGCATAACGGATATAAAGTTCGTACCGTATTGTTTATTGTATGCTTGGCACATTATGATACCGGCGATTTTAGCGACCGCGTATGCTTTGTTAGTTGGTTCCAGTTTTCCGTCCAATAAATAATCCTCTTGTATCG
Organism: uncultured Candidatus Saccharibacteria bacterium; assembly: GCA_964518755.1. GTDB lineage: Bacteria > Patescibacteriota > Minisyncoccia > Phycocordibacterales > Phycocordibacteraceae > C7867-001. Next base: position 37,398 of record CAZFHH010000001.1, read on the forward strand.
GTTGTTTCGCCAATTTTGGATATATGCACGAACTCCCCAAGAAAAGTAATTTCTTTACATTATTTATATACGCATTGTGTATGATGTTAGTTTGTATTTTTAGATTTTCATATATAAACTCAGCCGGGTGTTCGTCATTCGCGATTATTCCTCCGACTTTTGCAGCAGCGAGAAAAACATACACCGGCTTTTCTTTTTGAAAGAAATTTTTTACCGCCTCGTCATTAAGTAAATCAAGCTCGCTTCTTGTTTTCAGAATAATATCTTCATAGCCGGTCGCTTGGAGTTTTCTTAAAAGAGCAGACCCGACAAGACCACGATGCCCGGCTATATAAATTTTTGATTTTTTATTCATATTTTTTATTTCTTTTATGTATACCATTCTTTACGATATTATTTTTAATCTTTTGTAAATCATACCGTATCATTTCTTTTACTAATTCCCGGAAGGTGATTTTTGGTTGCCAATGCAGTATTTTTTTGGCTTTAGTTGCATCACCCATTAAAGAATCCACCTCAGTAGGTCTAAAGTACTTCCGATCAACCCCAATGATAATCTTACCTGTCTTTTTATCTGTCCCTTTCTCATGTATCCCTTTTCCAGACCATTGAATATCAATACCCAGTTCTCCAAAAGCAAGTTTACAAAAATCTTTAACTGAATATTGCTCTCCCGTGGCTATTACAATATCTCTTGGCTGATCCTGCTGGAGCATGAGATACATAGCTCTTACATAATCTTTGGCATGTCCCCAATCACGCTTGGCATTCAAATTTCCCAGATATAATTTATTTTGTAATCCGTATTTAATTTTAACAGCCGCTTGAGTTATTTTTTTGGTTACAAATGTCTCGCCTCTCCTTGGCGATTCGTGATTAAATAAAATACCCGAGACCGCAAAAATTCCATAAGCTTCTCTGTAATTTATGGTTATCCAGTGAGCATATAATTTGGCAGCTCCATAAGGACTTCTGGGATGGAAGGCGGTGTTTTCATTTTGCGGTGGCGTGGCAGAACCAAACATTTCAGACGTTGATGCTTGGTAAAATTTTGTTTTATCTTTTAGTCCAAGTATTTTTATCGCTTCAAGCAAACGGAGTGTACCGATAGCATCTGAATTTGCCGTGTATTCCGGAGTTTCAAAAGAAACTTGCACATGACTTTGTGCCCCGAGATTATATATCTCATTCGGTTGAACTTCTTGAATAATCCTAATAATGTTTGTTGAGTCCGTCAGGTCTCCATAATGTAATAAAAACTTTTTGTTTTTTTCATGTGGATCTTGATATAAATGATCTATTCTTTCCGTGTTAAAAGATGAAGAGCGTCTTTTAATGCCGTGAACTTCATACCCCTTATCTAAAAGAAGTTCCGCCAAGTATGAACCATCTTGTCCCGTTATACCCGTTATGAGAGCTTTTTTCATATAATTACCATTTATTTATTTTACCAACGACTTTCTTTTTTAATCCGAGGTATGTTTTCACGGCGCTCTTTTCCAAGTCCGGTGAGACAAGTCGCAGGATTTCTTTCCCGAGGATGCGATATTGTCCACCGACTTTGTTTGCGCGAAGTAACCCCTTTTTAAGCATACGTTTGATTGTGCTGTTGCTTATCTTTAGAAGTTTTTGCGTTTCGCTTGTTGTGTATACTGCGTTTTCTCTGATTTCCTCGCTCATGTTTTGATTATATAGAAGTGTCATGCGGTGTCAAGTGGTGCCAGTGCGAGGGAGCTTAGCCCCACGGATTTCCTTTAGGAAATCCGTGGGGTGGGGGATGGAATGTAAGTATTGAGTTTGCGTGTTTTGTGTTGTGGTATACTATACTCATATTATGTCCTTTAAGAATACCTTACGAAATGGACAGGTGCGCAACGTTATATTTCGAGAAGGAAACTCCTTTTATGGGGTTGCGCTTGAGCTCAATATTGTTGAACAGGGCGACCCCGCAGGAAGTGGTGTTTCTTTTTGATGAGGCGGTGAGAGGATATTTGGAGTCTGCACAAAAAAATAAACTTCCCATCTCGGTTTTGAATCAAGATGTTGCTTCCGAATATGAACTGCTTTGGAACGCCGGACAAAAGGGATATAAAAAAGGCCGTCAACATATTTATAGTACCTCCTCGCAGTCAATCTCCGCTCTTGTGGCGTAGTGTGGTATGCCACGCGGTTTCAGCAATTGGAACCCCGTGATTGTTATTCGCTTTCTTCGGTAGCACGGTTTTGTACATTCACATACGCGAGGAAGTCACTTTTACTATGTTGGAGAAGTCTGTAATCACCGCAGGCAAGTGTGCTACCTATTCATGGGAAAAATTCTTCCATTCATCTAAAAACTCTGAAAGGTATCATTCGTCAATCTGGTATTCAAGCAAGCGAGTGGCGTTTGAAATAATTCGGCGTTCTGGCTCTCGTGTAGAATACAGCCCCCCACCCCACGGAATTTCCCAAAGGAAATTCCGTGGGGTGGGGGTGTCGCCGTTGTATCCGACATTTTCATTACTTGGGCACATCGTGGTATAGTGTTTTATTATGAAAGCGTTGGAACATCCCGCAAAATCACTGGCACGTTGGACAGTCATCGGCGCGCTTTTTCTCTTGCCGTTTACAGTGTTGTTGGTGTCAAACAGTCTATTTTTCCCATTTATAACCGGCAAAGGATTCTTTTTTCGTATTGTTGTTGAGATAGCGTTTGGCGCGTGGCTTATATTGGCTGCGGTGGATAAAAAATATCGTCCGAAATGGACGTGGATTTCCGTGTTGCTCGTTGCGTTCATTGTGTGGATGCTCATTGCGGATTTGTTCGCTGTTAATCCGCAAAAAGCATTTTGGAGCAACTTTGAGCGAATGGAGGGGTGGATTACACTCGTTCACTTGTTAATGTTTTTCATTGTGTCAAGCACGGTGCTCACTATAGAAAAGAAATGGCGCGTGTGGTGGTATACATCTCTCATTGCTGCGTCGTTGGTCGGCATGTACGGTATTATGCAACTTACCGGGCACGCACAAATTACTCAGGGAGGCGTGCGTCTTGATGCGTCACTTGGCAATGCCGCATATCTCGCCGTGTACATGCTCTTTAATGCGTTCATTGCCGGATGGCTCGCATTCACAACCAAACACACATGGTTGCGTTATGTGCTTTTCTCGCTGGCGATATTCTTTGCATTCATATTATTTTCCACAGCAACGCGCGGTACTATTTTAGGACTTGCCGGGGGCATTTTCCTTGCTTCTATTTTGGCGGCGTTCACGATGGGGAAGCGGGTGCGAGGCATTGCCACCGGCGCGGTCATATTGGTGTTGCTTATCGCCGGCGGATTCTGGGCATTGAAAGATACCGGAGTAATCCGTCACGATCCGGTGTTATCGCGTATCGCTTCCATCTCTTTATCCGCCGGCGATGTGCGGTTTTCCATTTGGCACATTGCATACGATGGTTTTGTTGCACACCCTGTTTTGGGGTGGGGGCAGGAAGGTTTTAATTATGTGTTCAACACATATTACAACCCATCTCTATACACACAGGAGCAATGGTTTGACAGGGCGCACAATGAATTTCTTGACTGGCTTACACAGGGCGGGTTACCTGCATTCCTTTTATATATAGCACTATTCTTTTCGGTGATAGCCACTCTATGGCGTGCACCGTTTTCACGCGCTGAACAAATTGCGCTCACGGCACTTCTTGCCGGATATGCTTTCCATGATCTTTTTGTTTTTGATAATATCATTTCCTATTTATTATTCTTTGCGGTTGCCGCGATGGTTGACGGTGTTGCGGGCGGAAGACGCATCGCATTTTTTGAAAAAATACCGGAACTGCCCGAGCGGTTTTTAACCAGTGTGGCGTGGCCTGTCGCGGCCGTATCAGTTACAATAATTATTGTCATTATTAATGTGCCCGGGATTACAACTGCACGCAACCTAATCACCGCTCTTAATGAAACCGGCTATCCGCAAAGTATATCCACATGGAAAAACGTTTCCGCACATCCGGCATTCGCAGCGCAAGAAGTGCGAGAACAACTTATGATATCCGCAGTTTCCTCATTAAGAAGCACACACATGTCCGTACCTCAGAAGAAGGAGCTCGCAATGCTTGCAATAACGCAAATGCGAAAGGAGGTGGAGGAAGTTCCTTTTGATGCGCGCATTCGTCTTGAGCTTGCTGGCGGATATTCCGCATTTGGCGACATAAAAGATGCGCTGGCACAAATAAAAATAGCACACATGCTATCTCCTAAAAAAGAGTCAATTCTCATTGAGCAGGGTTTCTTTTACTTGCAGGGTGGCGATGTAAAAAATGCTGGGGTGGCGTTTGAGGATGCGTATAATCTTGCCCCGCAATTTTCCAAGCTAGCAATTTATGGTGCTGCGGGGGAAGTGCTTGGGGGAAATATGCCATCGGCGCAAGCCATTTTGAAAAAAACGTTTAAGACAACGACAGTGGACAATCCAATTCTTCTTGACGCGTATGCGCGCATGAAGCAGTACCCGGCAATCGCCGATGTCTTGAAAGAGCGTCTTTCCGGGAAGCATCCCACTGTGCGCGATGCGTTCCGTTTGGCAAATGTGTATGCAACTATGGGCAATCGCTCCGGGGCAATCGCTTTGATACGCAAGACTATAAATGCAACCGCAAAGCATTCTGTCACTAAAGAAGGTAATGCTCTTATAAAAATGATCCGTTCGGGGAAGTTGCCGAAAATATAATATATGAATTTTGTTGAGGAAAATGTTCCTCTTGCTCCACATACAACGCTTGGCGTTGGTGGCTGTGCTCGCTTTTTTGCAAATATACAATCGCGCGCTCATCTGCACGAGGTTCTTCACAGTGCTGTTGCGCAAGGTATTGGCGTGTGTGTGTTGGGTGGAGGTTCAAACATGTTGGTACCGGATGAAGGAGTGGATGGTTTAGTATTGCATATGAAAATACCGGGGATAACATCTCGCGATGATGACCCCACCACCGGCGTACTGGTGCACGCCGGTGGTGGGGTCATGTGGGACACTCTCGTGCGCTATGCAACAACGCGCGGTCTGTGGGGGATAGAAAACTTAGCGGGCATCCCCGGAACTGTTGGTGGGGCACCGGTACAAAATATCGGCGCATATGGAACAGAGCTATCAGATACTTTTGTGAGCGCAGACGTTGTGACTTTCCCAAAGGGTGAGCGTTTGCGCATAGATGCAAGTCACGCGCAGTTTGGCTATCGTGAAAGTATTTTTAAAAAAGACTCTTCTATGATAATTACAGGCGTCACGCTGCGACTTTCACGCGAGCGAACTGCGCATAAGATATATCCTGACTTGGAAGATGCGCGAGCGCGAGGTGTGCCACTTGATGCTCCGTCTCAAATTGCAAGCGCCTTGCAAGATATCCGCTCCAGAAAATTCCCAAAACGTGAAGAAGGTGGAACTGCCGGCTCCTTCTTTAAGAACCCGATTATTTCAAGAAAGAAGTATGACATATTGCATAAGCGCTTCCCCGGTTTGCCGGGGTTCCCGACAGGAACAGACATGAAAATATCGCTTGCATGGGTTTTAGATAATGTATTGCATATGCGAGGATTTAGAATAGGAAATATCTACTTGAACGAACGTCAGCCACTGGTGCTCGTTGTATGTTCGCCATCATCCGCAAAAGAGATTGAAGAGTTCGCGCGCGAAATTGCAGTGCGCGTAAAAACAAAAACTGAAATTGATATTGAAAGGGAAGTGCGTTTGTGTAAACTCACAGAGTGTAAAAAATAATTTGTCGTGCGTGTTTTTCCGTGCGTAATGTTTTTCAAACATTACGCACGGAAAAATGTTATCCACATTTTTATTTTTTATTTTTACAAAAATATTTTTTACGCGCAATAATATAAAAAGAACATCCGTGTAAAAAAATTATGCGAATGGGTCGAATGATTATTTATTTTCTTTCTGTATATAAACATGGCAACAAAAAAGAAGTCAACACGCAAAGTGGCAACCAAGCGCAAGACAGTAGCAACCAAGCGTAAGCCGGCAGTCAAGAAAACCGCAAAGCGCAAGGTAGCAACCAAGCGTAAGCCGGCAGTCAAGAAAACCGCAAAGCGCAAGGTAGCAACCAAGCGTAAGCCGGCAGTCAAGAAGACGACCAAGCGCAAGGCAACAACAAAGCGTAAATAGTCGCAAATGTTTTGGCTCGTTCCGTGCAAACGTAAAAACCTCCACAAATGGAGGTTTTTACGTTATAATAGGATGAATGAGTATACTTGACCGTATTTTTTCAAAGAACCAATCGGCCGCATTTTTGCGAGCTGCAAAGCCGGTCGTTGACATAGCGTCTTCGTTTGAGCCTGATTTTAAGTCACTTTCGCGCGAAGAACTCATTGCGCGACTTAAATCAATAAGTGAGCGCACTGATGGGCTGCCAACGGAGAAACCGGACATCGCAGAGATATTTGCAATTGCTCGCGAGGCGGCTCGCCGAACGCTCGGCGAGCCGCACTACGATGTACAGCTCATCGGCGGGCTTGTCCTTACGGAGGGGCGCATCGCAGAGATGCGCACAGGGGAAGGCAAAACACTTTCCGCGGTGTTAGCCGCAGTCGTGCACGCCCTTGCCTGCAAGGGCGTGCACATCGTAACGGTGAACGATTATCTCGCGCGTCGCGATAGCGCGTGGATGGGACAAGTATATGACTACATGGGTCTTTCGGTTGGCGTTGTTACTTCTTCCGGTTCATATTTGTATGATCCGTCACATGTTACGCTTGAAGAAGATAAGGAGCGCGATGAAACTGGTTCGTTTCGCGTGTCGTATGATTTCCTTCGTCCATCATCAAAAAAAGAATCGTACGCCGCCGACATTACATTTGCAACAAACAACGAGCTTGGTTTTGATTATTTGCGCGACAACACCGCATACGAAAGTTCACAAGTCGCGCAACGTGGGCACTACTATGCCATTGTTGACGAAATAGATTCTATTCTCATTGATGAGGCGCGTACACCGCTTATCATCTCCGGTCCCGCAGAAGATGCGCAAGAATTGTATAAGCGTTTTGCTGGTATTGTCAGCTCATTTGTTCCGGAAGAAGATTATACGGTTGATGAAAAACTAAAAGCGATTCAAATAACCGATGAAGGAATGACAAAAGCCGAGAAAGCTCTCGGTATAGAAAATTTATATACGGAAGGTGGCGCTAAGTATGCGCACCATCTGGAAACCGCAATTAGGGCGAAGGCGCTTTTTTCCAAAGATAAAGAATATGTAGTGAAAGATGATGAGGTGGTTATCGTGGATGAGTTTACCGGTCGTCTACAGCCTGGACGCAGATGGTCGGAAGGTCTGCACCAGGCAATGGAGGCAAAAGAGGGCACGCGTGTACAGCAAGAAACTCGCACTTACGCAAGTGTTACATTTCAAAATTATTTCCGCATGTATGAAAAACTTTCCGGCATGACCGGAACGGCGATTTCTTCCGATGAAGAATTTTATACCGTATATAAATTAGACGTGATTGCCATCCCGACTAATCTTCCGATTAAGCGCAAGGATTTTAATGACAGCATTTTCCGCACGGCGAAAGGAAAATATACGGCAGTGACAAAACAGATAAAAGAATGTTATGAAAAAGGACAGCCGGTGCTTGTGGGTACCGTTTCAATTGAAGACAACGAAGTGATGCACAGATATCTCACAGAGGCGGGTATTCCTCATGAGGTGCTCAATGCCAAAAACCACGAACGTGAAGGTGAGATTATAGCTCAAGCCGGGCGCAAGGCGCGCATAACGGTCGCGACAAACATGGCTGGGCGAGGTGTTGACATTAAGCTTGGTGGTTCTCCCGTAGATGCGACAAGGCGAGATGAGGTTATTTCCACCGGCGGGCTTTTGGTTATCGGTACTGAACGACACGAGGCACGACGCATTGACGACCAGTTGCGCGGGCGCTCCGGCAGACAGGGTGACCCCGGGGAAACACGGTTTTATGTATCTCTTGAAGACAAACTTATGAGAGTGTTTGCCGCCGATGCAATCAAGCGCGTCATGGGCACATTGAAAATCCCCGAAGATGAGCCGATTGAGAGCGGAATGATTACGCGCGCTCTTGAGAATGCTCAAAAGCGCATTGAGGGATTTAACTTTGATTCGCGCAAACAGATACTGGCGTATGACGACGTGCTTAACACACAGCGTTTGGCAGTATACACGCGTAGAAATGCCGCACTGTTTGGTACGGAAGAGGAGGTGTTGGCGTTGGTACAGTCTTTTGTTGCAAGCGACACACAGGCAACGGGGGCATTTGAAGCGAAGCGAAAAGAATTCGGCGACGAGGTGTTTACACTTATGTTGCGCAACTTCGTCTTGCAGGTTGTGGATACTTTTTGGCTCGAGCAATTGGAAACCATGGAGTATCTGCGCAGAAGTGTTTCGCTAAGGGCATATGGACAGCGTGACCCGCTTATTGAGTATCGTCGTGAAGGGCTTATTCGTTTCAATATTATGGAAGAAAATATACGGCAATCCGTTCGTGAGGCGATGCCACACCTCATGCTTTCCGATGATGCGCGTATTCGCGAAGAAGAAGAGCGCACACGCAGTACGCTTGTTGCGGTGTCGGACGCATCCGGCGAAGATGGTGACAAAACGCAGTCCGAATTAAAAAAAGAAGATGCCCCAGCAAGAAATGAAAAAGTGACAGTCAAAAAAGGAAACGAAACGCAAGAAGTAAAATATAAAAAAGTAGAGTCGCTTTTGAAAGAAGGCTGGACATTGCTTTCATAAATTTTTTATCATGGCATTTATTGATTATGTGGTTATACATGCATCTGCCGGAAGGGGTGGCAACGGTGTGGTGCGCTGGTTGCGTGAGAAAGGCAGACCAAAAGGAGGTCCCGCGGGTGGCGATGGCGGAAGGGGCGGGGATGTATTATTGCGCGGAGTGCGTGACCTTGAAGCTCTTAAAAATTTTGCATATGAGAAAAGATTCAACGCTGAATCAGGGCATCCGGGGAGTGGGCGCAATCGTCACGGCGCCGATGGCGCCGTGAAAGTGTTGTCAGTTCCAATCGGTACGTGTGCAAAGATATTGGAAACCGGGAAAGAAATTGAAATTATGGAGGAGGGACAAACGGTCGTGCTTTTTGGGGGTGGCAAGGGCGGTTTCGGGAATAATTATTTCAAGAGTTCTACAAATCAGAATCCGTTTGAATCAACGCCGGGCTCTGCCGGCGGGAAAGGGTCGGTTTCGCTTGAGCTGAAAATAATAGCCGACGGAGGACTTATCGGTCTTCCAAATGCCGGGAAATCATCTTTATTGAATATACTCACTCACGCACGTGCTAAAGTTGGGGCATATCCGTTCACCACATTAGAGCCAAATCTCGGCGCCTTCTGGGGGTATGTTTTGGCAGATATCCCGGGGCTCATAGAAGGAGCCGCCACAGGCAAAGGTCTTGGTGCCCGTTTTCTTAAGCACACCGAGAGAACAAATACGCTCATACATCTTATCTCGCTTGAGCAAGAAGATGCTGTAAAAGCATATCATACCGTACGGAACGAGCTCGCGTCTTTTGGTGAGGAGCTAGTTGGCAAGAAAGAAATCATTGTGCTCTCAAAAACTGATATTGTTTCGGAAGACGTGCTTGCAAAACGAAAAAAAGAACTCGCCGACGCTCTCAATCTTTCGGAGGTATACAGTGTTTCAATAAAAGACCCGGAATCAGTAAAAGAATTTTCCGATATGTTGACGTCTCTTTTCCGTGAGAACACTTCCTCACATGTTTGAGCGCTCGCTGTGTGCGAGCATATATGATAAATTTTCTATATGAGTGATTCTTCTTACATTCCAACCATCGGGCTTGAAATACATGCAGAACTCGCCACCAAAACTAAAATGTTTTGTTCGTGCGCAAATGATTCGGAGGCGACAGAGCCGAATATTAACGTGTGCCCCGTATGTCTTGCGCACCCCGGAACGCTCCCAACGGTAAATCGCTTGGCGGTCAAACACGTGCTTCGTGTGGGCGTGGCGCTTGGGGCTGGCATCGCAATAAAGTACAGCGAGTTTGATAGAAAGAGTTATTTTTATCCGGATATTCCAAAAGGGTATCAGATAAGTCAGTTTGCATATCCGTTTGTGTCGGGAGGTACTCTTTCGGGTGTTGCGGTTACTCGTGTCCATTTGGAGGAAGACACAGCGCGCTCCACGCACACGCAAAATGAAAGTCTGGTTGATTTTAATCGCGCTGGTGTGCCATTGATGGAATTGGTAACGGAGCCTGTCATACACGATGCAACAACTGCGGTTACGTTTGCGCGCGAACTGCAGCTACTCCTTCGTACCCTTGGTGTCTCCAAAGCAAACTTGGAAAAAGGCGAGATGCGCATAGAAGCGAATATCTCCGTATCAAAAAACGATACACTCGGCACAAAAGTGGAAGTAAAAAATCTTAATTCTTTTCGTTCAGTTGAACGCGCAATAGCATTTGAAATTGACAGGCAAATTACAACATATGAGAATGGAAAGGAGGTTGTGCAAGAAACACGGGGTTGGAATGAAGGTACCCAAAAGACATTCCACCAGCGTTTCAAAGAGGGCAGTGCTGATTATCGTTATTTCCCGGAGCCTGACATTCCAAAAATGGTTCTTGAAGAACTGAAGGATTTGTCTGTTGATGAGATTAAAAAAACACTACCGGAACTTCCGTGGGAAAGGCGCGAAAGATACAAAGATGCGTACGAATTGAAATCGGATGATATCGCGTATATAGTGGCAACCGGTAGTCGTAGTGATTTTTTTGAGGCGGTTGCACATGAGCTTAAACAAGATAAAGCGTTGGTACGGCGCATGGTAAATTATATGGTATCAGACATGGCGGGTTGGTATGCAAAATCAGATGTGGAAGAATATGTGGGGATTTCTCCAAAAGCGATTGCGGAACTTATACATATGATTACACGCAATGAAGTCTCTTCGCGTGGAGCAAAAGATATCTTGGAGGTGTTGCTTCGTGAGGAGCGTGATGATCCGCAACAGGTTGCTCGTGACAAATCGCTTTTGCAAACACAAGATGATGATGCTCTCGCGCGTATCGTAGGCACTGTACTGAAAGCGCATCCGCAACAAGTTGAAGAATTCAAAAGCGGAAAAGAAACTGTTATACAATTTCTCATAGGGCAGTGTATGAAAGAAGCGAAAGGCTCCGGCAACCCCGCCCGCTTCAAAGAGATATTACTTGCGATTTTACGCACCAAACCAAAGTAAATAAATATCGGACATCCGATGTCCGATATTTGCAATCCAATGAAAAATCAAACAACAGAATTCTCATTTACTTTAAAACCGTCAAAATATGGGATCGGTGTTTTTGCTAACCATGATATTACAAAAGAAAGCCACCTTAGGTTATTTGGTAATAAGAACAATGACCGTTATGTGGCGGTCACAAGGAATAAAAAAGATGTACCTAAAGATTTTGAATCATATTGTATAGGTAGGAGAGATAAAAAATTATTGTGTCCGGGAGATTTTGGATGTATGGAGATTGGTTGGTATCTTAACCATTCTAAATCTCCCAACGCCTATCATCGTAATTATGATTACTATGCGTTACGTGATATAAAAGCCGGGGAGGAAATTGTAATTGATTATAATACGCTTGAAGAACCGGAAGAATTAAAAGATGATTATTACAAACAGTAGGACATAAGCATCGAATGTCCGATGTTTGTTGAAGGTTCAAGATTTTATATATTCAGAACCGCATGTTTTGTTGATGACATCGTCCGTTTGTGTAAAATCATTTGGTCGGGCAGTGTAATTGTGCCTATACCAATGAACAATTTTTATACGGGGCGCTACCTTAAAATTTTTTATTTAAATTTACATACGAAGATTTTCGGATGTAGGTATGCGTTAACAGATGTGATAAGTTTCAAATCCACCGTCGATATTATTTTAAATTTTGATTTTAAGATAATTTCTTTTAGAGTTTCATGTTCGCTCGTATAAATAACCAGCCTGCCTTTGGCGTGTAATGTCTTCTGGCAATAGTCAATAAAGTGTTGATAGAGCGCTTTAATGTTTTCGTTTTTTGAAACAGCCATGCCAAAAGGCAAGTCCGATGTGATTGCATCAAAAGTACCAAGTTCCGGATTGTCAAAGATATTTTCTTCTTTGAGTTGTATTCTTTTGAGTAGTCCGGCTTTCTTTATATTTTGTATTGCCAGAGAAAGATGCTTTTTATTGTTATCAAAACCAATTAGATGTTTGATATTTGGGTAACATTGCATAGCCTCAAGCAACAGCGTTGCGCTTCCGGAAAAGATATTTAAATAGGAATTCGCATTTTCTAATTTGCAAAAAGAATTTACCGCAAATGCGATTGTCGGATCCATTGCCCCACTCATGTTTTTTGATTTGTACTCTCTGAAAGAAAGTGGTCTCGGTGTAATTTGAATTCCGATTTCCCATGTACCGTTAATCTTGATGATGTGTATTTTTAGATCAGCTTTGTCTTTTCTTGTCAGTCCATATTTTTCTTGTGTATATTCTGTCATATCTTGAACCTCCGGTGAATTTGCCCCGGCACAGGTTATTTTGAAGCTCTTAAATAGATTTTTGTTTTCTGTGAGTACCGTATCTATCATGTTACTCAAAATTGCTTTGTGATTGGAAATGTAAGATGGGTTGTATTTATAATCTTGCGCAATGACATATGCTCTCGCGACACCTCTTAATGACTTAATCGTTGTGAGATTTTGTGTGAAGTTCAGATATAGCGAATCAGCATCTTCCGTGCTGATATGAAGGAGTGCGTGACGATTTATCTCATGCAAGACGACCTTTCTTAATCCTGTAATAAAAGACAGCTTAATTTTTAGATTGGAATTATTCATGGGTTTTACGAATTGTTTGTATTTTCTCAATGATTTACTATAACCCAACCCCTCGCCGGCTACAGCCGGCGAGGGGTTGGGTTATAGTTGGGATTTTTTGGTGGAAGTGGGGAGAATTGAACCCCCGTCCGAATTCGGTCTTTGAGATGCGTCTACGGTGCGTAGCTTTTGTTTATATGTGAGACAAGGTGCGTAAATGAAAGCAAAATCCTCCTTGTCTCATCCATTTTAAGATTTAAGCGATATCTCCAAATGGAAAGGGAATCGCCGATTTCGCAAAAGATGTCGCCTCATTATATTGTACGAACGCAAGATATAACGAAACGCGCTTTCGAGCGACGAGCGTTATGCTCGAGCCGTTGCGAAAGCGAACGCAAAGTCGTTCATACCGAAGTATGGAGACACTGCGCGTGCAAGAGTTTTCTTGGCACTTATGGTTTGCTCGCACAGATTTAGGTGATAAGCGAGCGTGCACCGCACCGCACATTCTCAAAGAACAAACCGTCAAAGCCGGTCACCCCCGAAACATACAAAAAATACAGGAGTATTTTTTGTATGTTTCGGGACTTTCTCGCACTGACGTCTTACCCAAGTGCTCGTTGCGCTTCACGCTGTGCGTCTTTGCGTTTAAGGTATTCGCGTTTGTCAGACTTATTTTTCCCGCGAACAATAGCAATTTGCATCTTTAGTAAGTGTCGGTCATTATACACCGAGAGAGGTACTATTGTCAACCCTTTTTTCATCTCAGCATTTGCAAGCTCTCGTATTTCTCGTTTAGTGAGGAGCAATCGGCGTGTGCGTGATGGGTCATATTCTTTGGGAGTGTTGTTTACTTGATACGGCGGAATGGTCATCCCGATAACAAACACTTCGCCTGCCCGCACAATGATTCGCGAGCCATCAAGTTTCCCCAGTTTTTTCCGCAGTGTTTTCACTTCAGTACCAACAAGTTCAATACCCGCTGTGTATTTTTCAAGTATCTCATATTTGAGTCCCGCTTTTTTGTATGCAATCAATGTCATTAACAGTTAAGTATACCCAATGTGTGTGATTTTTGAAATCAGCCACATTGGCTTTAAATTTGCACGTGTGCTTCCCGGCGGCTATATGCGCCCCGTGCCGGGGCGCATATAGCCGCCGGGAAGCACCTCTTCATCATCGTTTGTATGCGACCATGTTTACTCCCCGAGGATTTTGCGATATAGTTTCCATACACATGAACTATCTGTTACAATTTGCCCGCAGGAAAAGCGGGGGTGGTAAGAATAATAAAGGACAAAAGCGTAAGCTTGGTTTCAAGTCTCGCATACGCAGTCCGTTTTCCGGACCTTCTTTCACCGGAAATATCATTTCAACCATTCTCATCTTTTTATTACTGATGAGTTTGTACACGGTATTCTCTCCGCAGAAGAAAGCTCCGCAGACAATCTCAATTTCTCAGGTGGCGCAAGATGTTAAGGCGAACAAGGTTTCTAAAATTGTGGTGTCCGGCAACGACCTCGCGCTCACTTATAAAGATGGTGTTAAACGTGTGTCGCGCAAAGATGCGGATTCAGCGTTGTCGCGAATTCTTTCAGTCTACGGTGTTACGCCAAAAGAATTTTCACAAGTTGCCATCACAATACAAGGTGAGTCCGGATTTCGTTTTTGGTTTGTCACGTTGGCGCCGATAATTCTCCCCATTCTATTTTTTGTATTTTTGTTTTGGTTTTTATCGCGACAGGTTAAAGGGGCTGGCATGCAGGCATTTTCTTTCGGGCAGTCCAAAGCGCGCTTGACCGACCCGGCGGATACTATCCAACGAATTACATTTGCAGATGTCGCCGGCGCGCGTGAAGCAAAAGACGAGCTTCTTGAAATTGTTGACTTCTTAAAAAATCCAAAGAAATTTATCAACATTGGGGCGCGTATTCCTAAAGGTATTCTGCTTATGGGAGCACCCGGAACAGGGAAGACACTTTTGGCGCGAGCTGTCGCGGGCGAAGCCGGTGTGCCGTTCTTTTCAATTTCCGGTTCTGAATTCGTAGAGATGTTTGTTGGTATAGGTGCCAGCCGAGTGCGCGATTTGTTCCAGGTGGCAAAACGTGCGGCGCCCGCAATTATTTTTATAGATGAAATTGATGCTGTGGGAAGATTGCGCGGAAGTGGCATGGGAGGTGGCAATGACGAGCGCGAACAAACGCTCAATCAGATTTTGGTGGAGATGGATGGATTTGAGCCGACTGAAAAGGTAGTAGTGATGGCGGCAAGCAACCGCCCGGATGTGTTGGACCCGGCACTCTTGCGCCCCGGGCGGTTTGACCGAAGAGTTATGATTGATTTGCCGGACAGAAAAGATCGCGAGGAGATACTTCTCATTCATGCGCGAAAGAAGCCACTCGGTCCCGATGTTAATCTTGCCATTGTTGCGGAGCGCACCCCCGGATTTTCCGGTGCCGAGCTTCATTCAATCATGAATGAAGGCGCCATTCTTGCCGCGCGCGAAAATCGTAAAGAGGTAACACAATACGACCTCGTGCGCTCCATTGAGAAGGTCATGCTCGGACCCGAGCGCAAGAGTCATATTCTCTCCGCAAAAGAAAAAAAGATAACCGCATATCACGAGGCGGGTCATGCACTTGTTTCTTCAGTGTTGCCTTATGCGGATCCCGTACATAAAATTTCAATAATCAGTCGCGGGCGTGCTGCTGGATATACTCTCAAGCTCCCGTTTGAAGACAAGAGAATGCAGAGTAAGAAAGAGTTTCTTGATGATATTTCTTCAACGCTTGGCGGATATGTCGCGGAGATGATGATATTCGGAGATGTTACAACCGGTCCGCACAATGACCTTGCCGTGGCGACAAAGATTGCTCGCGACATGGTTGAGCAATATGGTATGAGCGAAAAACTCGGACCTATTGCATTTGTAACTGAGCATGCGCACCAGGTGGAAACACAATACTCGCAAGCGGTAGCGGCAAAAATAGACGAAGAAGTTGAGCACATTATTACGCAAGAAACAAATCGTGCCAAAGAGGTTCTCGGGGCGCATCGCGGCGCCCTTGATGCCATTACGGAAAAATTGATTACCGTAGAAACTCTTGAGAGAGATGATTTTGAAAAACTTCTCATTGCAAACGGGATTACGCCAAAAAAGAAAGAAGACGCAGGCATCTCAGTTGGTATTCAAAGTGCTGATACTAAAGACAGCTCCGGTGCCGACACAGGTGCCGGCACCGCGTAAGCTCCATAACCCAACCGCCTTTTATCAACATTTTACGATGAGCTTCTTTTTGTGCGGTGGTGTGTATGCGGTATACTAATTGGTAATGGAAGGAGTACCACTGCGAACACCGGAAGAAGAGCTTGCGTATTTGCGTGAGCAGGTGCAACAAAAAGAAAGAGAGCTCGCTCAAAACGCGGTTGAGAACGGTGCCTCGGAAGAGGCACCGCAAGCACGCTTTGAGCGTGCGGCTGATGCTACGCTTGTCGCGCATCGCGCGGCGCCACCCGAAAATACCCTTGAAGAAAATTATCGCATAACTGAAGACGAGGCGAGTAACAAGGCGCTCGGGCTTGATCCTGACAGTAACGATGACACGATGCTTGAGTTGCGTAGTATCATGGATGAACGGGGCATAAAAAATGCTTTTACAGTGTTGGGAAAACTCAATAATCCGCACATCACTGATGATTTCCATAGATTTTTGGTGCGCTATATTGCAGCCGGTTTTTTGCCAAAGGGACTTTCTGAAAAGGCGCCGGAATTCAAAGCGTTGCATATGGTGCTTTATGAGGTGCAGTTACCCGAATTCAAAAGTACGCAAGAAAATTCCCGAGAGAAACCACTCAAAGAAATGGTGTCTGTTATGGAGCAGTTTTATTCAGGACTACTTTCGGTTTCAGCGACAACGCCACAGGAGCCACCATACATAGTACTTGAAATGGCGGTACCTCTTGAAAGTGCCTTGCTTTCTTTTTATGTTGCCGTACCAAACGGGAAGCGGGATATGTTTGAAAAACAATTGCTTGCCATTTTTCCGTTGGCGCGTCTTTCGCTTCAGCCAAATGACTATAATATCTTTGTTGAAAATGGTACGACACTCATTTCAGAGGCACGCCTTACCACCGTTCCAATGCTGCCACTCAGAGATTACACAGAGTTTGACTATGACCCGCTTAATACTGTTCTGAGCGCATTTGCAAAAATTCAAGACAATGAAGAGGGTGCGGCATTGCAAATAGTATTTTCACCGCAAGGTGAGCGATATGTGGCACACTATCGCAAGGTGTTGCAAGCTCTGCGCAAGGGCATGAAGCGCGGGAAAGCATTTAACATACCAAGCACCACACTTGGTGAGGTGGGCAAAGAGTTCAAAGATTTTTTCTTTACTGGCAGTAAATCAAAGGAAGATGAGAGCAGGATTCGCGAAGAAGAAAAACGACAAGCGGAGATAAATAAAAATGATATAGAGCAGCTTGAAAAGAAAATATCCACACCAATTGCCGGCGTATCTATGCGTCTTCTGGTTTCTTCTCCTGATGCCGGTCGCGCAGGGCAGGTCATTTCAGATATTGAATCGGCATTCAATCAATTTGATAATACATTGGGGAATCACCTGGAGTTTGCTCGTGTAAAAGAAAAGAAAATACATTCTGTTGCTGATGCATATTCGTTTCGTTTGCCCGGTGACCACCTTATGCCACTTTCACTTCGTGAGCTTTCAACTATGTATCATTTCCCGTCCACCGGCATCACTTCTTCACCGCATCTTAAGCAATCAAGATTTGCAACGGCGCCGGCTCCTGTTGATTTGCCAAAATCAGGAATACAAATTGGCGCCAACGTTGTACGTGGGCAAGAAATGCCAATATTTATTGATGACGAAGACCGTTTGCGACACCTTTATGTTATCGGTCAAACCGGTGCCGGTAAAACCGGTTTCCTAAAAACACTTATTGAACAAGATATGCGCGCCGGTCGTGGAGTATGTTTTATAGACCCGCACGGCAACGATATTTTGGACGTGCTCGCGGCGGTACCTCCCGAACGGTATGACGATGTCATTTATTTTGATCCGGCATATCTTGACAGACCATTCGGGCTCAACATGCTTGAGTATGACCCGCAACGTCCGGAACAAAAAACATTTATTGTGAATGAATTGTTCATGATATTTCGTAGCTTATATGGTGATGTGCCTGAAAGTATGGGCCCGGCGTTTGAACAGTATTTCAGAAACTCCACCATGCTTATTATGGAAGATCCGGAATCCGGTTCAACCATGCTTGATATTGGAAGGGTTCTTTCTGACGATGCGTTTCGCAATATGAAACTTTCTCACAGTCATAATCCGGTAGTCAATCAATTTTGGACGGGCATTGCGACAAAAGCCGGTGGGGAAGCATCTCTTGAAAATATTGTTCCCTATATCACCAGCAAACTTGATGATTTTACCTCCAATGATTTTATGCGCCCGATTATTGGGCAACAAAATTCCTCTTTTGATTTCAGAGATATTATAGATAATAAAAAGATTTTATTGGTAAACCTTTCCAAGGGGCGATTGGGAGAACGCAACGCCAACCTGATTGGTCTCATCTTGGTGGGAAAGATATTTATGGCGGCGCTTTCTCGCGCCGATTCGCCCGGAGTTGATTTACCCCCGTTTTATTTCTACATTGATGAATTCCAAAATATCACTACAGATTCAATCCCGTCTATTCTTTCGGAAGCGCGCAAATATAAACTTTCACTCAATATCGCGCATCAATTCCTTGACCAGGTAAATGAAAAGACACGCGATGCTGTGTTTGGCAACGTTGGTAATATGGTCGTGTTCCGTGTTGGAGAAAAAGACGGTGAATTTTTCGCAAAACAATTTGCCCCGACTTTTTCAGCTCCTGATTTCATCAATATAGAAAATCGCAATGCGTATGCAAAGATTTTGGCTCGTGGAGTTCCACAGAAACCGTTTAATATCCGCACACTTAATCTTTCAGAGCGCAATCTCGCGCAAGTGGACGATTTAAGAGAGCTTTCGTATCTGACATATGGGCGCGACCGTGCAACCATTGAGGAAGAAATAAGAATACGATATCTCTCGTGATGATGCATCAGTGGAGATTTCTATAAAATAGTGTGCCTGGATGGTGCAATATATAGTATAATAAATGTATGCACGAAAAACCGCCACAACGAAAAGCGAAAACGCACGAAAAAGTTATCATTCACACTCGCGAAGAGAAGCCCGTGGCATCAGCGAGTAAGGAGAGTGCTCGTGCAAATAAAGCGACTCACACGAAAGTTGAATCACCGGAAAGAATTCGTATGCGTGAAGATGTTTCCGATGCCAGAGCAAAAATGATTGTTGCCGAGTCGGCATATCTGCGTGCGGTGCGACTCAACCAAAAAGGTCATTCAACCGAAACGCACAAGGGTCGCGTGAGTGAACTGCGTGACGTATACGACCAATCTCGTGCTGATTTTTCAAACAAAGTAAATGAATCTGTTCGGACACGCTTGAATGAAAGTGAGTTCGGTATGACGTTTGTCATGAAAGATGATCCTGGGGAAACCGTTATAAAAAAAGTATCTTACACTGAGGCACAGAAAAAAGAAATTGAACGCCGGCATAATAGTATGGTGCTTACGCGTGATACCATTGATCGCGCGCATGACAGGAGTGTGGAAGCGCTTATGGGTAATGAGCGAGGAATATTCAAAAAAGTCTTTGGGTGGTATGCTCGTGCGAATAATCGCATGGAAACGAAAATAGCACGACTCATAACACGAAGAGCATATGAGTATCTCCCGCAAGAAGAAAAAAGTAAGAAACTGAAAACGGCGCGGAGAATTACTCGCGGGTTGCGCATTCTTACCTTTGCCGGTATCGGTGGTCTTGCCGGAGGTATCGCCGGTGCTGGGTATTATTTGTTTCGCTACATAGGCAGTGTTTTGTTGGGTTCTTTTGCCGGCAAAGGTGTTGGCAAGCACTTTATGAAAACCAAAGGCGCGCAACGTGCGCAGGACCTTGCTGGGGAACGCAAAAAGATTGATTCGGCATCAATTAAGTCTATAAGGGCTTTGGATTTGGCATACAAAAAGGGGTCGCCTGATGCGATTGAGAAAAGTCGCCGGAGGCGCGAGATGTTCACTGCGGTTCTTCTCGGCGCCGGGGCTTCCATCGGGTCCGCGGACATTCTAAGCAGGTTGCCTGTAATGGACGCTGTTGAGAAAAGTATGAGCCGATTACCATCTGCTTCTCACGGCATTGCAACCACCATCACAGACGAAACGCATTCGGCGATGCACAGCATTGGCGACTCAGCCTCAGACGAAGCTGAGAAATTGTTGGGAGATATATACAATGCGACCGCTCCTTCTTCGCATGGCGCCGCAACTGTCGGCGCGGCACACTCGGCAGCTATTTCCGCCACGCACGAATCATCCGCATCGGTGGCATCATCGGCATCGGCTACGTCGGTATCACATTTGGCACACGCTCCGGTTGCGCATGGTGCGCTTGCATCTGCGTCGCGTGTGGGAGTTGCTCCGGAAACGTTTGCCGGTGGTGCGCCGGGGCATGGGCTCGCCCCCGCCCACGCCGGCGGAGCCGGCGTGGGCGGGGGCTCTCCAGACCGAGCGTTTGAGTCATATCAAACGCAACCCGATACTGCAATCGTCATTCCGTTTGCACCGCATTCCGGTGTTGCTTCCGCCGTTGCGCATCATGCCTCCGCAACACCGCATGAGGCACTAGCCACTCATGCCACTCATGCCACTCATGCGAATGCCGGCTCACCGTCGCAACACGATATATATTTGCGTGATGGTGAAGGACACATCGTTCATGATGGTTTCGGTCAGCCGGTGTATGCGGGGGCGGCGCCTCACGCCACACACATACCGACGCCCGCACATATTCCGCAAAACCCCATCGTACATATGGAGAACATATCCGGAGCTCATGCCATTGCGGAATTACACAGCGAACTCGCGACGCACATGAATGAGCCAATAGCTGAAGTGCTGTACGGGAAAGGTTCTCCCGTACTATCAAAAGTTCATGAGCAAATTGTTGCCGTTGTATCACAGTCGGGTGTTGGACCTGCCAATAATGAAACCATTGCGCACTTTCTTACACGGGCGCAGGAAAGTATCGCGACACACGCCTCAAGCGCAGAGCATCTCATCGGTATGCATAACCTACACGTACCGATTCACAAAACTTTTTTGTATGGGACACCAAATGGAAACGTAGTTGCTTTCGGTGGCGATTTTAATGCGCGTGCCATGCTGGCATATGAGTATCTTAGCGGTCATCCGGGGGCACACGTCTTAGCTGAGAATGTTGCCGGTACTCGGGTAATTGACATGTCTTCCACTCAGACAATCGTCGGGAAGGTTATGACTACCTCACGTCCAGGAACGTTTATCCCACCACTGCAATTCGCAGAGAATATAAAACCTTAATCACACCCAACATGAACACGCAAACGCAATCCGGCTCACTTATTGACATGGTCATTTCCACGTTGCATCTATCTGATTATGCTCCGGAACAGCAGGAGGAACTTCTTGATAGATTTTCTGCTATACTGTTTGAGGATCTCATGGCGCGCTTCGTATTGCGTATGACATCATCATCGCGCACTGAATTTTATTCACTTTTGGACCACGATATCTCCGAGAAGAAATTGATGTTGTTTATCGAGAATAATGTGCCTGATGTTGATGAGGCAACACGAGAAGCACTGCAAGATTTTACACAGGAAGTTTCCGAATTGGGCGAGCATGAGGTACACTAAAGTTATACATCTTAATTTTTTAATCAATACTTATGAATAATACTTCCATTGCAACAGGTATCGCAGTCGCGATTGCACTTATCATCGTCATCGCCTCGTTCTTTTTTGGTATAAATATCTTTTCGCTTTTCTCTTCCTCCCCACGTTCTTCCACGCAAACAACGGAAACAACCTCCGCGCCATCAGCGAAAACATCCGCCCAAAAGTTTTCCGGTACTTCGGCACCTCTTCCAGCAGTTAAAAAACTTTCAATAACAGACGCCGTTGTCGGAACCGGTGTGGTTGCCAAGCCCGGTGATACCATCTCGGTACAATATGTTGGTAAGTTTACAGATGGGAAAGTGTTTGATTCTTCGCAAGCGCACGGAGGCAAACCGTTTTCGTTTGTTCTTGGTGCAGGGAAAGTAATTAAGGGATGGGATGAAGGGCTCGTTGGAATGAAGGTTGGCGGAACGCGCCTTTTGGCAATTCCGCCGGCGCTCGGGTATGGCAGTCGCACTTTCGGTCCCATTCCGGCAAACTCATCGCTTGTCTTTGAAGTGAAGCTTTTGAACGTTGTCACTCCTAAAAGATAATCACAACACCACAGGCAATATATCAAACATGACCTTGCAAGTTAAACTTGCAAGGTCATGTTTGATTATGCAAAGTTAGTGAGTATATTGCCTGTTGCATTGCAATTATTTTCTGTACCTAAAACGCATTTAGTAGATAAGAATCGTTTTTCTTGGTACTCTTTGTTTTATGGACGATTTCTTTTCAATTGAAGCACACGATGGTATCGCACGTGCCGGAAACTTAAAAACACCGCACGGCACAATACAAACTCCCGCGTTTATTCCCGTTGCAACGCAGGCGAGCGTGAAGGGCGTTTCTCCACAGTCAATGCGCTCCATTGGAGCGCAAGCACTTCTTGCGAACACATATCATTTATATTTGCGTCCGGGGTCGCAAATTGTGCATGATGGAGGTGGAGTGGGTACATTTATGAACTGGAGCGGACCAACGGTAACTGATTCAGGAGGTTTCCAAGTATTCTCGCTTGGTGCTGCTTTTGGAAAAAATATCACAAAGATTTCGCAAGGTCTTGAAATGCCAAATAATCATGATGTATCAGTGTATGACGAAAGTGTTGCCAGTCAGCATGGGCAACTGGCGATTATTGATGAGCAGGGCGTTACGTTCACTTCGCATTTAGATGGTTCGTTGCACAGGTTTACTCCGGAGCGCTCCGTTGAAATTCAGCATGCTCTTGGTGCTGATATATTTTTTGCATTTGATGAATGTACGGCGCCAACCGATGGGTATGAATATCAGCGAAGTGCAATGGAGCGCACACATCGGTGGGCGATGCGTTCTCTTGCGGCGCACCGCCTTAATCTTTCGGCGAGAAAGACGCAGGCAATTTTCGGTATTGTGCAGGGAGGACGTTTTGAAGATTTACGTAAAGAGAGTGCCAAAGAAATTGCATCAATGGGTTTTGATGGGTTTGGCATAGGTGGTTCATTTGGAAAGGAAGATATGCGCGGGGCGTTGCAAGCGGCGGTTGACAATCTCCCGGAAGATAAACCACGTCACTTTCTTGGCATCGGTGAGCCGGGGGATATTTTGCTTGGTATTGAAAACGGCATGGATTTATTTGATTGTGTTGCAGCGACAAGACAGGGAAGGCATGGCACAATATACACGCGCCGCGGACTAATTCATTTGAAAAACGAGCAATATAAAAATGATTTTACACCACTTGATGATGAGGTGATTGTTCCGGGCACCGAAGGGTTTACTCGTGCGTACGTAGCACATCTTTTGCGCGCAGGTGAAATGTTTGGGGCGTCTATTGCCTCATTACACAATCTTGGATTTATACTTTCTCTTGTGGGCGGTGCGCGTAAGGCAATACTTTCCGGAAGTTTTGATGAGTATCGGGCGGACTTTGCGCGCGATTATTACCACAGCTAGACCCAGAGCCTTATCCCGTGGTTGTGAAGGCATACGCCTTCACAACCACGGGATAAGGCTCTCCTCAACATCGCAAAAATCCTAGCAATGTCATAATTGTGTGGTATTGTGTTGAAAGTATTCGGAAGTTCGGCATCGTGCCGAACTTGTTCATTGAAAGCACAAAAGAGGTGAGTCCAATGAATACACAAGAGATTCTTTTTGTCGTGTTTTGGATTGTGGCAGTATCCGCGATGTGTGTGTTCGCGGATGGCATGGTAAAGGAGCATCTGAAAGGCATACGAAAAGATACCGTCAACAGTATAGCGGTTGGGATACTGTTGTTTGCAACCATTATGGAGGCTGGAGTTGTGATTCTCGGTGGATTTGGTCATGTTATATCCACCGCCATAATCATATCCCTTGTCCTCGTTATTGTGGTGATAGCAATAGGTGCTTATCTCATCGCTGGTGGACAAAGGAATAAGCGTCTGTTTGTTGCCGGGGCTGTCGTGGTCGTGGTGTACATGCTTAGCATGGTGGTGGGAATGAGTACATTTCTATTCCGATTTCTTTCCACCTGCGCATAAAAAGAAAAAGAAAAAGTATCTATTGATTTTTTGTCCCGTGGCATAAGGAAATCTCGCGCCTTCTTATGCCGTGTGGTATTGTGTTGAAAGTATTTGGAGGTTCGGCACAGGTGCCGAACCTCCAATAAACGGCTCCGTACCCTTCACCCCACGCTGTCTGCATTACGGACTCGTGGGGTTTATATATATTTGCCCGCCGTATCTTTTCCCAGAACAAAGGGGTCAGACCCCTTTTCTCCACCGATAGATTGGCTTTACAGTCAAACAAAGGGGTCAGACCCCTTTTCTCCAGACCCCTTTTCTCCACCGATAGATTGG
>CAZFHH010000002.1:0-6695 GCA_964518755.1 uncultured Candidatus Saccharibacteria bacterium
CTTTCGCAGGGTGTGTGCTCTGCCTGATGAGTCCAAAAGGACGAAAAAGAGATAGATTGTTCTTTACAAAAATCACCAAGCACTTGCAAGCGACATTTTGTCTGTAAATTAAATTTTATGGTCAAAATGTCGCTTGCAAGGGCGACAGATTCAAAGTCCTCCGCCGATGGGTGTCGGCGGAGGACAGCGTGTTGTCTGTCACGTTATATTATGCAGACACAAACAAGGCGAGGAACTTGTCGCTCGCCTTGCCAAAGGAATGCTCTGCCGGGCTACTCATCCTGACATGACAAGAGAGCACAAACCCAAAAGGAGGGTTGAGTATGAAAAAGCAAGACAACACCAGCAGCGGGCGGTCGCTTGCCGACCAGCTCGGCACGACCTTAGGGGTGAAAGTCCCAACAGATGTGAGGGCGAAGAAGCCCTCCACGGACGTGGCGGAGTCCACTCCGTTGTTGGGGGTCGGGTCCGAGGACGTAGAATCGGGGGCCGTGATTTTGGAGGTCCTCGGTGTTAAAAAGGCGCTTGATGTTCTCGGGGTGGAGCGGGCGTCTGAGCGCTCGTATGGGTATAGGCGGGCGCAGGATGCGCTCAGGAGGGCCGTTGACTTGGCCCTCCAAAATGGAGTAATCGGAGAGGCGGAACGCCTAAAGGAGCGTTTTGGCTCAACACTCCTCGCCCGGTCATCGAGTGCGAGCGACTTCGACACCGCTGTAGAGGCGGCGTATGAAGCGGTTCGGTGTGGTGCAGCTTCGCGGTTCATTCGCGAGGCAGTGAAGTTGCGCGAAGCGGCGGCGGCATTGCGCCCGCCGGAGCAGGAGCGTTCAATGACTCCCCCACCGCCACCCGAGTGGCCTGAGAAAGAGTGGGAGCAGAAACGCGCCAAAGATGAGTATCAGCAATCCCTGTACGCGTGGGCAAAACAGTTTACCCACGCGCAGGTTTCTGCTGCCGGGATTGATGTGCCGGCGGCGGTCGCAAGGTGGTTCGATAAGAACCGGCGGGCGACCATAAAGAAGCGAGAGGAGCTTTTAAGGAAGGCGCTCGCTGACTTTGAAGAGACGGGTGACCCCACCCCGGTCTTAGAGTACGGGAAGAGGTTCGGTGACTCAACCGAATTTCGGACAGGGGACAGAGCTAGGCGTATTCTCGCCCACTCCAAGAAGTGGGCGTGGGAGCTTGTTTTGAGGAAATTCTTGACTCCCGATAAGATTGGGTTTCCGCCGAGCCAGGAATGGCTCGCTCGTCAGGAGAGTCTGACGACGGTACTCAACCTCGCCGTAAGTGCGGGACAGGTACCCGGGGAGGCGTTATTCCGGAAAGTCGTTGAACTGTCCGGAAAGACGCTCGGTGGGGAGGAGGTTCTTGTGGTTCCCTCTAAAGAGGGTCTGCGAGCCATCTCCGCTGGGGGGAAGAGCTCGCCGGTGAGGAAGTGGCGACTGCCGAGTGGGTCAAGTTCGGTTGGTGACGATGCAGTAGAAGATCCTTGCGTCGTTTACTCCACCACTCCCTCGCCGCGGGGCTGGGTAGCCCTCCGCCCGAAGGGGGCATCACTGTATGGGCCGGGGAATTTCAATGCCCTGCAGGTTGCATTGACCTGTAAAAAGGGCAGTATGGATGTTCGCGGGTGGTTGAAGAATTATAAGCGCCACCCGAAGGCGGGATTTGGGTTATTTGATTTTTGGGCCGTGGCGGGCCTGAAGCACCAGTCAAACGGCTGGATTAGTGTGGACGACCAGCTGGCAGAGCGCATGGATGCGATTCTGCGTCTGCCAGATGTCGGGGATGCGCAATATCCCGACAACATCTTTTTCCTGTCTGCTGAGGTGGGGAGGGTGAAGAAGGGAGAGGATGTTCATGGGCGGTGGACGAGGTGGGCATCCCACCTCCGTTTTGCCACCACTGGCGAGGATACACCAAGCGTGGCGTATCTGTGCCACCTCAACCGTGACTCCGTGGAGGGTGGCTCAGCCACCTTTGCGGAGGATTTGTTTGAGGTGACGGGAGGGGGTGCTACTCACCTCCTCGTCGCTATCTTGGAAGAAGGGCAAGAGGTTTGGCTGTCTTCCGGACTCGCCCTTAGGAATGAGGGCGGGAAGGTGATAGAGGTTCCTGGCGGAGCGAGGAAACTGAATGCCTCGCGATAGAGGCCGGGCCGGAGCTTGTGTTGAGGAGGTGTGATACCTCCTCAAGTGTGCCGTGGTCACGCTAACAGTTCTTTCTTATAAGTGGAGCACCACGGGCTCCGCTTATAACTGGTCTGTCGTTTGAGGAATGACAGACCAAAAGATTTTGAGCGAACGCGTGTGGTATTGTGTTCGCTCCTTTATTCAATTCACGTCCACGGTCGCGAGTTGATTGAGGAAGATACAATTCCGTGTCCCATATGGGACGAGGAGGGTTGGAACTCTCAAAGAGATAGATTGTTCTTTACAAAAATCACCAAGCACTTGCAAGCGACATTTTGTCTGTAAATTAAATTTTATGGTCAAAATGTCGCTTGCAAGGGCGACAGATTCAAAATCCACCGCCGACACCCGTCGGCGGAGGGAAGATCAACTGCCCGAGGTATGATGCCGAGGGCGAAAGAGGAGACGGGAATGGAATATACAAATTATACACACGTTTCGCTCTATACGGGGCGAGTTGTAGACGTTGTGGTGTCGTCCGAAGATGGTTTTCGGGAACACCATCAGGTCAAGAGGGAGCGAGAGCTCCCTCTTGACGTGGCTTGCCGGATTCTGGATGAAAATCCCTATGCCATCTCTGATGGCGGGGAGTTGTACCGAAGTTTCTGGTGTGGAAAAGGGAACCAGAGCGTGTCTCTGGAGGCGGTTTTTGCCAAAGTCCGCCGCTAAATGGGATGTTCTTTTTGGGGCGAACCGAGAACATAAGCTCGGTTCGCCCAAACGCCCGACAACGTATGTGGTTATACAACGTCGGGCTATCTTTTGAGAGCTTCAGCATCAGCTGGAACTCTCAAAGAGATAGTTTTCGTATTCGTGAATGGAAGAAGGAGGTGCGAAATGTGGGGAGTTGCCTTTCAAGCGTTCACATGGTCGGCGCTTGTCGCAGTGTTTGTTGTGTGGGGGACGAGAGAGTTGGATGTTCTTACATTTCCCGATTGTTCGTGGTTGACGTCTGTGGCTATCGTGACGGTCACGGCAATTGTATGGGACGCCAGAGTTTTTGCCCTCTGGCTTAAAAAGAAAAAAGTGAGAGGATAATGACAATAAAGAGGCGCAGGTTTTGCAAGCAAAACCTGCGCCTCTTTATTGTGCGTCAAACCAAGGAATCGTGTGAGAGTGTTCAAATCGCATACGCGAAAAGAACGCACAAATCTCTCTCCTCTAAACACGATTCCTTGGTTTGGTGTGCGACGCATTACTCCCGCTGAAAGACACGTGTCTTGGTATCGAGA
Organism: uncultured Candidatus Saccharibacteria bacterium; assembly: GCA_964518755.1. Classification (GTDB taxonomy): domain Bacteria; phylum Patescibacteriota; class Minisyncoccia; order Phycocordibacterales; family Phycocordibacteraceae; genus C7867-001. The sequence continues at coordinate 3,422 of CAZFHH010000002.1, forward strand.
AACGATGCGAACAGATTCCACAAGATCGGAATAGATGAAGACCGCATTCATTTTCTCATACAATTCATACCAAACATATTTCCTTTTCGCACTGTGTAGCTAATCAAGGGTATCATCGTAAAAGGGTTGCATCAGTGCATAAAGAAAAAGCTGTGGGTGCGGCGGGGTGGAGAGTTCCGGACAAGGTGGTATTATATAAACACGATTGGTCAACACGCCAGCGAATAAACCACCAAGAACCATGCAAAAAACCAGGGTAGAACATACCGGCAAATACACTGAGGTCAATCAGCCTCGTTTGACACTGTGGGCTAACAACACACACCGGGGAGCTCCCGACGTATAGTAATTGTTTGAGTAAACGTATGATCATTCACAAAATGAAATTGGCAATTGTTCCCTTTGAAAAAATAGCCAGTGGCGCAAAAAATATTGAGTCAAGGCTGTACGATGAAAAGCGTCGGCAGATAAATCCCGGCGATCAGATTGAATTTACTTGCAACACCCAAACAACAAAAAAGTTCTTACCACAGTAAGGGCGTTGTATCGTTGCGCTGATTTTGAAAGTCTGTTTTCAGATTTCCCCACGGCATATTTTGGCGGGGTTTCAAAAGAAGAGCTGGTAAACGAAATTGAAACATTTTATTCTAAAGAAGACCAAAAAAAATGCGGTGTTGTTGGTATTAAAATAGAACTACTAAAATGAACTACCCTGGGCTTACGCCACGGGGTATCAGTTTCAGTCAAACAGCAAAGCTGAATTAACACTGTGCCGGTTTTTAAGGGTGTGCGGTTGAGGTGTTAATTCAGCCCGCGCACTTGACAGCGCGTGTCTAACGTATTAGTCTAACTATAAATAAAGGAGCCCTTGGGGCTTTTTTATTTACCGAAAAACATGCATACACTTATCACTTATTTGCGACATGTGCGAGAGGAGCTCAAGCACGTTACATGGCCACCGCGTCACCAGGCGGTTGCGCACACCCTCTTGGTTATCGGCATCTCAATAGTAACCGCACTTATCATCAGTGTGTTTGATTACATTTATACCAGTGGAATTGCCCACCTTATCGGCGCGTAAGGTTTTTATTTACATACATCACACTATAATTATGGAAGAAAAAGAAATATCAATAGCACACTATTCAAATGAAAATGCGGTATCCGAACCGCGGTGGTATACCGTGCACACATACGCGGGATATGAAAAAGCTGTTGAGCGGAATCTTAAGCAGCGAATAGAATCATTTGGTATGCAAAAGAAGATATTTGAAGTAGTTGTACCGACTGAAAAAAAGATACGCATCAAGGGTGGCAAGCGTGTGGTTGAGGAAGAAAAAATATATCCGGGATATATCATTGTTCGCATGATTGTTGACGAAGAGTCTTGGTTTGTGGTTCGCAATACTCCAAGGGTAACCGGTTTTGTGGGCGCGGGGACTACCCCGGTGCCGATGGATGACGACGAGGCGGCAAATCTTATGAAGCGCATGAATGAAGATACTCCAAAACACAAAATTGATCTGGTGCGTGACGATCTGGTTACCATCATAGATGGCCCGTTCAAAGACCTTGACGGCAGAGTTGGTTCTGTTGACGAGGCGCGAGGAAAGGCAAAGGTGATGGTTGCAATGTTCGGGCGCGAGACACCTGTTGAGCTTGATTTCTTGCAGATTCGCAAAGTCTAGCGTACAGTATCTTTACATATGGCAAAAGTTGTAAAAAAGATAAAACTTCAAATTCCGGCGGGGAAGGCAACACCTGCTCCACCTGTTGGTACTGCTCTTGGTCCTGCCGGTATAAATATCGGTGATTTTGTAAATAAGTTTAATGAAGCGACTCGTGAGCAAATGGGTGACATTATTCCAGTTGAGCTTTCGGTATATGATGACCGCACGTTTGATTTTATACTTAAGAGCCCTCCGGCATCGCGTCTTATTTTAAAGAAGCTCAATATAAAAAAGGGCTCTGGGAAACCACAAGCACAAAAGGTTGGTGTATTAACCAAGGGACAAGTGCGAGAGATTGTAGATCAGAAAATGTCTGACCTTAACGCGGCGTCGCCTGAAGCGGCAGGCCGCATTATTGAAGGCACTGCTCGCTCAATGGGTGTTGAAGTAAAATAACGCACATGCAGATACGTTCGGTCCGAACCCGGGTTCTTGTTCCACCGCGTGATTCCCTTACAGACGCCCTCCGCGATTCTTCTTTCGCTCCACTTATCTGGGCGAACCGCAAGTGGAGGCGTGGTGGTCGTGGGAAATAATTAAGCAAAATCTGTTCTCTTCGTTTTTCTACAACTCCGCTTTTATTCCGGTTGCCGCCGGAGTATTGTATCCGGCTTTCGGGATTTTGTTGAGTCCTGTTTTCGTCGCTATCACTATGTCATTGAGCTCAATATCAGTGGTGCTTAACTCGTTGCGTCTTAAGAAATCGTAGGTGAGAGCATGCTCGTTCTGCCGGCGCGCACTACGCCCGGCACAGAAAGACTAAAAAATACCCCACCTTTCTTGTGAAGGGGTGGGGTATGAGTGACAGGTGTTGGTTGGGCGCGATGATGGTGAGACAGCGAGAGCTCATTACGTCCCCTGTATGCCGCCGCCCGAGTGGAATTGATACCCGATTAGTTTAATGTCATCGGGCGTAAAATCCCCCAGGGTTGTTATTCGGGGATTGAGCTCCAGCTTGGGCAAGGGGTATGGCTTACGCCTGGTCTGTTGTAGAGCTTTCTCTTTCCGATGTTCCGGAACGTAGGCGTCTACCCCAAGGAGAGATATTCCGCCACCACCGATTCCGCACACCTGCGCTACCACTTCTGTAAGTAGTGCGCAGAATGCAATTACATTCGGTGCGTCCAATACACTATATTTTTTCAGGAAAATGCTACAGAAGAGTTTTTTCTCTCGCACCGAAAATTGAAATAAGTATGGTTGGCGTGTTGGAATGTCGCAAGCATTCCAAAGGCACACAAATGTCCTGCCGGTGTTCTCTCGCAGGCGATTTTTTATGTGTTCCACCGCCTGTTTAATTTGAGCGGTGTAATAATTAACACCGGGTGACGGTGTCCACACTCCCCATATATCGTCAGGGATAACATTTTCCGTCGGTTGGTTGCCGGCGGGGAGATTTCCATGTAAAACCCCAATTACTCCAGGAACGATGAGCTCGCCCCACCTGATTTCCCGAGTTGTTACAATTGGAAACCCTTTTGTGAGGTCAAAGTACATCCGTTGCGCAGTGCGCAGTTTCAGTACGCCATCCTTGCCGACAATTT
>CAZFHH010000002.1:6795-60419 GCA_964518755.1 uncultured Candidatus Saccharibacteria bacterium
AAGTACATCCGTTGCGCAGTGCGCAGTTTCAGTACGCCATCCTTGCCGACAATTTTTTTCAAAACTTCGAGATACTGTTTCATTTGTGCGTCCTCCATCCTCCAGGTTCAGTTTTACAAAAGCCAGTGTCTCATACCGTGGTATGTTTCCGTTTGGAAATATACCACGGTATATAATGTGCGTCAAACACCCGCCCGTCTGCCACGTGGCAGACGGGCGGGCATCCACCAATAAACTATTTCAGCGTAATATCGTGTGTACCCCGTGCGATATCAAAGCGCCCCGGGTCATCATCAAGATGAAGCGTTAATCCATCTTTGCCATATTGCGATAAAAGCGCGCCAGCCATTTCAGTCGCACGCTTGCGAAGTGTTGGGTGCACAAACCGCGTTGCGCGCAGTTCCACTAGATATACAAGTGCAGGAATATTTCCGGTGATACGATTTGGAATATTGTATCCCATTGGAATGTAGTATTGAGCAACTTCTTTTGAGATGTTGAGCGCGCCAGTTTCTTTTTCTTGTTGAAGCAGTAGTTCTTCCGCTCTTCTCTCTACATCATCAGGTAATTCTTCCATGTACCATTTTCCAAAACCGTGCGCCATTGTAACAAGTGGCATACGTTGTGTAATCGCTCTGTGTCGCTGGATGTCGCGGAAGGAGCCGAAATCCAATAAAAATTCAAACTGCACCGTTCCACATTCTGCAATAAAGCGAGGCAATTCTGTTTTTGCATGTCGTGACTGCATAAGAGTGCGATTTTGCGAAAGAAGCTTATGGTCAACAGAATCTTTTGTGAGTTTGAAATCAATCGCCTTCGCCTTTGAAAAATAATTTTCAGTTTTCATCCATGTAGCATTATATACTTCAGTTTCTTTGTAGTGTTTGTGTCCAAAAGAGCTCGGGAATATTTCTTGTAGCGCATGATCAATGCTCTTTGCAATATTTTGCACCTCTGAGAGTGGGTGGTATCGCAAAAGCATCAGCTTATCGGCGGCTTGTCGCAAATTGGTGTGCCATGCGAGATTCGTTGATGCACCGGAAGGAAGAAACCCGCGCATGATGTCAAAAGCGCGCGCGTTGATTGCTTTTCCATACACCTTCTCATCTTCACCATCTTGTAGCGGGTATTGTTTTTTGAGTTTTTCTTGAACAGGTGTCATGTTTCTCAGATAAAAGGAGCGCCACTTTTCAAGAATGTCTTTTGATTCTTTTGATCCAACCGGGTCAATGAATGGTTGTGAAGAGAAATCAATGTAGCGAGTTGAGGATTCTTGCCCTGAGTATAACTGCCAGTCTTGAATTGCTTTTGCGGCAAGCATAGAAACTCCCTCAATGAATATGGTGCAGCTTCCGCAGTCGCCGATAGATTTGTGCCCATAGCCCACATAAAACGAAGACATAAACTTCTCAACGCCTTTTTCGGTGAGTGTTTCAAGGTGTGCAACAATTCCGCCAATAGAACGCGAATGAAGAGCCTGCAACATTGCTTCCGCCTCAGGCGTTATGATAGCTCCGGTATCAAGAACCAACACTTTCCCCCCTCCGGAAACGTTGTGCACGGAATGTTTTAGCTTATTGAATGACATTATATCGTCACGATTATTTTATCATACGTCCGTGTGCTAGAGTAATAGTCATATGGAAGAAAATAAAAAAGGGAGGTTTATAGTGTTTGAGGGTGGCGAAGGTTCAGGTAAAGATACGAATATTGACCGGCTTAAAAAAGAGTATACGAACAGGGATGATCTTGTTTTTACAAGAGAGCCAGGGGGCACTGTTCTTGGGGAACGTATCCGCGAGATTTTGTTTGTAAAGGAAGCGTCACCAATGAGTATTAAAGCAGAGCTGATTTTGTTTCTTGCGGCGCGCGCGGAGCTTATTGAAGAAGTTATCGCCCCGGCGCTTATGGCTGGGAAGACCGTTGTGAGTAATCGCTTCGGTCTTTCGACTGTTGCGTACCAAATTTATGGGCGTGAGCGACAGGAGTATTTGCCATTTTTACTTTCCATCAGTGAGTTTGTGGTTGGTGAATGGAAACCAGATGCATATATTTTATTGGATGTTTCTCCTGGGATAGGTCTTGAGCGAGTAATGAAAAGAAAGGGAGAGATTAATCGTTTTGATACTGAGAAGTTGGATTTTCATAAACGTGTACAGGGCGGATATTTAAAACATGTTGGTGATATCGGAATGCCACATGTTATTGATGCAAGCCGTAATTTTGGAGAGGTGTACAAAGATGTAAATACTGTGTTTGGGAAATATTATCAATAAACATACAGCCCGCCATGTGGCACTAGTGTGTCACATGGCGGGGCCTGTTCGCTTTTCATTGCACACACCGTTTTTATAGTATACAGTTTACCTATGATAAAGAAGGGGGTGTTACCAAAACAGGTGCTTAAAAAGCTTTTTGCAAACGGCACCATCACCGGTGTGGATGAAAAATATATCAACCCGGCGTCAATTGATCTCCCTCTTTCCGATGAGGCATATCGTCTTGAAAGTATCTTTCTTCCGCTGCACACAGAGAAGGTGAGAGACCTTTTACCACTTGTGGGCGCCAGGCCACATAACCTTGCCGAACCACTTGAGGTCGGCGTACCTTATATTATACGTGTTGAAGGTACGTGGCGATTGCCAAAAACAGTATATGGATATGCAAATCCGAAATCATCATCAGGACGGCTCGGCTTTTTCTGTAGAACGGTTGCCGACAATGTTGATATGTACGATGCGTTGGTCGAGCCGGGCTGGAAGGGAGAGATGTGGATATTGGCGCGTACGGATTATTTCCCAGTCATAGTTTCTCCCGGAATTGCATTAGCGCAAATGCGCCTAATTGACAAAAAGACTTTCCTCAGTAAAAAACAAATGGATGTGGAAATAAAAAACGAGGGCTTGTTTTTTGATGCTAAAGGAAAAAAATTATCATCACAGCAGGTGCGCTGGCAAGCTGAGTCGCCAATGCTTACATTGCGGGTGGACAGCGAGATGGGGTGGGAGTGTCGAGGGACACGCAAGATATTAAATCTTGGGGAAAATGGACACTATAAGCCGAGTGATTTTTTCAAGCCGGTGCGTGCTACAAAGGGCAGATATATTTTACGTAAAGGAAATTTTTATATTTTGGCGACTAAAGAAAGAGTGATGGTGCCACCGCATCTTTCCGCGGAGCTCCGCGCCATTGATCCGCGGCTTGGAGAGTTTCGTTCGCATGCAGCCGGATATATTGATCCGGGATGGGGATATGGGCGTAATGGTGATGTGCACGGAAGACCGATTACATTGGAGATTATTCCGCAAGAAGATTTGCTTGTGCGAGATGGGCAAACTGTTGCTCGTATTCGATATGAGCGGACGAAAGAAATTCCAGAGACAATATACGATTCTGCGGCATCTAATTATGTCAGATATGAAGTTGTGGGGCTTTCGAAGCATTTTATAAAGCGTTTTTAAGGCTTGCGGAGATAGTGTTTTAATTTTTCCCCGCGATGGCGGAGCTGTAGCTCCGCCATCGCGGGGAAAAGTATTTTGCGGTATTATATGAATATGGATTTGGAATTTATAAAACGTGATGACCCGGAAATATATGAGGCGCTTGTAGGCGAAGATGCTAGAGAGCGCGATGGGCTTGAACTTATTCCGTCAGAAAATTATGTGTCGCGCGCGGTGCATGAAGCGTTGGCATCAGCGCTTACCAATAAATATGCCGAAGGTTATCCGGGGAAGCGCTATTACGGCGGACAGGAGTTTACGGATGCGGTGGAAGTACTCGCCATTGATCGCGCCAAAAAACTTTTTGGCGCGGAGTATGCGAACGTACAGCCTCTTGGAGGAGCCAACGCAAACATCGCAATGTATTTTGCACTTCTCTCGCCGGGCGATACGGTTCTCGGCATGGATTTGTCACATGGTGGGCATTTGACGCATGGGCACCCCGTGACGTATCTCACCAAGATTTTTAATTTTGTACGCTACGGCATGAAAGATATTGAAACCGGCGAGATTGATTATGAGCAAATGCTTCGTGTTGCAAAAGAGGTAAAGCCGAAAATAATTCTCGCGGGCTTTTCCGCGTACCCGCGCGAATTGGACTATGCGAAGTTTGTGGAGATTGCGCGAGAGGTCGGTGCTTTTTCCGTGATGGACATCGCGCACATTGCCGGGCTCATTGCCGGCGGTGCGGTGAAAAATCCGTTTGACAGTGGATTTGATATTATGACAACGACGACACACAAAACACTGCGCGGACCGCGCGGAGGAATGATTTTAACACGCGGCAATGCGGAACTTGCAAAACGTATAGACAAAAGCGTATTTCCGGGGTTGCAGGGCGGTCCGCACATGCACAATATCGCCGCAAAGGCTGTTGCATTTCATGAAGCATTACAGCCAAGCTTTAAAAAATATGCGTCGCAAATTATTAAAAATGCCGCAGCGATGGCGGAAGTATTCGCAAAACATGGTGCGCGCATGATTACGGGCGGTACGAGCAACCATCTTATTTTGCTTGATGTGCAAACGTCGTTTGAAATCTCCGGCGCCGATGCACAGGTACTCCTGGACAGCGCCGGTATTACACTTAATAAAAATGTGATTGCCAACGATCCGCGCAAACCAATGGACCCGTCGGGCGTTCGTTTCGGTACGCCGGCACTTACTACACGCGGGTTTAGTGAGGCGGATTGCGCGAGAGTGGCGCAAATAATGATTGAGGTGCTTACAAAGCGCGATGATGATGCTGTTGCGAGGGCGCGCGAGGATGTACACATCCTCGCGCGCCAACATCCCATTCCGGATTCTTTTTCATAGTCTGATACACTTATGGTATGAGATTTTCAGAAGGATGGCGACAAGAACAGCTACACAAAAAACCGCAGGCAACACGGCAAGATGCCCCGGAAAATCCGGGGCGACGAAAGGTGCTAGAGCGCATCATCGGTGGCGCAGTACTTGTTGGTGCCGGAAGTCTTTTGCTTAAAGGAAAGGGAAAGTTTTCAAAAGAGTCACAAGGCCTCGCCGGGGCACAAAGAGAGGGGGTGGCGAATACATCGCTACCGAAGCCAGCAGAGAAAGAGGGTATGAATGTGCGGTCTTCCGGTTCCAAAGAAGTCCATGATGAGGTGCGCGAAAAAGAAAAAGGTGCACAGATAGAGGGCGGTCCGTTGGGTGCTTATACATTTCTTCGGCACGAGTGGCATCCTCAATCGGTAGATATGGGAGAGCTTGCGGGGAATAGATTTTCCGCGCTGTATGCCACATATCTTGGCATACCGGACGGGAGCACTGTTCCGGAGGTTTTGCGTACTGATTTCAAAGCAAATCTTGCCACGCTTTGGAGAGAAAAATTCGGATTTGACGTGCCCGGGCGCACTGAAGAACAAGAGCGTGCTCATCGAGAGCGTTTTTTGGAAAGACACAAGGATCTCATGGATCTTGCCGAACGATTATACCGTTCGTATGAGACAAAAAACACGTGGCGCATGTCGCTTGGTGAATATACTTTAGAGATAGAGGGCGTTATAAAGGAATCGCACGAGGCATTTATGGGGGCAATGTATTCTCTTCGCGGTAACAATAATTTCTCTCAGCCACGTCGTGCACTAATTGAAAAAATGGCAAATCGCATGGGTGCCGACGCCCTTATTGCTTGTTCGCTTACCGAAATCATGCCGTCGGCAAACGGAGAGACAAATACGGAAATGCTTGATATCCTTCTGCGCCATGCAGGTGCGGATTTTTTAGATCGTATACCTTCCATACATGATATGCTTCCGTCATTTGGCCCGTATCAAATCACCCCGGCTCTTTTTGCTCCAGGAGGAGTGGGAAGTTTTGCGGAGAAGATGGAACAAAAATTGCCAAAAGATTTCTTACCAAACAGTGTTGAAGATGTGTCCGGAAAAGAACAACACAGAATTGCATACATTATAGCGATTGAGCATATTGTCCAGCTTGCCGGGCATTTTTCTACGCACGAAACAGCGCGAGTACACGATATTCTTAACCACACCCCCATTGATATTTTGCACAAAGAAGTGGCGGCGTTTATGGCGGCATCTCATCATCAGCCGGAAGAAGCATACAGGGCGTTTGTTCATTTCTTGAGTCATAGTCCGCCACCGTCTTCTCCCGCTGTCCTGGCGAATCTTTTGCTGGCGCATATTCATGATAGTGATTTACGTGCGTATACACACAAGGCAATTGCAAACTATAGTTTTTTGACGGAGCCGGGTGCCATTGCAAGCGTAGAAAATGCTGTCGCGTGAGCTCGCGATATTTTCTACAACTATCTCTGGTATGGTGAGAAAATGGCAATGGCACAAGCGAGTGTGCTTACGCACACTCGCTTGTCTGCTTGTAAATAAAAATTCGAAGTTTCTCAGTAGCTGATTAGTCTGATATACTCGGCAACATGAAAGAGAGGATTTATACAATGGTTTCTAATGCTCTTGCAAAGCTTGGGGCAGAGGGCATTGAGTTTGCCGTGGAGTATCCACCGGATTTATCGCATGGTGATTATGCGATAAATGCAGCAATGGTTGCGGCAAAACGTCTTGGCAAAAGTCCTCTGGAGCTTGCGGGCAGTCTGGCACGAATCATTAAAGATGGTATGGGTGATGATGCCACACATGTTTTCGTTGCCGGACCGGGATTTATAAACATATCTTTCTCGGCGTCTTTTTATGAACATGTTCTTGAGGAAGCTCTTCGTGCAGGCGATGCGTGGGGAAGCACTGCCATGCTCTCCGGCAAGCGTGTCATCATTGAGTACGCAAACCCGAACCCATTCAAAGAGATGCACATCGGACATCTCATGGGGGCGATTATCGGTGAATCGTTGGCGCGGCTTTTTGAAAATGCCGGTGCACACACCGCTCGAGATACATTTGGCGGTGATGTCGGCCCACATGTGGCAAAGGCACTATTCGGATTGAAATATGCACACATTTCCACCCCCGCGAGTTCAAAAGAAATCGGCGAGGCATATGTGTATGGTTCACGTGCGTATGAAGACAGCACAGATGTGCGTGAGAAAATTGATAAACTAAATGTCACTCTATACAGTGTTCTTGAAAAGCATTTTAAGAATGAAAAACTTACCACGGATGAACAGGGGCTGTACGAAACATGGGAAGTTGGCAGAAAGGTTTCAGTGGGTGCGTTTGAGGCGTTATACAAAAAACTTGGCATACGGTTTGATTATGTTTTCTATGACAGCGATACCGTAGCTACGGGTCTTGAGGTGGTGGAGCGCGGACTTGCAAGCGGTGTGTTTGAAAAAAGTGAAGGAGCCATTGTGTATCATGGAGAGAAAAAAGGACTGCACACTCTTGTGTTTGTTACTTCGCGCGGTACTCCAACATACGAAACGAAAGACCTTGGGCTTGCAATTCTCAAAGAGAAAAAATTTCCATCGGATAAATCAATCATCATTACAGCAAATGAGCAGATAGGGCATTTTAATGTGGTGCTTTCCGCGCTTTCAGAAATAGAAAATGCGCTTGCAAGAAAAACTGTGCATGTGTCGCACGGGTTTATGCGTCTTACAACGGGCAAGATGTCTTCTCGCCATGGCACCGTCATCACCGCCTCAGGGCTTATAGACAACGTCATCGCCATTGCAAAAGAAAAAAATGAAGATGATGAGGTGGCAACAAAGGTGGCGATTGGAGCGATTGTGTATATGGTGTTGCGTCAGTCGCCCGGGGCGGATATTATCTTTGACCCGGAGAAATCTCTTTCACTTGAGGGGGATTCCGGTCCTTATTTGCAATATGCGCTTGTGCGTGCTCTTTCCGTGTTGCGCACCGCAAGCAAAGACGGGCGCGGTACCTTGCACGCCGATGCCTCGGCATCGGCGTGCAAGGTACCGCGCGAACCACATGACCTTTTGCGAATACTGGTACAATTTCCGGATGTGGTGGCATACGCACAAGAGCGCCTCGCCCCGAATTTCCTCGTTACATATCTTACAAAGTTGGCGAGCCAATGGAATACATTTTATGCAAATGAGCGCATTATTGGCGGAGAATATGAAGAATATACATTGCGTATGGTGCGCCTGTTCGCACAAACGATGAGCAAGGGAATGAAACTCTTGGGCGTGCCGACACTGGAAAAGATGTAGTACAGCCCCGCTTTCGCGCGGAGCGCAAAAGCGGGGCTGTATCAACAAGCGTGTCTGTGGTATGTTTTATCGTGGATATGCCGAACCGCCGCCATAACAACAGACATGGAAGGAGACGCCATGAAGATTAAAAAAGTTCCCCGGGAGAAGAATGATACAGTGACGAAACCCTCACGTAAGGGACTGAGTATTTATGATATGTTTTTGTGCACCATACACAGATACGGCAAGTCTTTATTACCGGACCCGAAAAATGTCATCGGGTGTTCCGGAATTATGCCGGTGTATATGCACACATATATACATCAATGCCACTTGAGGGAAAGGGGACCGCAGTACCGCCCGGCGCGGCGGAAAAAATTACACCGTAGCCAGTGCTCCGCTTCGGCGCGCAAGCGCCGGTAGATTGCTACAAGCAAATTCCACACCCCGGGCGCGACACAGTCGTGCCCGGGTTTCCTTTTTCTCTCATAAGGTGGGCGTATACAGTATGAGAAAAATATTAAAATTATAGGCTACTTTGTGTACAAAGAATGTACCAGACATCTCCCTATCAATCGGCATATAAAAATTTCACACGGTGACGTGTCTGTGGTATGTTTTACCGTGGGTGTATAAGATGGTTGACTGGTTGACGGTGGATATGCCGAACCGCCGCCATAATGATAGGCAAAAAGGAGATGTTATGAGAAAGAATGGAGAGTGCATAAAAGAGACAAAAGGGCAAGGGATCGTAAGGGAGTACTCGGAGATATTTTCCGCTCTTCACGAAAGGGAGTGGAACGTGAAAGATCTGTTCATTCGCGCGGCACGAAAACATGCACCGCACATGCGTAAGGGGAATATCATGAATGATGTAGAGATATTCCGGTATGCTGACGCGGGTGTCATCCCGAAGTATGTTAGGAAGTATATGGATGTATTGCGACGTGTACGAGAACGTACGATCAGGCGTGAGGTAGCGAAAAAACTTCCACCGCCATACAGACGCCCGTCTCCGGCGCAAGTGCGCTGGTAGACTTACGGCAGAATTTCAAAACCCGGGCGCGACACAGTCGTGCCCGGGTTTCCTTTTTCTCTCATAAAGCGCTAATATAAACAATATGGAGGAAATACCAAAATCAGAAATGGCGTTGCGAGAGGAGGAAACACTTGTTTTCTGGGAACAGCACCATATTTTTGAAAAGTCACTTGAGAAAACTTCACCGGAAGGAGAGTTTATCTTTTACGAGGGACCGCCAACCGCTAATGGTCGTCCCGGTGTGCACCACCTTGAAGCGCGCGTATTTAAAGATGCCATTCCGCGCTACAAAACAATGCGCGGGTACCACGTACGTCGTCGTGCAGGATGGGATACACACGGGCTTCCTGTAGAGCTTGAGGTAGAAAAAGAATTAAAGTTTTCCGGGAAGAAAGATATTGAGCAATATGGTATCGCAAAGTTTAATAAAAAATGTCGTGCAAGTGTGTTGAAATACATTGATGAGTGGCAAAAGTTTACAGATCGTATAGGCTATTGGGTTGACCAAAGCAAAGCATATTTTACTTATGACGCAACCTATATGGAATCAGTGTGGTCAATCTTAAAACATATCAATAATGATAATCGTCTCTATAAAGACTACAAGATTGTGCCGTGGTGCACACGTTGTGGCACCGCATTATCATCTCACGAGCTGGCGCAAGGATATCAAGATGTCAAAGACTTGGCAGTTACCGTAGAGTTTAAAGTAATAGGAAAACAAAACATATCATTTCTTGCATGGACCACCACGCCGTGGACATTGCCGGGCAACGTGGCTCTTGCTGTTGGCGCCAGCATCACTTATGTAACCGTTGAGAAGAAAGAAAAAGATTCTGATAATCCATCGCGCTTTATTCTTGCAAAAGAACGCTTGCGGAGTGTATTTAGTGAAGAAGAGTATTCAATAATTGAGGAACACAAGGGAAGCGAGTTAGTGGGAATGGAATATGAACCGATTTATTCGTTTATTCGTGAAATTGCGCCAATTGCCGAGAAGCCAAAATTTAAAAAAGCATTCCACGTATATGCCGCGCCATTTGTAACAACCGAGGATGGCACCGGCATAGTGCATATTGCCGTGATGTATGGACAAGACGACTTTGAGCTTGGTACTGAGGTGGGATTGCCCAAGGTACATGTTGTTGCTCCCGATGGGCTTTTTGTCCCGGGCACCGGGTTTCTTGAGGGGCGTTTTGTTAAAGGTGAAGAGCTTGCCGTGGATATTATAAAAGATCTCGCGCGCAAGGCGGTGCTTTTTGCGAAGGGGAAGTATGAACACACATACCCCTTTTGTTGGCGTTGTAAAACCCCGCTTATCTACTATGCGCGTGATTCGTGGTATATCCGCATGCAGGATTTACGAAAAGAAATGGTCGCACAAAATAAACATGTCCATTGGGAACCGGAGCACATTCGTGATGGGCGTTTTGGGGATTGGATTGCCGGAGCGAAAGATTGGGCTATTAGTCGCGAACGTTATTGGGGCACACCTCTTCCCGTATGGGAAAATGCAGACGGTAATGAACGAGCAATCATTGGTTCAATTGAAGAATTAAGACGTCATACTCGCAAAAGCGGAAACACTTATTTCATCATGCGTCATGGGCAAGCGCAAAGTAATGTCATTGGAAAAATCAGTACAAAACTTTCCACAGAGAGTAAGGACTCTCTTACAGAAGTTGGGCGCGCACAAGTTTTGCAAAGTGCAAAGGAGCTAAAGGCGCAGGGTTGTGTTGACATCATCATCGTCTCGCCGTTTCTTCGTGCGCAAGAAACGGCGAGCATTGTCGCGAAAGAGCTAAGTATTCCAAAAGACGCTGTGCATACTGATGTCCGTTTGTGCGAAATAGATGCCGGAGAGCTTGATGGCGTGTCGTACGAAGAATGGCGCGCTTTTTTCCCGTCTGTTGAAGACAGGTTTATCAAGACGCCCCCCGGCGGTGAATCCTTTAATGATGTACGTATTCGTGTTGCGCAATTACTGTATGAAATTGAAAAGCAATATAAAGGAAAACGAATCCTTTTGGTATCGCACGAAAGTCCGTTATGGATGTTGCAACTTGCCGCACTTGGCATATCGGGCGGTGATGAAAGTGTTCCAGTCAAGTATGGCAATGCACAGTGGGGTGTGATTGATTTCGTCTCACTTCCGCACAATGAAAATTATGAACTGGATTTACATCGCCCATATATTGACGATGTCGTGCTGGTTTCAGACAAAGGAACGGAGCTTCACAGGGTTAAAGAAGTTATTGATGTGTGGTTTGATTCGGGTGCCATGCCTTTTGCTTCCGAGCACTATCCGTTTGAAAATAAGAAGTGGGTTGAAGGAGTCGGGTACCCTGCGGACTTCATCTCTGAGGCGATTGACCAAACGCGTGGGTGGTTTTACACGCTTCTTGCGGTCGGCACTCTTATGGGGCGTGGGATGGCATATAAAAACGTCATTAGTCTCGGGCACCTGCAAGACGAAAATGGACAAAAGATGTCCAAATCAAAAGGTAATATTATTAAACCGTGGGAAGCTATAGATAAGTGGGGCGTTGATACGCTTCGTTTTTGGATGTATAGCGTCAATCAGCCTGGTGAGGCAAAGAGCTTTGATGAAAAGACCGTGCGCGAAGCGGCGCGGATACTTTCTTGGTTTGAAAATAGCGCAAAGTTTTATGAACTCTTTAAAGACCACGTGTCCAACGAGGAATCGGAGCCAAAAACAATTGATCAATGGATGCGGTTGCGTACGCAACAAACGGTGCGTGCGGTTACAGCCCATTTTGATAACTATAAATATTTCGACGGTGCGCGTGCCATTGCAACATTGCTTGAAGATTTATCTCAATGGTATGTGCGACGAATTCGTGACAGGGCGCGCGAGGGTGACCGCGCTGTTATTGAAACACTTCGTGAGACATTGCACACTATAGCGCTTCTTATCGCTCCGCTTTCACCATTTATAGCTGAACGAGTATTTCAGAATGTTCGCAAAAATACCGATGTGGAAAGTGTACATCTTGCGCGGTGGCCGGAAGGAGTTGCATCACTTTATACATATATAGTGCACGCAGTTTCAAAAGAAAGTGATGACAAATTGCTTTCCGACATGGCTCATGCCCGTGCGTTCGCTTCTGAGGCACTTATGCTTCGTCAAAGGGTTGGAATAAAAGTGCGCCAACCTCTTGGTGCGTTGTACATTCCGGGAGAACTTTCCGATGATCTTGCTTCAATACTCGCGGAAGAGGTAAATGTAAAACATGTCAAAACCAATGCTCCAAAACTGGAGCTTGATACCGCACTTACCGAAGATCTTATTCACGAAGGGGATGTACGAGAATTTTCGCGCGCCATTGCTTCGGTGCGCAAAGAAATGGGACTCTCCCCGACGGATACGGTTTCGCTTTCAATTGAAGCGTTGGCACAACAGCGCATGGGTGGTGTCGTGTTTGCCGGGGTGTCGCACGTTGCGTTTGTGTCTGTGGAGGAGTGCAAGCATAACGTGACTCTTTCGTCGGGCATCGTTCATTTTTCAATTCAACACAATGCGTCATAAATATTTTGTTTCCGGATTGGTTCTCGCAAGGTTTCCTTTTTCTGAAGACAGTGCATCGCTTGTGCTTTTAACCGATGAGCTGGGGCTTTTAAGGGCGCGGGCGCGCGCCATACGTAAACCATCCGCAAAGCTGGCAAGCTCACTGCAAACGTTAACTGAATCAAGAATCTCATTGGTGCACGGGAAGCTTGGGTGGCAATTGTTCGGCGCACAGTGCGTACGACAATGGGCACCTAAACTTTCTTTCGTAGCACGTGCGCGTGCCGCGCGGGTGAGTGAGCTCCTTATTCGTCTTGCCCCGGGCGAACTGAAGCAAGTGTCACTGTACAATACTTTCGTTGGTTTTTTCAAGGCACTGGATGAATTTCCGGAAGAACTTCATGAGTCAATAGAGCAACTTGCCGCTTTGCGCACGGTGCATGCGCTTGGGTTGGACGACGGTATTCTGCCGGCTAAAGAGGGGGAGGCTATATATTATTCGGAGGTATTGCATGCTCTTGGCGAAGATAGTGGTGAATATGTGATGCGCATCAATCGCGGTATCGCCGCTTCAGGGCTGTAGCGTCCCTGTGTGATAGTGCGCTATACTGTACACATGCCACCACAAGACGACAGAAGCTCTCTTGAAAAAGCGCGCGAGGAATTATATTCTGTGCGAGGGAATACACGTGCCGGCGAATCAGCCACCGAGCCACCGGAGCCCCGGCGTAGCGCCGGGGCTCCGGTGGCGACCGCGTGGGAAAACGATACGTTCACCACAAGACCAAAGCCACACAAACACGTGCGATTTGCCATACTTTTCTTTTGGGTGGCGCTTACTTTTTTTCTGGTTGCCGGCGGTGTTTCCGCCTACTTGCTTTTTTCCGGTACGCGTTCGGTATCAACGGCACGCGTCATACTTACAATGCAGGGCCCAACAAGCGTTGCTGCCGGTGATACCGTTTCACTTTTGGTAACCATAACCAATCGCAATATCGTGCCTCTTAAAAACGTAAAGCTTTCACTGGTTTTCCCGAAGGGAACACGCTCGCCAAGCAATGTGCTTTCTCCTCTTGTACGTAGCAGTGAAAATGTAGGCACCATAGCTCCGGGCGAGACAATAAAGAAGCAAATAAAATCCGTACTTTTTGGCGGACAGGGGGATTCGCTTCCCCTGCGCGCCACGATACAATTTAATGCAGAGGGCTCAAATGCAACATTTACCAAAGAAGCATCCGGGGCTATTTCTATAGTTTCAACACCGCTTTCCGTTTCCATTGATGCTCCGGCATCGGTCATTCCAGGGCAGGTTATGTCAATTGTGGCGACCGTTCGTTCAAATAGCACCAAACCAATTCGCGGTACAGTGCTCCACGCCGTTTATCCGGCAGGGTTTACCGTTAAAAAATCATCATTGCCATCGCTTGGTGGGAATTTTTCAATCGGTACAATCGCACCCGGACAAACTCGTGTCGTACATATTAAAGGTGTTCTTTTTGGCAAGGTCGGGTCGCAACAAGCGTTTCATTTTACCGTTGGTACGGCAACCACCGCATCAAGTGGCAGTATTGCAATTGCGTACATGACGCAAGCTGCGACCGTCACATTTACTCAGCCGTTTATTGCGACAATCATGACGGTAAACGGCGGGGCAATCGGTAATACGGCTCTTATGCCAGGGACAAATGTCACCGTGTCGGTTGCATGGATGAATACTCTTACGGTTCCGGTTACCAACGCGCGCATTGCCGTTGAGCTTGGCGGAGACGCCCTCATTCCTTCAAGCGTGAAAAGCCAAACGGGACAATATCAATCATCAACGCATACGGTTGTGTTTAGTAGGGATACAAATCTGGCTCTTTCACAATTTCCTCCGGGCGCTCAAGGAACCGGCACGTTTACATTTCAAACCTTGTCGGTTGCAAGTACAACCTCTGGTGGAATATACCACCCCACGATTACTCTCCGTGCGGTCGTTTCCGGAGAATATCCGGGTCAAGATATTTCGGTTGGAACCACAACTGCCGGTATGGTGCAAAAATTAAAACTCGGCACGCTGCTTTCGCTTAATGCATACGCACTGCATGCAACAGGTCCGTTCGCAAATACGGGGCCTGTACCGCCCGTGGCAAATGCCAGAACTACATATACAATCGTGTGGCGAGTGCACGACACCCTAAACGATGTGGGCGGGGCGACTGTATCCGCAAATCTCCCAACGGCGGTTACGTTTGTTGGTCCGGTTTCTCCGCGCGACGGTTCCGTAATTTACAATGGGAGTACACATTCCGTTCGGTGGTCTATAGGAAACATGTCATCAAACACAACGCGCATCGCAATGTTTCAGGTTGCCCTCACTCCAAGCACAAGCGTGCGCGGCACGGCGCCGTCACTTCTTGACCCAACAACCTTGACGGCATTTGATCGTTTTGCGCAAATAACCGTTTCCTCACTTGCCAATGCGATTACCACCACGCTTTCGCATGAATCGCAATACGATATAAACTCGGGTGTTGTGCGATAGGTTAAAATGAGTATAGTGCACATAACACATGTCTATGTCTGATACGCAAAATAACCCGTCTTTGGAAACTATCATCTCGCTCGCAAAGCGTCGCGGTTTTGTATTCCCCGGCTCCGAGATTTACGGAGGACTTGCGGGTACTTACGATTATGGACCGCTTGGAGTTGCACTTAAAAATAATATAAAAAATATGTGGTGGCGAATGTTTGTTGAGTTGCGCGATGATATGTATGGTGTTGATGCGGCAATCCTAATGAATTCAAAAGTGTGGGAGGCGTCTGGACATATAGCCGGGTTTTCCGACCCTCTTATTGAGTGTGAAAAATGTAAACACCGCTTTCGTGCGGACCAAGTACAAACAAAGCCGAAAAAAGATGAGTCCGGCATTGTGCTGGAAAATGAAGAGGTTTGGATTTGTGAGCACTGTGGTACAAAAAATGAAATGGCGGAGCCACGACAATTCAATATGATGTTTAAGACGCGCGCCGGTGCATCTGAAGATGCACCGGCGGTATATCTGCGCCCGGAAACAGCAGGCGGTATCTTTATGAATTACAAAAACATCATTGACTCTGTGCATCCGAAACTTCCATTTGGCATCGCACAAATAGGAAAGGCATTCCGCAATGAAATCGCTCCGCGAGATTTTATTTTTCGTTTAAGAGAGCTTGAGCAAATGGAGGTGGAATATTTTATAAAACAAGAAGAATGGGAGCGAGCGTTTGAACAGTGGCGTGTTTTGATGCATGAATATGCGCAAGCTATCGGCATTAAAGGCAGTGCTTTGCATGAACTTGAAATATTGCCGGAAGACCGCGCGCATTACAGTGAGCGAACAATTGATTTTGAGTTTGACTATCCTTTCGGACGCAAAGAACTTTGGGGGCTTGCCTATCGCACAGACTTTGATTTATCTGCTCACGAAAAGGGTTCCGGCGTTGAATTAAAGTATCTTGATGAGGCAACAAAAGAAAAATTCACGCCACACGTCATTGAGCCGTCTCTTGGTGTGGACCGCACCGTGCTCGCGGTGTTGCTCTCCGCTTATCGCAAAGATGATCTTGGTGGGGGAGAGCGCACATACCTCGCGTTTTCTCCGGCGCTTGCTCCGGTCAAGGCAATGGTATCACCACTTCTAAAAAATAAACCGGAACTGGTGGAGAAAGCACGCGAAGTGTACACGGTACTCAAAAAAGATGTTCCGCAAATTATGTGGGACGATAACGGCAACATCGGCAAGCGGTATCGCCGGCAAGATGAAATTGGAACACCATTTTGCATCACCATTGATTTTGATACTCTCGGCGAAAAACCGGAACTCAAAGACACCGTTACGCTTCGGCAGCGTGACACCGCTGTGCAGACTCGCATGTCAATAACAGAGGCCATTTTATCGGTGCGCGAGTCAATACGTGGTATTCCACTTACATAATAGCGGCTGGACACAAATGTGGTAGTATTCTTCTATGGATATACATAACAATAAACACACCATTTCAATTACATCCGGCACGATGGTGACGGCGGTTGTTATCGGTTTTATAGTGTTTGCACTGTGGTTATTGCGCGATCTTGTGTTGCTGGTTATCACAGCAATCATTCTTGCATCAGCGGTACGCCCGGGGATATTGTTTTTTGTGCGTTTTAAGATTCCTCGCGCGCTTGCGGTGTTCTTTACTTACTTTATCGCTCTTTCAATAATCTTCGGTTCCATTTACTTTTTCCTTCCGCCGTTGTTGGCGGAGGTGCAAAAATTTATGGGTGCGTTGCCGAATTATTTAAACTCAGCATCGCTTCCATTGCCGTTGCGTAGCTCGTCGGGATTATTTGCGGTAGGCTCCGGCGGTGATTCCATAACCAATATCATCACGGCGCTTCAAAGTGCGTTTATCAATACCTCAACCGGTGCCTTGCGACTGCTCACCACAATCTTCGGTGGTATATTTTCTCTTGTTTTTGTGATCGTTCTCTCATTTTATTTTGCGGTGCAAGAGTCCGGCATAGAGGATTTCCTTCGTGTCGTTACGCCGCTTTCAAAAGAGGATTATGTTATTGATCTTTGGCATCGTTCGCAGAAAAAAATAGGGCTGTGGATGCAGGGACAGATTTTGCTTTCTGTTTTCGTCGGTGTGTTGGTGTATTTGGGGTTGCTTATCATAGGTATTCCGTACGCATTGTTGCTTGGTGTGTTCACGGCAATAATGGAAATCATTCCAATATTCGGTTCATTTATCTCCGCAATCCCGGCGATTATGATCGCATTTGGCGTTGGAGGATTGCCACTGGCACTTATCGTAACGGGGTTGTACGTTGTTGTAAACCAGTTTGAGGCGCACCTCATTTATCCGCTTGTGGTGAGAAAGATTGTGGGCGTTCCTCCGCTTTTGGTTATTATCGCTATGGTTGCCGGAGCCGAGCTTGCTGGTTTTTTGGGTGTTCTTCTTTCTGTTCCGATAGCCGCAATTCTTCAAGAGTTTGTAAACGATCTTGATAAAAGACGGCGTGTACATCACGCAACGCATCGGTGAAATTTTTTATTGTAGATTTCTATGGCGCGTTATTTTACCACCACACTTCCTTATGTGAATGCAGACCCGCATCTCGGGCACGCCCTTGAAATGGTGCAGGCCGATGTGCTTGCGCGCGTAGCGCGCACACAAGGCGAAGAAGTTTTTTTTAATTCCGGTACCGATGAGCACGGACAGAAAATTCTCCGCGCGGCGCAAAAAGTAGGGCAAGATGTGCAAGAGTATGTAGACCACTATGCAAAACAATTTGATGCGCTTCCCAAGGCTTTGGGAATTTCCGAACATGCTTTCATTCGTACCACTGCTCCTTCTCACGTTATTGCCGCACAAGAAATGTGGCGTCGATGTGCCGATGCCGGAGATATTTATAAAAAATCTTATACCGGTTTATATTGCGTGGGCTGTGAGGCATATAAAACAGAAAAAGATTTAGTGAATGGCGAGTGTCTTGACCACGTCGGCACTCCACTTGAAAAAATCACGGCAGAAAATTATTTTTTCAAGCTTTCAAAATATGAGAAGCCGTTGCGTAAATATCTTAAAAGTGGAGAGGTGATTGTTCCGTCGTGGCGTCTGCAGGAAGCACTTGATTTTGTAGAGGCCGGACTTGAAGATTTCAGCATTTCGCGCGAAAAGACGCGCCTTTCGTGGGGAGTGCCAGTCCCCGATGATGACGCGCAGGTGATGTATGTGTGGTTTGATGCTTTGACGAACTATATCTCAACGCTTGGGTGGCCACAAGATAAAGAGGGTAATTTCAAAAAGTTTTGGGAAGAAGGGCAGACGCTCCAAATGGCCGGAAAGGATCAAGTGCGTTTCCAGTCAATCATGTGGCAGGCGATGCTCTTGTCTGTCGGTATCAAAAATACCGACCAAATATTTTATCATGGTTTTATAAACTCGGGTGGGCGCAAAATGAGTAAATCCATAGGCAACGTCATCAATCCGTACGAGCTTGTTGAGAAATACGGTACCGATGCCACTCGCTATATGCTCTTGCGCCATGTGCACCCGGCGCAAGATACTGATATTACATGGGAGCGTATGGACGAATGGTATACCGCGAACTTGGTAAATGGATTGGGAAATTTTGTGGCGCGAGTGATGACTCTCTCTCAAGCGCACTTAAGTGAGCCGGTTGTCGTGAGTGATATTTTAGGAAAAGACGCAAAGGACATTTTTTTGAAGCTGGGCGCATTTCATTTTAATGAAGCTCTTGATGGTATTTTTGCAAAGATGAGTGTTGCTGACGTTCACATAACAAAGACAGAGCCATATAAAAAAATCAAAAGCTCCGATGAAAGCGAGAAAACGCAAGCGCGCGGTGACATCACGGAGCTTGTGCGCACGTGTGCGTCTATCGGTGCGGACCTTGCGCACTTTATGCCGGAAACATCAGAAAATATTTTAAATGCCGTACGCACAAACACGAAGCCGGGAAATCTTTTCCCCCGGCTCGCGTAGCGAGCCGGGGGCGTCGTTGTGTGCATGTGATACACTAACACATATGGTTAAGACAAAAACAAATACAAACAGGTCAACCTACGTATGGAATACGCGGGTTATGGAACTCGCAAAGCGTGTTGGCGATGATATACGGTCGCGAGAAAATAATGAAAGAGCCGGAAGTACAGCTATCAATACCATCACATAGTTTCGTACTGCTTGATACGAATGTTCTTGTGGATACGTCCAAGTATCCATTGGAATTTTCAGCTTTATATACGGAATTAGAGCGCCTTGAGATTGGGTCAATGATTGAAAGCACCATTTGTTTTGAATTTTTACGAGGCCTGCGAAATATTGATGATGGTGAAAAATTGCTGGAAGAGCTGTGTGGCTTCGAGCATATTGTCCTTGTGCCAAACAAGGGTATTTTTAATCTTGCACTTTCCATTGCACGTATCTATATGAAGTCAGATAACAAAAGTACCAATGTGCCGGACACATTAATTGCCGCGCAAATGTGCAAATATGCCAGAGTGAGACAAGTGGAAAGCCAATTGTTTCTTGCCACGCAAAATCACCGTGACTTTCCGCCGGTACTTTTTGAGCGTGTTGATGATGCACTTATCACACTCGCCGACGGTTCTGTAAAGATTATCGGCTTTTATAGATTTAATAAAGAGCGGTTTGAAAAACTTTCTTAATATATGGACTTTCAATATATTGACGCGCACAGTCATGTTCAAGGAAGTGAGTATGATATAGATAGGGAAGAGCTGATTGCGGAGCTTGAGAGCAAGCGCATCGGTACCATTGTCGTTGGTGTTGATTTGAAATCATCAAAAAGTGCCGTGGCGCTCGCACACAAATATAAAAATGTGTTTGCGGCGGTAGGACAACATCCTACAGACACGCGCGAGCAATTTGATTCAACCGCGTTTACGGAGCTTTCCGCTGATGTTCGTGTGCGTGCAATAGGGGAGTGTGGGTTGGATTATTTTCGTACTGAGGACGACGACACCGCGCGGGCAACGCAGGTACCGTTGCTTGAATCACAGATTACACTTGCCACAGACATAAGGAAACCGCTTATGATTCATGCGCGCCCGACAAAAGGCACGATGGACGCTTATCGAGAAATCATAGGCATACTGGAAAGTGCAAAGCGAGAATATGGTGATGCTCTTACCGGCAACATTCATTTTTTTGTTGGTGGCATTGAAGAAGCGCGCGCATTTCTTGATATTGGGTTTACCATTTCTTATACGGCTGTCATTACTTTTGCGCACGATTATGACGAAGTGGTACGATATGTTCCGTTGCGTTCAATTCTCGCAGAAACGGATTCTCCTTATGTGGCGCCCGCGCCCAACCGTGGGAAAAGAAATTCTCCGTTTGCGGTTGTGGATGTCGTAAAAGCCATTGCGCGCATACGAAATGAAGATGAAGAAACAGTACGGCGTGCAATAGTGGAAAATACGAAACGAGTATTCGGCATAGCGCCAGGCATCTGAGGAAGCCGAGCTACTTGGGGGGGTCGGTCCCTACAAGTAAGTCCGATGTGGTATTTTGCCAAACAGAAATAAGTGTGTTACCTTAATTTCGGACACAGGAGCACGCGCCTACGGCGCGCGCGGGTTGGTTTCGCGGAACAGGAGACGCGAAGATGGAAATAAATTGGGCGCGGTTTATTGTAGTAATGGTTCTTGGAGAAGGTCTCATGTTTCTTCAAGCGTTCCTTTCATTTCAGGATGGATATTTTTCAGTGGCGCAGCGGGTGTGCTCTTCAGACGAGGGCTTGCCGGGGCGTCTCAGGCTCCTATCGAGCGGAACCATCTTTTTAATGCCCCCGCACACCCGGCAGGGGTACACATTCCTCCAGCATGGAGGGATGTGGTTTGATGTTTTCGCCATCACACCGCTTGTGGCGTATTTGGTGGGGAAGTATCAGTTTGCGTATCTTTCTCCGCCGAGCATCGAGATTGCAGTCGTGGCGTTGGTGGTGTGGGTAGCTCTCGCTGTTTTTGTCTTCGCTCCGGCAGGGGAAATTATGCCGGGGGCACATACTCATGACGGGTATGTGACGGAGGCGGGGTGGTCCCTTGTGGTGTACGCCACATTGGCATCATGGATAATCGCCATGGTGTACATCCCAAATTTGGTGGTACCGGCGGTGTCTAAAACAGACATCGCCATTGTATCGGGGTTGCTCGTTCCGTGGGCAATCACCAGCGTGATGAAGTTTACACCGAAAGGGAAGTATCGTTGTTCAGATCGTGACAATGATTGCTAGCGTTGCCATCTTGGCGTGGCGACGCCTACAATAGGCACCATTGAATGGTCGGACTTGCAGGATGCAGGTCCGACCTATTTGTTTATATGATGTCAATAAAGTCGGACATTGAATGTCTGACTTTATTGACGGTTTATTTTTGGGTGATGGTGTGTTGTTTAACAGCTCCGTCCATTGTTGCCTTCGGCAACAATGGACGGAGCTGTTAAAACCAACGCCTTCGCATTGTATTGCACATGGTAATAAAGCGTGCTAAAATACGCAACATCATGATACGAATAATAAAAGACGCCACAAAAGAAGTCTCTGGTGAGGAGAGTGATGCGAATCACTCTGAATCACGAGTATATGAGCTTGGTTTTCATATTGATCCGGACTTGCCAAAACAGAAAGTAAAAGAGCTTTTCCAGGGCATCAAAAATAGCATAGCCGATGCGGGGACTGTTATTGCGATTGGTGAGCCACATAGATTGCAACTGGCTTATACCATTTCTCGTATGGAGCGCACGGGCAGGCATGATTTTTCATCCGCATTTTTTGGGTGGGTGGTCTACCAGTCCGATGGGGAAGCGCATACGCGTGTTATGGATATGATAAAAGAACACAACGATGTATTTAGATATATTGATGTACGCACCACCAAAGAAGCTGGTGAACATGCGGCGGTACAGCACGAAGAATGGCAACGTCGCTCGCAAAAGCAAGATGTGCAAGATGAGGGGAAAACAGAAGAAGTACAAGTCCGCACGCAAGAATCAAAAGAAAAGCTTGATACTGCTATTGAAAATGCAATAGCGTAAGATATAATAAAAATATGTATATCAATAAAGCAACCATTTATGGAAATCTTACTCGCGACCCGGAAATTCGCGCACTTCCCTCGGGACAGCAGGTGGTAACATTTAGTGTGGCCACAAACAGAACATATCGCGACAAAGATAAAAACCGCCAAGAGTCAAGCGAGTTCCATAATGTTGTAGCGTTCGGCAGGTTGGCTGAGGTCATTGGGCAATATATGAAAAAAGGTCGTCCGATTTATATAGAAGGACGTTTGCAAACTCGCTCATGGGAAACAGATGGGCACAAAAATTATCGCACGGAGATTGTCGCAGACACTTTCCAATTTGGGGCTGACGGTGGACGCTCGGGCGTGCCGGGGCAGGAAACATCATCCGCATCTGCCACGCAAGGCAGTTCAGTTGAGGGGCACTCTTCAGAAACGATTGAATATCCCGATGAGGATATCAAGCCGGAAGACATTCCTTTTTAATTACATAAATATATACCTATGGCACATCAAGCACAGCGAGAAGAAATAGAGCACAAAAAATTTGTTGACTATAAAGACACGGCGTATTTGTCACAATTCACCGATCCGCACGCAAGAATATTGTCTCGTCGTCGCACCGGCATCGCGGCAACTCGCCAACGTGAAATTGCTCTTGCAATAAAGCGGTCAAGATACATGGCGCTGTTGCCATATATTGCCTCGTAACCGGGAATTTTCCAGGTAAATAAAAAAGAATCCCAGCACAAACCTAATTGCTGGGATTAAAAATGGAGGTTGGGAAAGCCTCCGAAACCTCTGTTATAATAGCAGAGTATTTATTTTTTGCAACCGAGAGCTATCGGGCGGGCGAGGAAGTGAAATTCCCCCGCCCGATAGCCAAAACAGCAAAGACTATTGCCCGGATTTCGAAAATAAAAAAATCCCGCCGGCGCGGGATTAAAAGGGGTGTCAGGGAGAATCATTGTTCTTATGGGGAGGGGTGGTGGTACTACAGTGTCTGTTTCAATGGTAGCAGACAGGTTAATTTTTACAACCGCCTATTTGTTTACCATGTGCAAAACCACAGCCCGGGAAATTTTGGACATCCTCCAATGTCCAAAATTTCCCGGGCTGCTATGCTTAAGCCTTTTGTAGAATATAAAATAACCCCGGCAAAGTCAGACATTCAATGTCTGACTTTGCCGGGGTTATTCACTGTATAGAAATAAGAAAGACCCCGCAATGAGGGTCTCAATAAGGGGACTCCTCAAAGGCGGAGGTATGCACTTCTCACTCCTCCGCCCAGGGTCCCATCCATATATAAGTATAACAGGAGGTCTATTTTTTCGCAATGCGCTCTACATATTCGCCGGTGTCTGTATTGACACGAACAATATCTCCTTCATTTACAAAAAGTGGCACATTTATATTTGTGCCGGAAGCTAGGGTTATTTGTTTTGTGCCTCCCGTGGCTGTATTCCCCTTGATGGCGGGAGGGGCGTCGGTCACGGTAATCTCAACCTTTGCCGGCAGATTAATGGAAATCGGTTTCTCATCATAAAACAAAACGGTGACAGGTGCATTTTGTTCAAGCCACTGTACACTGTCGTGCACAAGGTCTTTCGGAAAAGAGAAGCGGTTTTTCTTATTGATGCTTTCTGTAAACCATGATTCTCCGCGATTTGTGTAAAGATATATAGCATCCTTTTGTTCGATATCCGCTTCTGACGCGGTTTCGTTTTGGTGAAATGAATTTTCAATTACCCTGCCTGATACCAAATGTCGTAACTTTGTTTGATTAACCGGCTTCCTCATTTGCATACGGAAAACCCTTGAGGAAAGGACTTTATAGGGCTCACCATTGAAGACAATAATCTTTTTTTGCGTTATTTCATTATAGGAAAGAATTGCCATAGTAACTTTTTTTAGGTATGTGCAGTTATAAAGGGTGCCGGATACGGCTTACTATGGCATTATGATAACACAAAGAATGAGTATTTCAAATTCACAACGGTATGTGGTGCCTATCTCTGATGAAGAGGTGTTACGGATTTCTGCGCAACATCCGGACATGTTTGCCATACTGGTTGAGCGATATGAAAAACCGTTTTATCGTAAGGCGCGCGCGGTTGTAAAAGTGCACGAAGATGCGCAAGAGGTTGTACAAGATACTTTTACGCGAATATATCTTTTCGCTAACAAATATAAACAACAAAATGGTGCGCGTTTTTCATCGTGGGCATACGCCATTCTCAACAGAGTTGCGTTTACGCGGTATCAAAAACTCAAGCGCACCAACAGTGCAACTGCCCCGCTTATGGTTGAGCAGTACGAAGCGCTTCCGGATGGCGACGACATGCTTGCAACACTAACCGTTCGTGATGAAGTGCTTCGTGCACTTGCGCAACTTCCTGAAACCGCCGCAAGAGCGTTGCGCCTTCAGTTTTTAGAAGGGTATACACAAAAAGAAATGGCGCGCAGAGAGGGGGTAACCGTCTCGGCAATTAAGACGCGAGTACATCGTGCGAAGAAAATGTTTACGAAAACTTTTAAATAATATATTTATTATGCCTTCACCAATCCATAAAATTGTTATGCGTCGCGTGCAAATCATCTATGTTCTGGGTCTGATTTTCAATACAACCGCACTTTCGATACTTGTCGCGGTGGTTGCACTTGGTGCCGTAACGCACGTAGTGCATGTGGGAGACGTATGGTCAAATATGCCACGCTTCACCAACGGAATTGCTCCGGAGCAATTCCTGGTTTCCGCGTTTGAACACACAAAGTTTATTACGCAGGCATCAGTTGTCGCACTGCTTGGCGCTGCCGGCTATTTTATGTACACCGCCACATCCGTCTTCCACGAGCGACGTTTTACAAGTGCCGTGTAGTTTATACCGTATCAAGTTTCGCACGGATTTGCTTGAGCAAATCCGTGGCCACTTTCGGATTGTCGCGCAAGAACGTTCGTGAAGCATCGTAACCGCGCCCAAGAGGGATCTCACCAAAGCGGTAGCTTGCTCCGGACTTGCTTACGATGTCGTACTTTTCTCCAAGTGCCAAGAGCTCTCCCTCGCGACTGATGCCCTCATTATAAAGCAAGTCGAACTCGGTGGTCTTAAATGGCGCTGCCACTTTATTTTTCACCACTTTCACTCTTACGCGCCCACCAACCACCTCATCGCCCTTTTTGATTTGTGCGATACGGCGAATATCAAGACGTACGCTTGTGTAAAACTTTAATGCTTTCCCGCCGGGAGTGGTTTCCGGATTGCCAAACATCACTCCTATCTGCATACGTATTTGATTTATAAAAATGACGATCGTTTTACTTTTTGCCGTAATGGCGGTGAGCTTGCGCAACGCTTGGCTCATGAGGCGTGCTTGCTTGCCAACATGAGTTGCTCCCATATCGCCCTCTATTTCATCTCGCGGAGTAAGCGCCGCAACGGAGTCAATCACAATGGTGTCTACATTCCCACTTCGCACCAATGATTCTACAATCTCAAGCGCTTGTTCGCCCGTGTCCGGCTGTGATATAAGAAGCTCCGAAAGTTTTACACCGATGCGTCGCGCATACTCCGGGTCAAGTGCGTGTTCAGCATCAACAAAAGCACAAATGCCACCTTTCTTTTGCGCCTCGGCAAGAGAGTGAAGCGCAAGCGTTGTTTTCCCGGAAGATTCCGGTCCGAATATCTCAATAATTCTTCCGCGCGGGAGTCCGCCAACTCCAAGCGCGTTATCAAGCCCTATGGAGCCGGTTGGGACAAATGGTATTGCAGACGGTTTTCTGGAGCCATAGGTCATAATCGCTTCATCACCGAATTTCATACGGATTTCTTTGAGCGCCAATTCTATGGCGCTGTTTTTTTCTTCCGCACTTTGCCCCGGCGGGGCGGTGTTTTTAAGAACCTTTGGTTTTGATTTTTTAAATGGCATAAATTATATACAGGCGAGCTGTTTGTTATTATTTTGAAATAATATCCCGTGTCTTTGTAACGGAGCGCCCAAAGCGGTCGGTAACCGTTACTTGCAGTATATCCTCCCCCCGCGCAAATACGAAGGTTCTTTTGAAGGAGCCATCTTCATTGGGGAGCACTGCAAGCCCATTTATGGCAAGTGCGTTCACGCGTGCCACCTTACCGGAAACGGTTACAAAACCGTTTCCGGTAACCGCACCTTGCACAGGCGAAATCAAAGAAAGCCCGGGGCCTTCAATAAGCGCGTGTCCCTCCCAAAAACCATATACAATTGCGGAAACCACCACCACAAGAAAAAATGTTCTAAACAGTGAGAACGTCATATCTCATCTTTTTCCTCATCGTCATCGGAGAGGGTATTGTCAGCATCGGCACTTGCACTGTTCTCGGTTTGTGACAATATCTGTCGCGGGCGTGAGCCGTCTGCCTCGCCGATGATGCCTTTCTCTTCAAGTATGTCCATGAGTCGCGCCGCACGCGAATAACCGATACGTAGCTTACGTTGCAAATATGAAGTGGACGCTCTCCCGGCCTCTTCAATCGCAGTTCTTGCTTCGCCGTAGAGATCATCTTCCACATCATCCTCCTCATTGGCAAGAAGTATTGCATCATTCGGTTCGGTACTGCTTTTCCCATTTTCAGACAGCTCCAGAGAAACCAAATCGCCGGAGTTATGCTTTTTAATATACTGCACGGTCTTTTTTACTTCTGTTTCGCTTATAAATGCCATTTGAATACGTACCGGTTTTTGCATGTCTGCTGAAAGATAGAGCATGTCGCCTGAGCCAAGCAACATCTCTGCCCCCGCACTGTCAAGAATAGTGCGCGAATCAATTTGCGAGGCAACTTGAAGTGCCATGCGCGTCGGCACGTTTGCTTTGATGAGTCCGGTAATAACGTTCACCGACGGTCGCTGTGTGGAAAGAATCAAATGTATACCAACGGCACGGCTCATTTGCGCCAAGCGCACAACTGATGCCTCAAGTTCGCGCGGATAGCTTTGCATAATGTCTGCGAGCTCATCAATGACAATTACAATGTAGGGCATCGCCTCTGGTATGTTCGTGCGATTGTCTTCCGGCACACCTTTTTGTTTTTCCTCCTCATTTCGTTTGCGCGCAGGCTCCAAAATTGTTTGATGGTATGATTCCACGTCGCGCACATGTTCGGATTCCAGTATATTGTAACGGCGCTCCATTTCTTTCCCCGCCCACTTCAATGCAACGATTGTTTTCTTTGCATCGGTAATGACGGGCGTAAGCAGGTGGGGGATACCGTTATATAGTGTGAGCTCCACGCGCTTCGGGTCAACCATAATGAAGCGCAATTGGTTTGGCCCGTTTCTGTATAGCAGGGAAGTGACAATTGCATGGATTGCTACTGACTTTCCCGAGCCCGTGGCCCCGGCAACAAGTACGTGAGGAGCCTTGGCGAGATTTATATAATGTGGGGCGCCGGCAATGTCGCGTCCAAGTGCCACCAAAAGCGGTTTGTTACTTTCTTGCCATTTTGAAGCGGTAAGCAGACCGCAAAGCCCGACGGTTGCCTTGAGTGTATTTGGTACCTCAATACCAACAAGTGATTTCCCGGGAATTGGGGCTTCAATGCGAACCGGATGTGCTGCAAGCGCAAGTTCCAAATTGTTTTGCAACGAGATAATTTTTGAAAGGCGCACCCCTTCCGCCGGTTTAAATGCGTAACGCGTTACGGTCGGACCAACCGACACCTCATCCATTTCAACCGAGATGCCAAAATTTTGGAATGTGCGTTTTATTATATTCGCATTTGCCTTGATATCCCCGACGCCTGGCTTTCCTTTGTCGTTTTCAAGTATGTGTATGTCCGGCGGGTTGTATGTCGCATCAAAATTAACAATCGCATTTGTAGAGCTTCCGTCTGCGCGAATAAGTGAGTTTTGGTCAAACCTGTTTATGGTAGGCTCACGTTCCGTGTTGATTTTTTTTGTATCCTCTTCGTCTGCGCCCTCTTCCTCATCGGTGTCTTCATTTTCGTAGTCCGCCTCCTCATCTTCTTCGCGCTTGTCATCTTCCACGTCATCCTCCTCGTTGCCATATTCTCTTCCTTCGTGAGGGTATTTTATTTTCGCACGCACGGTCCTATATATATATGAGAAGAGAGTCAGCGTGCTTGCAAACAACATCTCCACATCAATGACAGCGGCAAGTGCGATAAGTACCAGCGCAAGCAGGAGAATAAGTGCTCCCCAAAAACCAAAAAATGTTTCAAGCGAACCTCCTATAAGCGTGCCAAATTGTCCGCCGAGCGCTGATGAAGAAAAAAGTCCGGCAAACGAAAGTACCGAAGCGAGAAGTAGGGTTGACCCGCCTGCGACCATCGGAGTGATAACCGGTTTTTTGAAACCGGCGTATATGCCGAGCATGATAATGGCAAATGGCAATATAAATGCACCAAGCCCAATTGCTCCGTAAGAAGCAATAAATGCCGCTGAACCGATTGGTCCGGATGCTCCAACCGCCCCAAGAAAAAGCACCACTCCAATGGCGATAAGCACAACCGCAGACACCCAATTGATAGCATCTTCGTAATCGCTTATTGAGCGAGCTCGCTTACTCTTTTTCTTACGCGCCATAATATATCATTTTCTCTATTTTAACACCGTTATACCCGTTAGCGCCACTTTTTTGGTTGGCAAGTATCACCTGTGCGCAGGCAACGCCTGCACACAGGTGATATACCTTGCATTCTTCGTCTTAAGGACATACAATAATGGACACGTACGCATGAAATATCTTTATGAACTATAAAAGACAGTATAAAGGACAACAAGACAACACCCTCTCCACGCGTTCAGAGTTTAATGATTTTGTTCTAAAGAAAGATATATTTTCAGGCATATTTGATAAGGACATACGGCGGGTATTTATTTACAAAAAAGCGGAGCGTCTTGCCAAAGCAATCCATCTCATCACCCCGGCATTTCAAAGTGCCCCCGCCCTGCGCGACCGTGCCGACACAATCGCCATTGGCATGATTGATACGGCAATACTTTTTTCCGCTTCTTCCAAGGATGCGTTAGCTCGCGAACTTTTGGCGCTTTCAAGTGTGTTGTCAATCGCTCGCACAAGCGGAATGCTTTCGGTAATGAATGCGGAACTAATAGAGCGCGAGGCGCAAATGCTTTTGCAGGAAGTCGCCACATATGAAGAGCCGAATATCTCTCTGGAAGAGGAGCAGTCTTTCGCGCAGTTGCTGAAAAAATCATCTTCCTCTGCCTTGGCACGCTCCGGCGCTGAGCGTGTTACCTCACACGCGCCTTCGCGCGTACGCACGAGCACGAAAAGTATTCCAAAAGGACAGGGTAATATAAAGGACAGCCGAAAAGAGGCAATACTTTCAATAATACGTGCTAAAGGACATGTTTACATAAAGGACATATCAATCGCCATTCGTGACGTAAGCGAGAAAACAATTCAGCGCGAGCTTGCCAATTTTGTTTCAAAGGGGATTTTGATTCGTACCGGCAATCGCAGATGGACATCATACGCTTTGGCACAATAGGGAATTGATTAAACCAAAACACGCTCCGCGCCGGTAACGGCGCGGAGCGTGTTTATACCGGCGCCCGGGCAAGTTATCAATACGGAAATCTATCACCGAAAATGCAATGTGTATGAGTATTCGTTTCCATCAAACCAACACGTCCTAAAATGTCCTTTATGTATGCACTACCATACTTGCGTTTTAACTAAATGCACATTGTCAGCTGCCCAAGATTTGTACCCCCCCCCTCCCCCTCCAATCAATTGACCATATCATCATATTTTGATACACTTAACGACAGTGATGACGATGCTTGAGGCGCACACACCATACACACACAGATAGACCGTAAAACGGTTTTTTTGTGCATTTTGGTGTGTGGGGCTCGTTATCCACATGTGTTACCTTGCAGAGGTTTTTCATTTATGTCACTTACCGCTATACTATATATTAGTCCCTGGTGGAAAGATGCGGGCGTAAAGAAATTTCTACAGGGGGGTGGTCTTTAACAAAACAAAAGAGTATTGCACACAACATATTTCGTCGCCCGCGAAAGAGTGTGCGATACATTTTATATAGCAACTTTAGACCGGTTGCAAAACGCGTCTTAACGGTCCTTGGATAGCATTCGTGAATGTAGCATTATATATGTCACATTCTTTTATGCGTACACAAGGATACCGTGCGGTTTTTCTGTTATCGCGCAAGACGTGGTTACCTTATCAACAGAGGCAGTGTGAAAAGATACTTCAACAACGATTGCATGACGGCACGGATGGAAACCTTACCAGCTAACCCATGGAAAGCAGATCGATTCGCTCTCTGTGGGATTAGTGAATGGAAACATCAGAAACAAAACACAACACAAAACACATTGTGAAAACAATGTATTACCAATGTAAATAAATCTGTGTATGCGCACCACATTAATACCTTTAACAATTATCGGTGTCGCACACACGGTCTAAAAACTTAACAAAACATATGACTACTTCAGTAACTAACAATATGGTTGTAAAAGTTGTAGCGGCAGTTGCGGGAATCGCGATGGTAGCTTCAATGGCGTTTGCATTTGCCCCTGCGGCAAAAGCGGAAACGACAGCACAGCTCCAAGCGCAAATCTCGTCACTCATGGCAACGATTCAATCACTCCAAGCACAGCTCAGTACTGTGCAAGGAAGTTCTTCATCTGCAAGCACAAGTAACACAAGCACAGCCTATACTTTCACAAGAAATCTTACTATCGGAAGTAAAGGCGCTGACGTTACCGCTTTGCAGAATTATCTGACTACGGGCGGTTACTTCACCTATGCGGGTGGATCAACCGGATACTTCGGTCCCGTAACACGAAAGGCGGTCGCCGCATGGCAAGCAGCCAATGGCGTCACTCCGGCAGTCGGTTACTTCGGTCCGCTCTCTCGCGCTGAATACGCGAGTTTGACAGCGGCAACAGCAACCAACACCGGCACAACAAGCACAACCGGAACTACAAGTACCACCGGCACAACCGGGACGGTAGCAACCGGCAACGGTCTGCAGGTAGCGCTTGCTGCGACGTCTCCAAGTAAAACAGCAATCGTTCAAGGACAGGGAATTGCAAACTTGGCTGAATTCACATTCACCAACCCAACATCCTCTGCCGTAGCGGTAAACAGTTTGTCATTCAAGCGCGTTGGTGTTTCCAATGACTCAACAATGACAAATGTATACCTCTATAACGGAGTAACGCCGATCACCGATTCAGCGGGTGTTACGAACTCACAATTCTCGTTTAACAACACAGCAGGAATCTTTACGGTACCTGCAGGTGGAAGTTACACGGTAACGGTGCGTTCTGATATCGCGGGGAATACTGCTGGTCAGCAGATCGGTGTAGAGCTCACAGCGGTCGGTTCAAACGGTACGCTTGATTCAAGTGTTTCGCTTCCGATTATAAGTGGTCTGCAAGCGATTTCTTCAGCAACATTGGCAACGGTAGACTTCTCAGGAACAACACTTCCTACGACAAACGGAAGTGTGAACCCAACCAGCGACTATGTCGTATGGCAAAACAGTGTTTCAGTTTCCACCAATCCTGTGAAGCTTGAATCATTGACGTTCACAAACTTGGGCTCGGTAAGTAGCAACGCCTTGCAAAACATCCGCCTTTATGTGGATGGTACGCAAGTCGGAAACTCACTTGCAAATCTTGGAACAAGTCGCACAATAACATTTAATCTTTCGGCAAATCCGGTAACTCTTTCAACGTCTAACCACATCATCAAGGTTGTGGCAAATGTTGTTGGTGGTTCCAGCCGAACATTTGAGTTGTCGTTGCAGCGTACATCAGCCTCAATGTTTGTAGACACGCAACTTGGTCAGCCGGTTGTTCCGACTGTGTCAGGTAATAGCTTCTCAGCAGTAAGCTCTGGAGTTCAGACTGTTGCATCAGTGAGTGCAACCAGTGGCGTATCTGTAAACAAGGCATCTGTCTCACCAACAAATGATCTTCCAGTTGGAGCAACAAACGTAAAACTTGCATCTTTTAACTTGCTTGCTTCCGGTGAGGCGGTAAAAGTGAATGACCTTTACGTGTACGCGGTAACATCACCAAATGCCGGTGGTCTTTCCAACGGTAAGATTATGGTAAATGGTGTACAGATTGGTTCAACAAAAAACGTCGGTGAAGGGGTGGCAAATGCAACCGACTTTAACCTCGGCTCATCACTTATCATTCCTGCAGGCAAGACTATATCTGTTGATGTCTATGCAGATACCAAAACATCAACGTCAACGAATATTACAGGTACTATCCAGGTAGGACTGAAGGGAAGTGTGTCAAACGCACAAGGTCAGTCATCACTTAATTCCACGAATGTTCCATCAGCGAACATCACAGGGAATAGCTTGACTGTATCTGCAGCGACAATCGGTGTGTCATCATTCTCCGGTTATGGAAATCAAACCATGCTTCCGGGGACAAGTGATGCACTTCTCGGATCCTTCACGCTTTCAGCGGGTTCAACCGAGGGGGTAAATGTCAACACAATCGCACTTGATTTGGCAGGAAATGGTGGAGTTACAAACTTGATGCTCAAGGATCACAACACTGGAGCACAGATTGGCTCAACCATTAACACGCCATCGGCAACAGGAAATACGTTCTCAACGAACTTTACGATTCCTGCGTCAGGTACGAAGGTTGTTGATGTCTATGGAAACATTACGTCTTCAGCGACTACTGCAATTGCTGCAACAGTTCAAACTGCAACATCCGGAACAGGATTGGTTACTAACAATTCTGTGAGTGTTTCCGGCTCTCAAGCATTGCAAACCATTACTGTTGGCTCAGGAAGTCTTACGGTCGCTCTTGGAGCAAGTAATCCTTCCAAGGCAAATGTGATTGCAGGTACAGCGGGTGTTCCTGTAGCGGACTATCAGTTCACTGCACAGAACACACCATATACAGTTCAGAAACTTGAGCTTACAGTTCCTGCTGCAAGCGCGGTTGACAGTGTGAATGTTAGTTACCCGACAAAGACAGGAACGGCAACTGCGGTAGCGTATCTTCAGGGAACAACGGCGACATTCTCAGGTCTTACAATGTACGTACCACAAAACGGCACGGCTGACTTGAACGTTTCTGTTAAAACACCAACTATTTCAGCTGGTGCAACCTCTGGAACTAAGATATCTACAACGCTTGCTACAACTGGATTCCAGGCAACTGACTCAGCAGGAAATCAGACCACCACGATTTCATCTGCTGTAAACAGTGTAAATGGATCGTATGGAGAAATGGTTCTTCGCAAGACAATCCCGACATTCGCCGGCTCAAGCTTCGCGTCTTCCATAAATCCTGCGGGCCAAGACCTTTACAAGTTCACAGTTTCTGCGGACTCTGCAGGTCAGGTGAGTGTTGACAAGCTATCGTTTAAGATTGCAACATCTTCTATCTCGACAACCTCTCCTTTTACGGCAACAGGCTTTACGCTTTATGACGTAACGAGTGGTTCAGCGGTAGCGGTAGTGGCATCAACAACACCAGTTGTAAATGCCAGTGGTGTCCTTTCATTTGTTCCTGCTACGCCGATTGAAGTTGGCGCCGACAGCACAAAGACGTTCACGCTTCGCGCGGGAACCATTAGTGGCTGGGCAGCAGGTGCAAGCATCAGTGTGAATTTTGCTCCGGCAGATGCAGCGTATGCAACAAATGGTACGGCGTATTCTTCCGCCGCTGGTACTGGTAGCTATACATGGTCTGATGACTCAACGATTCCACACTCAGTAAATTCATCTGACTGGACAAACGGTTACCTTCTTAAGGACATGATTGATGGAACTTACAGTTACACACACTCATAATCCATAAGAAAGATTCTTTCTGTTGAAGTTAAACTTTAACAGCTTGAAAAAGTTCTTCGGAACTCCGGCTAGAAAATTGGTCTAGCAAAAAGAAAGAACCCCCTCACGGGGGTTCTTTCTTTTTGCTACACAAAACCACCCCGAAGGGGTGGTTTTGTGTACTTCGCTGTTATTGGGCGTGGATACAAACGTGGTTAATGGGGTCAGGAGCCATTTATTTATTTCACGAAAGGTCGGGCTTTCCATATACTGTTGGGAAAAATATCGGACATCCGATGTCCGATATTTAGATGTCCGATATTTACTGTTAATGGCTCCTGACCCCATTAACTTTGCCATGGTGCGCATTCTTTGCAAAAAAGAGATCAGGGGGGGGTATACTAAAATATATGATAAATAATCTATCTTTGGAAGAAATAACAAAAATGGGTCAAAAGTTTTATGTTGAAGAACTGAAGACGAATCTTGAGCGAAATCACATGGGAGAATATGTAGTTATTGACGTTAGTGAGAGAAAATATGAAATAGATGCGGACAGGCTGGTTGCGGTTGAAAAAGCAAGAAAAAAATATGGAGAGAAATTGTTTTATATAGTACAGATTGGCAATGACGCTATTCCATCCATTAACTACACTGAAAAGGAATATGCTTGGGACATTTGATAACGACCAGCCGAAGATTGAAATTGAAATCACTGGTGCTACAGGACATTCAAAAAAGATAGAGGCCCTGGTTGATTCAGGATTTAATGGATACCTAATCTTCCCTACACCATAGCTTTCCCTCTTGGTTTAATTCTGATAGGTATACAATCAAGCACCCTTGCTAATGGAAAATCATCCTCATATTTCGTTTGCGTAGGTTCAATATGTGTTGATGGGAAATCGGTAAATACGACAATTGATATACAGCCCGAAGGCACAATTCTAATTGGAACCAAATTACTGAAAGAGCTGGGGAAAACTTTTGTGCTTGACTGCGCAAATGGGAAAGTGGAAATAACTGAAACAGAAAATAACAAATCTAATCCCGGTTCTAAAGTAAAGAAACACAAGCGGTACAGGTAGCGGTTTATTAAAATTATTAATGGCTCCTGACCCCATTACCGCCTCAGGCTTTTTGCCCCCGTCATTTGTGGGGCGGGTCGTTTTATTTTTTCTGTGGTGTAATAAATAGACATCAATAAATTACAGTGGATTGTAAGTAATCCACTGTAATTTATTTGCATCGTACACAATTGCCAGATATAGTATATATGTATACTTTAATCGTGCAACAATCTTTACATAAAACTCGGCGGGCGTTGGCAAAATGTATACCACCATCAAAGATGGTGTATCCGCAATCACTCTTAAACCGTACGAAATATATATTTTGGCGTGCTCTTACACCACTTTATCCATATGTTCGTGATATTTTTACGGAGCTTGGAGTCATTCCACACAGCGGCCGCCAACCTTTTTTATTGGGCAGTATCGCTGAGAATATTTCTTTGGAGGGTTTCATCCGTGAGCTTGTTAAAAAGGGGTACGGCAATCATTTTATAGCTTGGCGTGACAGCGACGAGCTTGTTGGGTTGCGCATTACAGATGGTTTCAAACATCAATATCATCTGCGTGTATTCGCTGATGGTGCAGTACACGGACACTACGAATATACTCCCGAGGCGTACCCGCTTTTTCACTTGGGCGAAATAGGTTTCGAGAAGCGCAATGATGTTTTTTTAAGGCAGTTGGGTCCACTCATAATCCCAGCTACGGCAAAAGAAGTCGCAGTTTCGACTGATCTCTATTATTCGTATCGCCGGTTTCCAAATATTATAGAAAAAATATTACGCATGAAATGGCTATGGGCATCTCGCGCATGGAGGTAATAGTTGTTTAAGGTTAATTTTAGGAGGGCAAGACGGGGATGTACCTGCTGTTTAACAGCAGGTACATCCCCGTCTTGCCAAGCTCGGTATCCACCACTGATGCGCGTGCCCATTGTGTGCGTATGTTATGCTATATATCAGGCGTGCGATAGAGATGTTGTTGGCGCGTTTGCAGAGGGTGCGGAAATTCTTATTTCATTTATTCATCACTTTTAATTATAAACATTCTTATATGAAAATTATTACAACAACGGTTGTCGGCGTGCTTTTGGCCGCGATGCCATTTGCAGTTCCTGTGGTTTTTGCGCAAACAACAGGAACCGCAGCGGTGACAGCGACTTCTGTGTCCCAATCGGTTTCCAGTATACAAGCAACACTTCAGGCGCAAATCGCGCAACTATTACAACAAATAAAAGCACTGCAGGTGCAAATTACACAAATTAAAACTGTGCAAAAAACGATCGCAAAATCTTTTGCCGCTCTTCGTACCCAAATGCGTGTTGGTTCAAGAGGGAAGGGTGTGAGAGTTTTGCAAAAACTTCTTGCAAGCGACCCTTCAATTTATCCGCAGGGTCTTGTTACCGGATATTATGGGCGCTTGACGGAGGCAGCAGTAAAAAAGTTTCAAGAAAACCATGGTATTTCTCCGGTGGGTCAAGTCGGTCCGGAAACTCGCATGCTCTTAAACTCATTCCTTAAGCGTGCAACAAGTACCATTCCGATGAATTTCTTGCGCGAGGTGGAGAGTGAGCGAGGAAGCGCTACAAGCACAAATCGTATGGTGATGATATGTCATCGCGCAGGGAATTCCGGCATGATGGTTTCCGAACGCATCGCACGCAGGGCACTTTTCTTCCATGTAAGACGCGGTGATAGTGTTGGGGAGTGTGAGGGCGAGCGAAATGATAATCGAGGAGGGCGTGGCGATATGAGAGAGCGCATGGACAAGGGCATTACTACTTCGGCAGGTAATTTTGGTCGGGGATCAGTTAGCGGTGACGATTATAGAAGTGGTCTAGGTGAGCCTTCAGAAGACAGCAACATTACAACTTTTGGTTTTAGTAACGGATCGTTTGGCAACACCACTTCGTCGACTTCAGGCAAGCAAGATCAGGGCGATAACGGTCACAAGGAGGGAGATAATTAGTAGTTTGGTGTAGAGAAAATGATAACCCCCGCGTGGACTTCGTCCACGCGGGGGTTATGCTATGATATCACCATATGCGCATATCAAAAAATAAAATAACCGGAGGAATATACGTTGTTGTGGGGGTTGTGATTATTATTTTCGCATTTCATTTGCCTTCAGGTTTTGGTGAGGGCTTTGCGGTGCGCGGTTTTTCGGCGACAGCAACTTCTACGGTGAAATCTTCGGCGGGGACATCGTCTGTTGCAACCACTTCATCAGTCACAGCCCCTGTGGCGGTGCGAAGCACCGCCACAGGGGCTGTGAAGTCATTCTCAATTGATCCGCGCGACATTAATTTTTCATGGGAGCTTTCGGGCACAGCACCAGCGTCAGTCATTGAAAAAGCCAAGAAGGAAATCAGCTCACTTACAAGTGAGCTTCATAAAGGAAAATATCCCGATTACGATATCTATCTTCAGCTCGGGCAAGAATACGAAATCCTTAACAAGGGCAAGCAAGCATATGAAAATTATCACACCGCAGCGTCGCTCTCGCCAAGCCGGGGTGTGGCGATGAGTAACATCGGCTCGCTCATGGCGCGCATCGGTGCACTTCATACCGCGCAAAATGCCTATGCGCAGAGTGTCGCGCGACAGCCGGAGGTCTCTTTATTTTGGGTATTGTATCTTAAGTTTCTCGCGCAGTATGAAGCGCGCACAACGACAACTCCCGCAGTGTTTGCGCATGCGCGCAAGGCAACCAACAACAACGCAAATGTGCTTATTACAGAGGCACAATGGCTCGCCTCCATAGGGCGCAACAAAGATGCGATTTCCGATTGGAAAATTGTGCGCGCAAACGTGCCCGCACAACAGCAAAAAGCGATTGATGAACGTATCGCAACCCTTGAATCTAAGATATAATGTATACTATATAAAACCATGTCAGACGATATACAAAACATCGATACGCCCACACCACCATTGCCGGCGAACAATAAGCTACCTCTTTCTTCGTATGTATTGGATTTCATAAAATATGTCAGTGGCTTTACCGTAATCATAATCATCGCCATCATTTTAATTCACACTGTAGCCAAATACACTTAAAAGGGGTCTGACCCCTTTGTTTTCTTAAAAATGTGGTGTAATTTGTATGTAAGGCGGGGTTTTACAAAAATGGAGCGATGGGGATAACTTTCGTTTGTTTAATGTATTATTTGCTACACTGTAAGTATCTATGAATGACCAACTGGTTTCTCATATAAAACAACGACTTGCGCAAAATATGCTTCACGATGATATCGTGAAGGAGCTTCTTGTCGCCGGATGGAAGCAGGAGGATGTGGATGCAGCGTTTGGTATTGCGCAAGGAAGTCCGCAGTTCCCGTCGGTTGCGCCGGCGGCGCAACCGACGGGGGTGGCTGAACAGTCCGCCCAAACTCCAATTGTGCCTGACACAAACCCGGCTGAAACGTACTCGGCTCCAATCACCATGTCAGCGACATCCACAGACACCGCAAGAACAGCAGACGGTGGCGCCTTCGGCGCCACCGTCTCCCCAAACAAGCTTCCCGGTGTTTTCGCCTTATTAAAAGGCGGTTTTGCTATTTACAAAGAGCGGCTGGGCGTGTTGGTCGGCATTGGAGCAATGCGGTTTTTGCTTTCGCTTTTCTTTGGTGGTCTGATTATTGGAAGTGTCGTATTGGGCATAATCCTTCTTGTACACCCATCAGTGATAATTACATTTGTTTTTGCAATAATCACGCTTCTGATTGTGGCGGTGATGGTGTGGCTTTTATTTTGGATCACATTGGCTGGCATGCAAGCCATTCGTGGGCACAAAGAAGAAGTCACTTTTGTCACGGCGTTTGGTAGCGCCCGTTCGCTCGTGTGGTCTTTCTTGTGGCTTTCAATTATTGTAGTACTTGTAAGCTCGGGAGGTATATTTATTTTTTCCATATTGCCGGGAGCACTGCTTGCGCTTCTGGGATTCCTCTCGCCCGTCGCGCTTATAATTCCAGGCATATACCTTGTGGTATCTCTTGCAATATTTGCATCATTATTTGGTACTTGGTTTATTTTTTCCGGGTGGGTATTTTTGACGGAGTCACTGCGCGGTATCCATGCACTTATGGCAAGCAGGGAACTGGTGCGTGGTCGTTTCTGGAAAATATATGGGCGTGCGTGGGGAATATTTTTCGTTATCGGATTTGGCATGTGGGTATTCAAATTTGTGTTTACACTTATTTTGTTTTTTATTCCGATGGTATCAGGTATTGTGGTAATGATTGCGAGTATGTTATTTTTCATGCCATTCGCACTCGCAACAGTATATTTCCTATATGAAAATGTGCGTTTGCAGGTGCCTGTTATTCCAGAATCTCCACCAAAAGTACACAAAGCATTCGTACCGTATGCCATAGTTGGTGTCGTAGCGGTTATTGCATTCTTAATGTTACCGCCGATTATTTCAAGCTCACTTCATCATGCACGACAGATAGGGAACGACGGCACAATCAAGAGTGATGTGTCCACAATGCAACTGCAACTGGAGATTGATGGAGGGGTCGCTCCCGGTACTTATCCGGTATCACTTACTAAAGCTGCACAAGCCGACCCGACCATTGCCATACTACTGAAACATTTGCAAGAGAGTGGTGCACACTACACCTATCAAAGCACGGGAAGCACCTATACTTTTTGCGCGACACTTAGCACCGGCTCACAATTTTGTGCTAATTCATCCGGGAAAACTTTTACAAAATAGAAATATGAAGAAATGCCAATCATACTGTATTTAGCACTTACAATTTTTTCAGCTTTGTGGGTTCGCAAAGATGCAAAAAACTTTAGAAGGATGGGTGTTGATGTAAACCCTGCCGTTTGGTCAACCCTTGTTTTTCTTTTTTGGATTATTGCGTTTCCTCTGTATTTGGTTTTGAGATTTTCAAAATATAAAAAATTGGTAGAGAGTGGCAATCCGCCACTCGCGCCTGTGTCAAAAGTTCATAATTGGTGGATAGTAATAATATTGATAGGCATTCCTTTTGCTATCATATTATTTTTTCTTTTACAGTCACTCATAATTGCAGGCGAAAGAGCTCATAATGTGGGAGTGAGTACTCAGACTACCGTTTCAAATCCTTCAACCTTAAAGACCTATACAAACACCAGGTATGGTTTTTCATTTCAGTATCCGGCAGGCTTGAGTGTTGTGCAAATCAACCCGGCGTCTTATGGAGATAGAAAGGCACTGGAAATGTTTAAGGTATATGATGCACAATACACAGCGCCCAAGGGCGCCGTGGGGCAAACAGTGCGTGCTCAATTACGAAAAGTACAATTTACCGTGTATCCATACTCAAGCAAACTTTTTGACTCTTTGCAAAATGAATATAAGGATGCGTCACGTGGCGTGCATATCGCAAACCACACCATTACCATGGATACCTATAAGCCGATTAGCGGGCTCATAGGACCATACTTTGAGGCGATTTTTCATAATAATGCCTATATAATCATGGTATCCTCTGTTGACCATGATGAACTTGCGACACAGATTCTCCACGCGTTTCGTTTTGAGTGAGAAGTCGCAATGCCTTTAGCCACTCAGTCCCGCGCGAGTTTGCTCTGCAAACTCGCGCGGGACTGTTAGCCCTCCCATGTACCCTTTACCTCAGCTTATATTTTGGTAGTATTAGGTGAATAGCAGTTATCCACATCTCATGTCGTTAAATAAATACCCATGTGATATTTTTTGTATAATTAAATAAA
Organism: uncultured Candidatus Saccharibacteria bacterium; assembly: GCA_964518755.1. GTDB lineage: Bacteria > Patescibacteriota > Minisyncoccia > Phycocordibacterales > Phycocordibacteraceae > C7867-001. The sequence goes on from CAZFHH010000002.1 coordinate 47,669, forward strand.
GAATATGACCACCGAAGATAAAATTATTACCGTTGCTAAATACTTTGTGATGAAGAGTCAGAAGGAATTTCTCGTTGACCCATCTAAGACTCTCACACCACTTAAGTTACAAAAGGTTTTGTATTATGCGAAAGTATGGAATCTTATTTTTAATAAGGGAGAAAAGTTATTTCCTGATGATTTTCAGGCTTGGATACATGGTCCTGCCAACCCTAAGGTATGGGAGTATTTTAGAGATTTTGATTTTGCTAAACCTCACCCGGAAATAGAATCACAGAAGTTTGAAAATATTAACGATGCTGAAAAAGAGATATTGGATATGGTCTGGAGTGTATATGGTAAATTTGACGGCAAGTATCTAGAAATGTTAACTCATTCGGAAGAACCTTGGCTAAGAGCGAGGGGGGAACTAAATACTTCTGTCCCATCACAAAATACCATTACTGATGAATCTATTGTGTCCTACTATGAACAGCGAATCAAAGAAGAGGAACCAGCTTAAAAAAGATATTGTTGGTAAGGTACAGACAGCCAAAATTGAAACAATTGAAAAAATAGCGAAAATATTAAAATCTCCCAATGAGTGGAAGATTGTTGAAAAGATCACAACTCTACCGGCAGGGAAAAATATAGAAACACAAAAATTCATACTTTGTTTTGAGTATCTGAATTGGAACCAATGCCATTTTACTCAATTTGATCAAGCAAAAGGTAAAAAATTAGTTGAGATATTAGAAAAAGTAACTAAATGTGAAATAAATAAATTCCCTGAACTGAAGTTAGTTAGGGATAGTGTAAAACGCATGGTGCCGTATGATTCGCTGTTTATAAATTTAACACCTGACGTAACTGAGCTAAAGGAAACTGAGTTGTGCGGGGGCAGGGTATTTTTTTACATTACTGAACCAAAATTTAATATAGTTTCTATTGAAACGAAACACAGGTAGAATTTTCTACCTGGAATTTTACCACTGTGGAAGTCCGACTTCCACAGTCTCCACAATCTAACGACTTCCGCAGGATGCGGATCAGCGGGCTCATAGGACCATACTTTGAGGCGATTTTTCATAATAATGCCTATATAATCATGGTATCCTCTGTTGACCATGATGAACTTGCGACACAGATTCTCCACGCGTTTCGTTTTAAGTGAGAAGTTTGAGAATTTTGACTCACAATCACCGCGCAAGCTTGCTTGCGCGGTGATTGTGAGTTCCCGACCACAGTCCCTCCCGCGCGCTTTGCGCGCGGGAGGGACTGTGGTATTGTGTTTGAGTACGGACTGAAGACAGTAGGCACTCATAAGACCTACCGAGGGACGAAATGAGTTCCGCCTATGGCGTTGCTCAGGTCGAAGTCTCCATGCCAAAAGTCCCGTCAAGGGGCTTTTTTCGTTCTCGTACTAAAATAATTATGGCAATTAATAAAACAAAAAAACAGCAAATCATTCAAACACTCTCAGAGGCGCTTAAAGAAGCCAAGACGGTGGTATTTGCTCGTTTTTTCGGACTGTCGGTTTCCGAAACATCTGCTATTCGTAAGGCATTGCGTGATGAGAATATCGGTTACTATGTCGCGAAGAAAACACTTATCGCACGTTCGTTAAATGAGCACGGCTATAAAGGTGAGCTCTCGGAACTTCCGGGGAAAATAGCGGTTGTATGGAGTGATGAGGATGAAATTGCTCCGGCGCGCGCGATAAGAGAGCAGGGCGCGAAAAAGAAAGACACTCTTTTTATTGAGGGGGGTGTTTTTAATGGTGCGTATGTTGATGCGGCGTATATGCAATCGCTCTCAATTATTCCATCAATGCCAGTATTGCGTGGCATGTTTGTTAATGTGATTAACTCTCCCATTGCGGGGTTGGTGATTGCACTTGACCAAATTCGTGCAGCAAAAGCGTAAGTGGTAGAAGAGAATACAAATTTATTTAACATTTATACATTACATTATTATGTCTGATGAACCAAAAAAACAGGAGGATGCCGTTGAGGCGGAGGCCCCCAAGGAAGAGGTAAAAGAAGATCAAGCGCAAGCACCTTCAGAACCGGATACTTCCGACAAAAAACAAGAAGAAGCACCGAAGGAGGATTCCAAAGAAGATTCTTCCGAGGAAGTTGCAGTACCGAAACAATTCAAGAAGCTCGTAGAGGAAGTTGAAAATATGTCCGTACTTGAGCTTTCGGAATTGGTGAAGGTGTTGGAAAAGAAATTCGGTGTGTCGGCGGCGGCAGTTGCAGTGGCGGCACCCGGCGCCGGCTCCGCCGGCGGTGAAGAGGAAAAGAGTACGGTTACCGTTGAGCTATCCGATATGGGCGCAAATAAAATTTCAGTTATCAAGGCGGTGAAAGAAGCACTCGCTCTTGGGCTGAAAGAAGCGAAAGATCTCGTAGATGGTATTCCTTCAGTCTTGAAAGAAGACATGAAGAAAGAAGATGCGGAAGAGCTGAAGGGAAAAATGGAGGCGGCAGGTGCGAAAGTCACTTTCAAGTAAGCAGGTTTGTGCAAAATAAAATACCCCCGCGACGGCTCCGCCGTCGCGGGGGTATTTTCTACAGTATTTTACGTATTTTGTAAAAGCCTTGGTTTCTGACGCCATAACTAGTACAATATGAAAATTATGCACACACTTGCAAAATTGTTTAGCTCAGCCGCCCGGTTGAAATTACTGCGCCTATTCTTTTTCAATGAGAATACAGCATACACGACGCAAGAAATATCCTTTCGCACAAAGACAACTCCGCTGAACGTTCGCAAGGAGCTTGCCGTGCTTATTCATGCGCGTGTTATTCGCAGGCAGGGAAGCGGGCATGATGTAAAATATCGCCTTAACAAACAATATCAATACGTTGATGCACTTGCCGCATTTGTACGGGACACAACTGTGGTTGAGTCACGCGATATTCTTACGCTTTTACGTCGCACCGGCACCCTTCGCTTGGTGGTGCTCACCGGACTTTTCTCCGGCGCGGTTGAGCCGAAAATAGATTTATTGATTGTAGGAGATAAATTGGATGAGCGAATGCTTTCCACAATGATTCACACCATAGAGGCCGATTTGGGAAGAGAGATTCGTTACGCATCTTTTGCAACTCCTGATTTTCGTTATCGCTCCGGTGTCTATGACAGGCTGTTGCGCGATGTGTTTGACTATTCTCACCGTATCATTCTTGACAAGATAGGGATGTCATAGTACAAGTATTTATCCACACATCCATCACAGCGTGGGTGTTTTTTTGCTACACTATATAAAGCTTGGTTGTTAGTACCGGCTTTATTAGAATAATTTATCCTTTATTGATATTATGACATTTACTACATGGGCTGATGTTTTGAACCAATCGTTTCAGAGCATGCTGTCCGGTTCGTTGCAATATATTCCAAACCTTATCGTTGCCATTATCATTTTCATTATTGGTTGGCTTATCGGTGTCGGTGTTGGAAGAGTTGTTGCACAGATTATTGATGCACTTCGTTTTGATCAGGCATTGCGCGCTGCAGGGCTTGAGCGTGTTCTTGAGCGTGCCGGATTTAAACTTTCTTCCGGGAGATTTATAGGGCTTTTGGTGAAGTGGTTCTTTATTGTGGTCTTTTTGATTGCATCTCTTAACATTCTTCAGCTGACGCAGGTGAATATTTTCCTTCGTGAGGTGGTGTTGAGTTACTTGCCACAGGTTATCGTTGCCGTACTTATTTTGCTTGTTGCCGCTGTTCTTGCGGAGGCGGCACATCGTGTAGTTGTGGGTTCCGCTCGCGCGGCACATCTCGTATCGGCAAATTTCCTCGGCGCGGTGGCGCGATGGTCTATTTGGGTGTTTGCAATTCTTGCGGCACTGCATCAACTGCAGGTTGCGCCGGGCTTTGTGCAGACATTGTTTACCGGTATTGTGGTTGCCATCTCCCTTGCCATCGGTTTGGCATTTGGGTTGGGCGGTCAGCAAGCGGCAGCACGATATATTGAACGTGTGCGTGAACAGATAAAAGAGTAGTATAAAGAGTAGCGTTTGGTTTGAAACCCCCGCCCGCGCGACAGCGCGGGCGGGGGTTTCTCCAACCTCTCTATTGACGAAACACTAAACTATGGGTAGTATTTATCTTGGGAAGAATCGGAAAAAGGAAAGGAATAGAGATGAGAGAAAAAACAGCAGATTCAAAATTGGGATACCTACGGGATCCCAAAACGGCAGCAGATATTATTACTGCCGGAGGGATGGTGGATGGTGCCATTTGCATCATCTGCCAAGAAAGATTTCGGTGTCCGGAAGCGTTTGGTCCGGACGCCAGTCTCTTTTGCCCAAGATATGCTTTGGACGAAGGAGACCCGGAAAGTATTGAGCACATCATAACAGATGTGCTCACACAAACATAAAAAATAATCACAGAAGAATCGCAAAAAATAAAAAAAGCTCTTTCATCCACCGGCCCCGTAAGGACGGTGTTTTTTTACACTCACATTTCCGCACATCTTCGGTGTTTTTGGTGCCGGGTTCGTGAGATATTTTATGTGACTATTTTCTATTGACATTTTTTACGGAAGACATACCATTGTGTGCAGATGAATGGGAGGGCACGGCCATGAGCAAGGAATGTTTGTGCATGGAAATTTTAGGAGTGGCGATGTCGGACATGACCACCGCCACTAAAATCATTGCACGGGTGGAAGGAGCAACCCCAAAAGATATCACCCTCTGTCCTTTTTGTAAAAAAAGGGATGGTAGCGTGGTGTTCCCCGGGGGAAAGACGTGCCCAAGACAGCAGTGGGAACCCACACGCAAGGGGGAATGTTATGCATTCAAATTCTCCGGCGAGTGCGATATATCACTTGCTGAAGTTTTTGTAATAAATTGTACACATGAAAAGAAGAAAAATGGAAAGACTGGGGGAGGTATCGGTACGGGTGATGATACAAGTGATATTATCATCACTGTGTAGCCCGAAAATAAGACTGAATATTCAGAAGCGCGCCACTAAAACGGCCGCTTTTCTTTTTTTGTTTGATGTGTTAAGGTGTTTCCATGTCAGTACGAATGCGCCATACGAAATCCCACACCCACAACCGTCGGTCTCATCATGCACTTTCTGCAACCCAAATAGTTGTTGATGCAAAAAGTGGAGCAAGACGTCTTCCTCATCGCTTGGACGAAACAACGGGCGAATATCGTGGCACACTCATAAAAGCTCCGCGAGTGAAAAAAGAGCGTACCAAGGCGGAAAAATATAGTCACCCGGGGACCAAGCAGGTTGCGCAAATAGAAGAGAAGGCGCCAAAGCTCAAAAAGCAGAGCGCTCATGAAAGCGGAACCGATATCACTCGCACTCGTCGCAGTGTGTAGATTTTATACGGGGTTGTTATCTGAAAATACAGGCGACTACGCAGTAGTCGCCTGTATTTTTAAACAGCGTCACTTGACTTACGGCGTGTAATATATTTAGATACATATCGGAACGGTCATTATGTTAATGACTACAGAAGTCATAAAGGATATTGACATGGCAATGGAAAAAAATGTTGATGACCTGGCGGGAAATAATTTAGAGCGCTGGGGTGTGGAGACCCCGGTCCTATCGTTGGCGCTCATCAAAGAGGTTTGTGTTTCCGGAATATTTCTCAACAGGAATTCTTTCAGAAGCACAAAAGAAATCCAAATACGACTGAAGGGATGTTTTCAAAAAGAATTCTTGTATAATCTTGGGGGTGGCGCCTATGTTCCGCCAACAACCTTGCGCGTGCACCAGATTATAAGGCGTGCCGATAACAGGGTTGTGCTGAGGGAGATGTCTCCTGAGCTTGCAGTAATCAGCCCGGCACATTTTTTGGGATATATACAAATGCTCGCAGAACTTTTTGTATGTATCCCATATGGAAAATTTGACATTATTGCGTTTTCAATTGGTTCCGTACGTCGTACGGTCCTTATTATGAGAGCGAGGTTTGTTGAAGGAGGGTTTGATGTATTTGTTGAAGATGTGTATCGCTTCAACGAATGGGCGCCCGGTACGCAGATTGTTTCTCGGCGGCAGAAATTTGGCAGATTAAAAAGAAGGATGTAAACGCGCCTGCCCGCGCGCACGTAATGTGCGCGCGGGCAGGGAGGTGTGAGCGAATATTGACTTTTGTGTGTCTCTGGCTGGATAGATTTATAACACCCTAATGGCGACATGTGGGTGTTTTGTTTTATAGCCCCTCCCTGCGCGACGGAGGTGCCAGTGAGGGGCTATAAAAATCTCTGTACACATTTCCATATGTGCGCACTTGCATTTAATGGCATATGTAGTTATTCTAAAGGGGTAACAGCTCTTTTAAATATATGGCAAACCGTCACTTAGCCCGTACCATCGTTTTACAAACACTCTTTGAGTGGGATACAACCGATACCGCCAACGATAAAGCAAATGCCATTCTCCAAAGAAATATCCGTGAGCATGACGGAGGTGATACCGATGTTCCATTTATGAATACGTTATTCCCCGGTGTGCTCGCCAAACAGAGTGATATTGATTTAATCATCTCTCACGCCGCGCCGGGATGGCCAATTGATAAGATAGCTCCTATTGATAGAAATATCCTTCGGCTGGGTTTGTATGAATTGTTATTTTCGGATAGAAAACAAATTCCGGCGAAGGTTGCCATCAATGAGGCGATTGAACTTGCAAAAACTTTTGGAGGTGAATCATCGGGGCGTTTTATAAACGGAGTGCTTGGTACGGTATACAAAGAAATCGGTGAGCCGGGGAAAAATGATGCGAGCAAACATCGCCAAAGAAAAGACCCACTACCAATTGAGCAGTTGGTGGGTGCGTTGGTATATGCAAAACATGAAGGGCAATATTATTTGGCTCTTTTGCATGATGTGTTCGGGCACTGGACTCTTTCAAAGGGGCATATCTTGGAATCCGAATCTGCAACCGATGCGGTGATGCGAGTGGTTAGAGAGGAAACCGGGCTTTCCGGCGCGGTGGAAAATCTTGTCGGCAAAAATGAATATGTCGCCTCACATCCGGAAAAAGGAAAGATGCTCAAGCAAGTCTCATTCTTTCTTGTTTGCGCCTCTTTCGCAGACATCACATTGAAGAGAAGCGGTGGGCTTGATGACGCGCGTTGGTTTAAGATGCAAGACATCCTTGACCTTAATTTTTATGATGATATGCTCCCCATCGTTACATCGGGAGTGCAGGTACTTGTTGATCGCGCTTAAATAATTTTACTATGACAGATATCAATGCATACGCACAAAAACTCGGGATTACGATTCGTGACACGAAGTTTCTTCTTGAGGCACTCACGCACCGCTCGTATCTCAATGAGAATCGTTCCGCGGCAAAGCACAATGAGCGTCTTGAATTTCTTGGAGATGCCGTGCTGGAACTTGTGGTAACGGATTTTCTTTTTCGTGAATTTCCGAAGAAGCCGGAAGGTGAGCTAACCGCGTATCGTGCGGCGCTTGTGAACACACAATCTCTTTCGGAAACTTCCGAGGCGCTGGGTGTAAACGACATGCTCCTTCTTTCCAAGGGCGAGGCAAAAGATACGGGGCATTCAAGACAAGTGATTTTGGCAAATGCATTTGAGGCGATTCTCGGGTCCATTTATCTTGATACCGGGCTTGAGGCGGCAAGCTCATTCATCGCCAAGCACATTTACCCTAAAATTGACCGCATTATCAAAGAGCGTCTTTGGCAAGATGCAAAAAGTCATTTCCAAGAAATGGCACAAGAACATCGTGGTATTACTCCCAATTACAAAACCTTGCATGAAGAAGGTCCGGATCACGAAAAACGTTTCGTGTTGGGAGTGTTTTTGAATAATGAACAAATTGCCACCGGTGAGGGAAGGTCAAAACAAGACGCCCAGCAAAATGCCGCGCAGTCGGCACTGCAGGAAACGGGATGGTGATTTTTAAGGTACGCCCGCATTTATTGTCGGCAGAGCTTGCTATACTGATATCATGACGCGCCACATGTTAAAAAGGGTTGAAATTACAGGCTTTAAATCTTTTGCAAAAAAGACGACACTTGATTTCTCATCAAGTGTTACATCTATTGTCGGACCGAACGGCTCCGGGAAATCAAATGTTGCCGAGGCATTTCGTTTTGCGCTTGGTGAGCAATCAATGAAAAATATGCGCGGTAAGCGAAGCGAGGATCTTATCTTTAATGGTTCGCCAACGACACCGCGCACCAATCGCGCGGCGGTTGCGATTATTTTTGATAATACATCGCGCGTGTTTAATCTTGATTTTGACGAGGTTCGCGTAGAGCGCGCCGTATTTCGCGACGGGACGAGTGAATATACGATTAACGATTCAAAAGTACGCCTGCGCGATATCCATGAATTACTTTCAAATGCCAACATTGGTGAGAGTGGGCACCACATCATCGCTCAGGGCGAGGCGGATAGAATTTTGCTCGCCAATGCACGACAAAGAAGAGAGATGCTTGAAGATGCGCTCGGGCTTGCGTCATACGAATTCAAAAAAAATGAGGCACAACGCAAGCTTGAAAGAACGCGCGAAAACATTAGGCAAGTTGATGCCTTGCGCAGAGAACTTTCCCCACATGTTCACTTTCTTCAAAGGCAGGTTGAGAAGCTGGAGCGTGCGGATGCAACGCGCGATGAGTTGAGCACATTGGGTGCAACATACTTTGCGATTGAAGATGCGTATATCGCTCTGGAGACAGAAACCGCCACTATCGCACTCGCTTCCGCAAAAGAAAAGCTCGCCGTACTTTCGTCAGAACTCTCCGCGTTGTCTGTAGCGGTTGATAAAGATGATGAAGGCGAGAGCTGTGCGAGAGCTGTGCGTACTGCAGAAGAGACGCTTGAAAAAATAACCGCGACACACAATGCTCTTGTAAGAGAGATGGGTAGAACAGAGGGTGCACTTGGTGCGATGCAAGATAGAGAAAAATCACTTGGCGATGATCCGTGTGTACGCATTGCTCGTGATGATATTTCAATGCTGTTTGATGAAGTGCAAGAACGAGCATCGGAAGCGCTTGATGGAGACGCGTCAAAACTGCGCGTCGCTCTTGTTTCCGTTCGCACGATAGTAAAATCATTTTTTGAACGGTTTGGTTCTACAACTGAAACAGAGATGTTGCTTGACGATAATGAGCAAAAACTTCACGCACTTGAGCAACAAAAGGCGATACGAGAACAAGAAGAAATTGCTCTTGGTGGTGAGGTTGAAAAATCGCGTAATGCGGTATTGCGAGCGCGCGAAATATATTCCGCGCATGAAGAAGCTGGTAGGGAAGGACAACGGAGAAGCATTGCTCTTGCACAACAAGAGGCTCATGCTCAAGCGTCAGTGATGCAACAGGAAACACGATTGGACGCGGTATCAAAGCGCAGTGAAAGATGCGAACATGACAAGGCGGGACTGCTTGCGTTGGTGGGACCTTCCGCTGTTTCGTATGAGCCGCGCACAGAGGTGTCGCAGGAAGAATATGCAGAGCAAGACAATCGCTCGCGCTCCATTGAAAGATTCAAAATTCGTTTGGAAGAATTAGGTGGCACCGGCGAAGATATTCGCAAAGAGTATAAAGATGTATCACAGCGTGAAAATTTCCTCACCACAGAACTTGAGGACCTTTCACATTCTGCCGATATTTTGCATACACTCATTGATGAGATTGATGGTGAGGTTGCGAAAAATTTTGCCGATGGGCTGGAGCACGTGAATGAATCATTCAGCGCTTTCTTTTCTCTTATGTTTGGGGGAGGGTCCGCACGGCTTATTCTTGAAGAAGATGATGTTACGGACGACGACGATGAGAATGAGAGTAATTTTGATAGTGCAACAGGGAACAAAAAGCCAGGGGTTGAAGTGGTGGTGCACATTCCAAGAAAGCGCGTGCAGTCACTTTTGCAACTTTCAGGTGGTGAGAGGGCGTTGGCATCTATCGCACTTATTTTTGCAATGAGCCAAGTGAACCCTCCGCCATTTTTGATATTGGACGAAACGGATGCAGCGCTTGATGAGGCGAACAGCAGGAGATATGGCGACATGATAGAAAATCTTTCCAAAAAATCACAGCTCATTGTCATCACACACAACCGCGAGACCATGAGCCGTGCTGGTATTTTGTATGGAGTTACGATGCACGGTGACGGCACATCAAAACTGCTTTCCGTTAAGTTTGATGATGCGATTACTGTTGCAAAACGATAGCCCCAAGCAGGCGAGCCCCTGCGGGGCTCGCCTGCTTGGGGCGTCCTCGTATGGTACCATGGCAACATGACACATCACGACGCACTTTCAATTCTGCAAACAGGGGCGAATGTATTTCTCACAGGCGAGCCCGGGAGCGGAAAGACGCATACGGTTTTGCAATTTATAACATGGTTACGTGAGCATGGGGTGGAGCCGGCAATAACCGCGTCAACGGGTATTGCCGCTACTCATATCGGCGGATACACTATCCACTCATGGAGTGGTATCGGTATTGAGCAGGAGATTTCAGAAGAACTGCTTGACCGTATCGGGCAAAAGGCACACGTTGTGCGGCGCATACGAAAAGCACACGTACTCATCATTGATGAGGTTTCAATGCTTTCAAAAAGCACTTTTGAAATGGTTGAGGCAGTTTGCAGATATGTTCGTCGCGACGAGCGTCCGTTTGGCGGATTGCAGATTGTGCTTGCCGGGGATTTTTTTCAGCTCCCCCCCGTGTATCGTGCACAGCAATATCACAGTGTGCAAAATAATTCTTTGTTGTCTGAATTGCCTGAGATTGGCGATGAAGAAAATAATCACGTATTTGCATTTGGAAGCCCTGCGTGGGAGCGTCTAAATCTTTTGGTGTGCTATATGGACGAACAATATCGACAAGAGGAAAGTGGTGATTTTTATAAACTTCTTTCCGCCATACGAAGTGGCGAGATAACCGGAGAGCATGAAGATTTGCTTACTACGCGATGTGCAGCCGCTCCCGATGATGTGCCGGTTTTATTTCCGCATGTCGCAGCGGTGGACAAAGTAAACGCCACCGCGCTTGGAAAACTCTCCTCAAAACCGCGCACGTTTGCTATGGAAAAAACGGGTCCGGATGTGCTTACCGGCAATCTCACGCGCGGGTGCCTGTCGCCCGAGCAACTCATTTTGAAAGAGGGTGCGGCGGTTATGTTTACCAAAAATAATGCCTCTGCCGGTTTTGTGAATGGAACGCTTGGAACGGTTGAGGCGTTTACTCATGAGTCGCCGATGGTACGCACTCGTGACGGGAAGGTTATCATCGTATCGCCCATGGATTGGGTGATTGAAGAAAACGGAGTGGTGCGTGCAAGCATTACTCAAATGCCATTGCGTCTTGCATGGGCGATAACCGTGCATAAAAGCCAGGGCATGTCGCTTGATGCTGCACACATTGATTTGTCGCACGCATTTGAATATGGGCAAGGGTACGTTGCACTTTCTCGCGTGCGTTCTCTTGAGGGGCTTACTCTTGGCGGTTTCAACAAGCGCGCACTTGAGGTACACCCGATTGTGAGCGAGTATGATTTTTCACTCAAAGAGCAGTCTCACCGCGCGCAAGAACGCTTTTGCGATATGCCGGAAAGTGAGATGGACACTTTGCAAAAAGCGTTCTTGCGCGCGGTGGGTGGCACATTTGCCACAGCAACAATCACGCCCAAAAAGAAAAACACAAAGAAAAAACACTAAGATTGCCCCCCTGCGCGCCGAAGGCGCGCAGGGGGGCAAACCAACAGTAAACATGAATGCAGAATTGAAAAATAAGTTACTTAAAATCGCCCGGAAAAAAATCTCACGTGAGGATGTTTCTCATGATTTTGAGCATGCCTTGAGGGTATTATCAAATGCTGAAAAAATTGCGAGGGAAGAGGATTGTGATCTTGATATCATCGTTCCGTCCGCTTTACTTCACGATTTGATTGTGTATCCTAAAAATCATCCTGACAGACACAAATCACAAAAAAAGAGTGCGCAAGAAGCTGGAAGAATATTAAGTGCACTCGCAGGTTTCCCGAAAGAAAAAATAGAAAAAGTAATGAGTTGCATCACGGAGTGTTCATTTAGTAAGGGAATTATGCCAAAGTTGTTAGAGTCAAAAATTTTACAAGATTCTGACGGGTTGGAAGCGACGGGTGCAATCTCCATTATGAGAACATATTCTTCAACGGGACAAATGAAAAGGCCTTTTTATAATTCAGAAGATCCGTTTTGCGAAAGTCGCAAACCAAACACGTCAAGCTTTGCCCTGGATTTGTTCTATGATAGGCTACTCAGGGTCGCAGAAAGAATGCATACAAAAACTGCAAAGAAAATCGCGAAGAGAAGAACCGATTTTTTGGTTGGTTTCTTAAAAGAGCTTAAGTTGGAATTGGGGGAGAAATAATTTTTTCAATGAAATTTTACAGGTGGGGATATTCACATACTCACACGTTAACGCTATGTATGAAATAATATCTCAAACGGCAATATTTATTTTGGGGGCGAGTGCCATTATCCTCATTGCAAAAAAGAATAGATGGGGTTTTGTTATAGGTTTGTTATCTCAACCGTTTTGGTTTATTACATCTTATGTGCACCAGCAATGGGGTATATTTTTAGTTAGCATAGTTTTCATGGGAAGCTGGTGTCTCGGTATTTATGAGTGGTTCTTTAAGGATAAAAAAAGTAAAGAGTAATAACCCCCCCCTGCGCGCCGAAGGCGCGCAGGGGGGGGTTATTTAAACGAGCTGATTGGGTTTTGGTTATTTTTCCATGCTGAATAAACACCCCCGTTG
>CAZFHH010000003.1:0-55879 GCA_964518755.1 uncultured Candidatus Saccharibacteria bacterium
AAGCGGTGCATGGAGCGGAACAAAATCCACGCATGGTTCACAAACAATCAGCAATCTGCAAAGCTCCAGCACTTACACAATCACCTGCACAGGCTCCGGTGGCTCAAAGAGCGCAAGTGTTTCGGTTTTCGTTACGGCGCCGACACAAACTCCGACACAAACATCGTCAACCATGCCAACCTCAATCGCAAACATTCCTGTTGGAAAATGGATAGCGGTTAAAACGCCGGAGCGATATAAGGGTGTCAATTATGGTGGCAACACTTATTATGGAATGAAGCACGTCAGTATCGCCACTGACCCGCTAAACAGAAGATTCTATTTTGAGGGAGGGGATTATATGGGTGGAAGAGGTTTTAAACAATCGTACCAGCAGGAAACCTGGTCACTTAATCTTGCAGAACGTCTTGCTGATCCAACAAATCGTAATGCCGGTTGGAGATTGGAATATCCATATTGCGGACCAGCCGGTCAAATTCAGCCCAAGCATCCCGACACCGTCGGATGGGTGTGGGATTCAAAGCGAAGCCTGTTTTGGATAGTTCCGGGTGTTAGTGTAAAAAGTCCGGATTTATGCACGGGAGAAACTTACACGGGGAATAATGACCCGGCAACATCAAATCACGGCGGATTTACATTCAGTCATTTGATGACGTTTAGTCCGATAACTAAAAAATGGACCAACCGCTCAAGTAATACTCAAGGTCCTCATGGCAACAACTGGAAATCTGTTTATGATTCCAAAACTGATACTATCGTTCGCTTTGGTTTGAGGGGCGGTGCGATTGCGCAAGTATACAACATATCAACAAATACATGGGCTGATTATTCATTGGGGGCGGGTCCCGGGGGTAGCACCATATATATCAGCAATTCCTTCATGGCAGCCGATATTGCCGGAAGGGCAATTTATGTGATAGACCCATTCCATGGAAGATTGTTCCGCTATAATATGGATTCACACACCATCACATATCTTGGAATGGTGCCGGGTGGCGCACGTGGCTCATCTGGATTTTATGAAACATATCTTGCGTGGGATTCTGTGAATCATGTTTTGTATTGGTTTGACCACATTGGTTCCGCACGTAATCTTTTCTACGTTTATCACCCGTCAACCAAGCAATGGAAGTCAATTTCAACACAAACAAACATCAGTGGAATAAATGCCGTCGGGCGAGATGTTGTTTTTGATGCGCGTGACAATGTATTGGTTTTGATGGGTGGAGTAGAGCCGGCACCACCGCCATACTTCTACATATATCGTTATGGAAACGGTTCCGGCACTTCTTACACGCCTGTTCCTACTCCTACCCCAACTTCAACACCTGCGCCCACGCCGGCACAAGCCACAACCACAACCACAACCAACACTCCTACACAAAACACAACACCGACATCCTCAACTCTGATTTCAAATCTATCGTCCCATTTTAAAGAAGGCACAGTGATAAACGGAGGGAAATTATACACAGACCGCTTATATGCTTTCATATCAACCCCGGCGAGCATAAGTTCCGGTTTGCTAATCCGTACACCAAATAATGACAAGTTTGTTACGGGAGCCGACTACCTCACTTTCACGCTAAACAAAAACGCCACCGTTTTTGTCGCTTTTGACAGAAGCATTACAACTAAACCGGAATGGCTCGATGTCTTTGCCGATACCGGTACAGCCGTCGCAACCAACAACGGCCCTTATGAGCTCTATCAAAAAAATCTTACACAAGGAAGTGTTATAAATCTGGGCGGTAACGGTATGCCACCATCAAGTGCTGGAGGTAGCAGTTCTAATTATTTTGCAGTCATTGTACAAAGAGCCACTTCTTCCGGACAGGGTACTACAAATACATCGGCACCTACGCAAACGCCGGCACCAACTCTCACACTCTCTACCTCACACACATCAATCACCTCCGGTGGTTCAACAACTCTTTCGTGGAGCTCCACCAATGCCACCGCTTGCACGGCAAGCGGTGCGTGGAGCGGAAGCAAATCCACACACGGTTCGCAGACAATCAGCAATCTGCAAACTGCGGGCGCCTATACTCTTAATTGCTCCGGCACGGGAGGAAACGTCTCACGAAGTGTGAGTATTAGTGTGAGCGCCACAACACCTTCTAATAATCCGGCAACAAATTCCGAAGGAAACACCACCGCCACATCAACATCCGGATCCGGAACATCAGCTTCAGCCCCATCTCAAACGTCAACGCAGGCACACTCAAGTGGTGGTAATGTCACGAGCTCCGGTGGCGGCGGCGGTGGCGGCGGAGGATATATCCCGGCATCAGGTGGTGGCGGTGGTATGTTCATTTCGCCAACAAACGAAGAGAACCACAATAGACCGACAACCGGACAATCACCGGGCGGACAACCATCAAGTGCCACTCAACCGGCAGAGCATCCACAGCAAACATATCTTGCCACTTTGGCAAAAAGCATGAGAGGCAAGTTCATTATCGGCGCCACCTCCAACAACGTAAAGACTCTCCAAACCCTTCTCGCCTCAAACAAGGCAATCTATCCGGAGGCAAGAGAAACCGGATACTATGGACCACTCACCATAAGAGCGGTGCAGAGATTCCAGAGAAAGTACGGTATTGTCTCGCGAGGAACACCCCGCACAACAGGCTATGGATTTGTGGGCCCTCGCACACGAGCAAAGATACAAGAGGTGTTTGGCAATCAAGAAGCACAGTCACAGCAACAACAAGCGCAAGCACAGACAACCAACCAAACATCAACCACTCCAACGGCAACAACCGAAACCCCACACGTCAATACATATCTTGCCACTTTGGCAAAAAGCATAAGAGGCAAGTTCATCATCGGTGCAACCTCTAACAACGTAAAGACTCTCCAAACACTTCTCGCCTCAAACAAGGCAATCTATCCGGAGGCAAGAGAAACCGGATACTATGGACCACTCACCATAAGAGCGGTGCAGAGATTCCAGAGAAAGTACGGTATTGTCTCGCGAGGAACACCCCGCACAACAGGCTATGGATTTGTGGGCCCTCGCACACGAGCAAAGATACAAGAGGTGTTCGGTGGCTCAAGTACCGTGCCGGCGATTGCAAACACAAATACAGCGACCGGTACGGCGACACATCAAACCATGACAGCCCAAGAGCGCACGGCGCGCATCGCACAGATACAAAAAGAAATCAACTCACTGCTCAAACTTGTTCAGCAGCTCACACTTCAATTGAAGATTCAGATTAGTGGATAGAAGGAGATAGAATGTGTGTGTGAAAGTGGTGGTGTACAACAAAAACGCAGAGCTATTTTATGTGGCTCGTTCGGGCAAAGTTATCCACAGACTCCGTGCCTCGTTAAGGTGGGGCCTTAACGAGGCATGCGCTAAGATGTTAATGGGGTCAGGAGCCATTTATTTTAGGCGGTGTGTGTTTGCCCGGCACAGGTGTATACCACCTGTGCCGGGCAAGTAAGTTTTTGGGCGCGGGTATATTTTTAGGAGTAAAAATGCTATAAAATCTTACATGGACTCTTTTTGGAATACACTACCGCGCCCATTTTTTGTATTGGCACCCATGAAGGATGTTACTGATGTTGCGTTTCGGAGATTGGTTATGCACTTTGGGAAACCGGATGTATTTTTTACAGAGTTTGTATCAGCTGACGGACTTTTCCATTTACGTGAAGTGGATAAGGTGCCGGATGAGGAAAATCCGCTTATGCGAGATCTTATATATATGAAAGACGAGCAACCAATCGTGGCACAATTGTTCGGAAGCAACCCGGATGCGATGCGTTACGCGTCGGGGGTCATGGCACACCTTGGTTTTGCAGGTATAGATATTAATATGGGATGCCCGGACAGGTCTGTTGAAAAACAGGGCGCCGGCGCTGCACTTATAAAAACCCCAACACAAGCGAGCAAGCTTATCGTTGCGGCAAGGGATGGTGTGGCGCACGCGGGGAGTGAAATACCCGTCTCAATAAAAACGCGTATCGGTTACGATAAAGAAATTATTGATGAGTGGATTCCGGCACTTCTGGCTTCTGCACCCGCGGCGATTACCGTTCATTTGCGCACAAGAAAAGAGATGTCAAATGTGTCTGCGCATTGGGAATATATGGAGAGGATTGTTCGGCTTCGTGATGTGTCTGGAGTCGACACTTTGATGATTGGAAATGGAGATGTGCATACGCTCGAAGACGCAAAAGATAAAGCACTGCAGTCACACGCAGACGGTATTATGATTGGGCGTGCCATTTTTGGAAATCCGTGGTTTTTTGCCGGGCGAGCGTTTGATGATATTTCCGCAAAAGAACGCATCGCGGCACTCGTGATGCTTGCGCGATTTTTTGATGAGTTGCCATCTCCCAAACCATTCCATATTTTTAAGAAGCATATTAAGGCATTTGTAAGTGGATTTCCACGAGCTACGGAATTTCGCGCGGAGCTTATGAATACACGTTGTGTTGATGAGCTTATTGCCACATTGCACAAGCGGAATTGGTGATATTGATGGCTGTGGTTGCCCGGGGGATTGCCCTCGCCAAGGGCAATCCCCCGGGCAAGACATCTTGGAAAATCGGGAACGGGTTTTTGTGTGATGCACCCGTGACGATATCATGATATATTTTCACTATGGCACAATATGCACTTTATCGTACGTATCGCCCGAGTACTTTTTCCGATGTTGAAGGACAATCACACGTCATAGAGCCGTTGGTAGCACAAATACAAACGAAAAAACAAGGACATGCGTATTTGTTTGCCGGCTCGCGCGGGCTTGGGAAAACCAGCGTTGCGCGTATTTTTGCGCGAGAGGTCGGCTGCCGAGATAATGATTTGTATGAAATTGACGCAGCTTCAAACAACAGTGTTGACGATATCCGCGCGCTTACTGAAAATGTATATACGCTACCTTTCACTTCTCCATATAAGGTGTACATACTTGATGAGGTACATATGCTTTCAAAAGCCGCTTGGAATGCTTTTCTTAAAACACTGGAAGAACCGCCGGCGCATGCTATTTTTATTCTTGCCACCACCGAGCTTGCAAAAGTTCCCGAAACTGTGCAGTCACGATGCCAGGTGTTTGAGTTCAAGAAGCCGTCTCGTGAGGTACTCTCGCGCGTGGTAACGCAAGTCGCACACAAAGAAGGGTATACCACCACCGGCGATGCCACGGATCTCATTGCTTTGCTGGCTGAGGGTTCGTACAGGGACGCGCTTTCCATATTACAGCGTGTACTTACGGGTGTTTCCGGAGATACACTTTCGCGAGAAAATGTGGAAATAATAACGGGTGCTCCCAAAAGTTCGTTAATATATGATTTGGTCTCCGCACTCTCGCACGGTTCAGCTGAGCAATCATATATTGCAATCAATACCGCGCAGAAAAATAGTACGGACATGAAACTTTTTCTTACTCTCTTTTTGGAAGCGTTGCGCGCGACACTGCTTTTACGTTATGCTCCCGGGTTGCGGGGGCGATTGCAAGAGGAACTTGGAGAAGATGCCTATGTGACGCTTCTTGCATATGCAAACGAGAAGAATCCGGGAATTACTCACAAAACGTTGCTTGCGTTTCTCACTGCCATGCAACGTATGCGATTTACTCCAATTCCGACACTACCGCTTGAACTCGCGGTGTTGGAGGCAATGGGAGCCGGTGAATAACTTTTGCATGGCAGTGAAGCATATATATTTTGTGCGACATGGTCAGACGAATGGCAATCGTTCGTGGAGACATCAGTCACTTTCAACTCCACTTAATGAGCGCGGGCTGGAGCAGGCACGCAATGTTGCTTCAATACTGCAAAAAGTTCCGGTGGATGCTCTTGTTTCAAGCGATGCGATGCGCGCGCTTGAAACGGCGCACGTGATACAAGATGTCGTTGGAGTTTCTGTTTTGCAAAATGAATTGTTTCGTGAAGTGCATAGGCCGAAATATATTTCAGGTGCGCGTTTTTGGAGTATCCGCTCAATTTTATACGCGATGCGTTTATATATGTTAAGTAGCGCATCCACATGGCCGTACAGAGATGGTGAGAACATGAAAGCAGTGCAAGCGCGCGCGAAGCGCGCGCTTGCACTGCTTGTGAATGTCAGCGGAGAACACGTTGTGGTTGTCTCTCACCGCTTGTTCATAAGTGCCATGCTTGCAGAGATTTTGGGAAAGGATGTGACAAAAGCATTCTCACATTTTTGGACTGTGCGCAGTTTGAAAATCATCAAGAACGGAAGTATCACTGAGCTCATATATGATGCGCACGCAAAAACTCCGTGGACAATTCTTCGTGGAAATGATATCTCGCCAAAGACACGTGCGGTGGCATAGTGCGCGTTTTTTTGGTATGGTGTAATTTATTGGGGGATCGTCTAATGGTAGGACGACGGGTTTTGGTCCCGTTAATCTAGGTTCGAATCCTAGTCCCCCAGCATCTATTTTTACCGCGTCAACTTATACACAATAAAAAAGAAATGGCAGAATAAGTATTGGCTCGTATGATATCCTAAGTTAAGGTAGCGTGCGTTTATTCATTTATATTATTTCCATGTATATTGAAGCCATTATATTTTATTTGCTTGTTATTGATAGTGTGAGTATTAACATAATCGCATTATTCGGTGAGCGGTGGTATCTGAAACACTTTAGAATATTCTCACGCTGGTTTCCGCCTGCGGAAGGGTGGGCATTGTATTATTTGATACTGGTACTTTGGGTAGGAACATTATTGCTTCGTTTGCATATTATCTGATAATTAATATGATGTAAGCAGTGTGTGCTTTCAGCGGCGCGTTGTTTATCCCGGGCTTTTGCAAGTCCTTGCAAAAGCCCGGGATAAATTATTTGCATATACACGTTTTTGGTGGTAATACTTTAATTGGGTATATTACAGGAGGAAGTGGTGTGGAACAGGATACGGGAATTATAAGGTGTCGGTTTTGCCACTTGGAGTTTTCAGGAAATGATAAAAAAGAGAAGTGGGATGCTCTGCGCACCCATGTGTTTGGCGCCCATGTACAACAATTCAAAAAGGAAGAAGGAGAATGGGTGGCAAGGATGAAATCGCAGGGCGTTCCAAAATAATAAGATTTCATCTATTTCATTTCTTTCCACTCCACACTTTTGCAGGCAGTACCTGCAAAAGTGTGGTGTTATTGTTTATGAGATGTTGGCAACTGCAAAATCCAACTCTCTTTCAGGTACGCGGGCCGCGATGAGCTTTACGCGTACGGGATCACCAAGTGTATATGCTTTCTTTGTTCGTTGTCCGACAAGGCGATAGTGTGCGGAATCATATTCAAAATAATCATCACCAAGCAGAGTTATGCGCACCATGCCGTCTGCATGAGTTGTGTTTTCTTCCACGTATATACCGCGTTCGGTTACGCCGGAAATCACCGCATCAAATTCATCGCCCACGTGTGGAGCAAGAAATTCAACCTGTTTCATTTTTATGGAGTCACGTTCCGCGTGGGTGGCGGCAACTTCTCTCTCGGAGCTATGTATGGCGACTTCTTCAAGCCCGTCCAAATCTTTTTGCGGTATACGAGAATTTTCCGTGTAATATTTTAGCATGCGGTGAATGAGCATGTCGGGATAGCGACGAATTGGTGAAGTAAAGTGTGTGTAGTTTGCAAACGCAAGCCCGAAATGGCCGATATTTTTTGTAGTGTATATTGCCTTTGCCATAGACCGCAATATGGCGGTTTTAATAAGATACTCTTCCGGCGTTCCTTTTGATTTTTCAATAATCGCATTAAGATCCGTTCCTTTTACTTTGCCGGCATGTGTATCAAGATGATATCCCATGACGCGCAAAAATAACGAAAGGTTTTCAATTCGGTCAGGGTCCGGGGAATCGTGAACACGATACACGAAGCTGTGCGATAGCCCTCTTTTTTTTGCTTCTGTAGAGAGTTTTTGCGCGACCTCGGTATTTGCCAGAAGCATAAAATCTTCAACAAGCAGGTTGGTGTCATGTCGTTCCTTAAGGTGTATGGCAATCGGTTTGCCGGTATCGTCAAGTTCAATTTTTACTTCTGCGGTATCAAACTCAATTGCACCCGACGCCACTCTGGCGATACGAATATTTTTTGCGATGTTATTGAGAGTTTTCAATTCTTTCGCAAAATCTCCACTACCGCTTTCAAGCGATTTTTGTGCGTCTTCATAAGTAAATCTTCTGTTGGAATTGATTATTGTTTTTCCAAACCAACGTTCATGCACGTTGCCTTGAGTGTCAAGCACAAAGACCGCGGATACGGCGAGGCGGTCTACATCTTGCCTAAGTGAGCAGAGATCATTTGATAGTATTTCCGGGAGCATCGGGATGGTGCGGTCAACGAGATAAACGCTTGTAGACCGGCTCTTTGCTTCAGCATCAATTGCCGTTCCGTCTGTAACAAAGAAAGACACATCTGCGATGTGTATGCCTATTTCAACTTTCCCGTCGGGTAGCATTCGTACGGATAGTGCGTCGTCAAAATCTTTCGCATCATTGGGGTCAATGGTGAAGGTGGTGGTGTCGCGGAAATCGCGGCGCGTGGCGCCGGCGATTTCCGCGACAATACGATCACCGCCCTCTTTTTCAATAATGTTTGCCTCTTTGACTACATTGTCGGGAAATGAAGGATTAAACCCTTCACCCAATGCAAGCGCTCGCATCTCTGTTTCGTGTACACCTGCGGTACCGATGTCTTCTTCAACCGTTGCGGTAGGGAATTCATCGTGCGGGTTCCAATGTGCAAAGCGAACAAGTACTTTTTGTCCCATATCTGGATGTTCTCCGGAGATGATGAACGGTGTGTACATTCTCTTCATGTCCGGGATAAGCATTGTACGCCCATTCTCTTCACTTAGTGTTCCAACAAAAGTATCGCGCGCGCGCTTCAAAACGGAAATGACTTTTCCGTTGGCTCGTCCTCTGGTGAAGCCATCTTTTGCGACGCGCACAGTGTCATGTGGCAACGCGGTTCCAAGCGATTCGCGCGGAATTAAAAGGTCTTCCTTTCCTTCACCGATTGAAAAAAACCCCGTTCCGCGAGCGGTGATAATTATAGTCCCTTCATAGTATGCACTTTTCCCTTTGCCGGATTCATTCATGTGTAACTCCACTGTACCAGTAGTACAAGTAAAGAGCAATTTGCGGGAAGGTGCCTTTGTTGCGTGTTTTTTGAAATAATCCACAGGCTCAATTGTTGCATTTTGTTGTGGGTGTAGTTTATAGTCAGAGTAAGACTTTATTATGGCAATGCCCCCAACATGGTTTACGCGATATTTTAAAACAAAAACAATGTCGCGTCCCCATTCCTCATTGCCAAAGACTAGGCGTGACCGCTTAAAATATTTTCTATGGCGCACGTATGCTCCCGCACATCCGCATGTTCGCAATGGCTTGACCGCCTGCAAATTAATACGACACAGTGGTCGGCAACCATTTTTGCTTGGGCACCTTGCACCGCGCACCTCGCTTGAAACTTTTATTAAAAAAGTGGAGGCGATGGGATATCATAATCATTTCTTAGCATGGAAAGATGATGATGAAGTTGTCAGTCTGCGCTTGTCTGATGGATTTACACATCAATATCACCTGAGGGTTTTTAATGACGGGGAAGTGCGCGGGCATTATGAATATGCTCCGGAGGCATATCCCATAGCACACCTTGTCAGAGTACACTTTTTTGATACACGAGAGTTTTTCTTGCAACAATTTCAAAAATATATCATACCGGCATACGAGCCCATTGAAGAAGACAGGCCATTTTTGGTGTATACTCGCGCGTTCATTTGTTTTTTCTATCGTCGCAAACACAGGCGGAATAAGTAAAACACCAGGCAAGGCACACTGTTTAGCAGTGCGCCTTGCCTGGTGTTTTACTTAGCAGTGTGTCATACTGATTTTATAAGGCCTTGGGGCCTTTTCACTTTATATTATGGATATCAAAAACATTGCCATCATCGCACACGTCGACCACGGGAAGACCACTCTTACCGATGCTTTACTGCGTCAGACTGGAGCAATCGGAGAGGGGGTTTCAATGGACAGTAACACTCTTGAGCAGGAGCGTGGTATTACCATTTATTCAAAAAATGCGTCCATAATGTACAAAGATACGAAAATAAATATCGTTGACACTCCCGGGCACGCAGATTTCGGCTCGGAAGTTGAGCGTGTATTGCGCTCCATTGATTCGGTCCTCTTGGTTGTGGATGCGCAGGAGGGTCCGATGCCACAAACGCGCTTTGTGTTGAAAAAATCACTGGAGCTTGGTCTCAAGCCAATCGTGGTGATAAATAAAATAGATAAGCCGGCAGCGGATCCTCAAATGTGTGAGGTGTCGGTATTGGAACTTTTTCTTGAACTTGGGGCGTCAGATGAGCAGGCGAATTTTCCAATAGTGTATGCAATCGGTCGCGAAGGTATTGCAAAACGAAAGGTTGAAGACGATTCGAAGGATTTAACCCCGTTGCTTGATGCGATTCTTGAATATGTACCGTCTGCCGCAACAGCCGAGAACATTGCGCTTCCGTTGCGATTGCAGCCGTTTAATCTCGCGTATGATAATTTCTTGGGTCGCATGGCGGTTGCGCGCATTTATGATGGCGTAGTGCACTCCGGTGATGCGGTGTATATCAGCAATCCGAACAAAGAGCCAAGAAACGGGAAAATAACAAAACTGTTTACATTCAGTGGGCTGTCACGCACAGAAGGAAAGGAAGCCAGCGCCGGCGATATCGTACTTCTTGCGGGAATGCCGGACATTGAAATAGGGGAAACGATTTCACTGCAACAAGATGTGGAGATACTTCCGATTATTGCGGTTGATGAGCCGACCATCTCTCTTTCATTTTTAGTAAATAATTCTCCATTTTCCGGACGCGAGGGGAAATATGTAACTACACGACAAATTCGTGATTATTTGGAGCGCGAGCTTGAGATTAACGTTGGGTTACGTGTTGATTTTTCCGCGGGAGATTATTTTACGGTTTCCGGACGTGGCGGATTGCATATTGCTATTCTTATTGAGAACATGCGTAGAGCCGGATATGAGTTGCAGGTTTCTCAACCGCAAGTTATTTTTCATGAGGAAGGCGGAAAGAAAACAGAGCCGTTTGAAAAAGTGATCGTGGATGTTCCTTCACAATATCAAGGTTCTGTTATTGAGCGCTTGAGCACGCGCGGGCTTGTTATGTCAGGGATGGAAGATAACGGAGCAACCGTGCGACTAACATTTGAAGGACCTACGCGTGGATTGCTCGGGTATCGTACTCAATTTGTTATTGATACAAAGGGCGAAGGAATTCTTTCTTCGCGCGTTATCGGGTTTAAGCCGTACGCGGGCGAAATAAGCAAGCGTTCGGCCGGGTCAATGGTATCTATGGCGACTGGCAAAGCGCTCGGTTATTCTCTTTGGGGCCTGCAAGACCGGGGAGTACTTTACATTACTCCTGCGACAGAGGTATATGAGGGGCAGGTAATTGGAAATACCGCAAAGGGTGAGGACATGACAGTAAACCCCACAAAGAATAAAAATCTCACAAACATACGCTCTTCCGGGTCTGACGATGCCATTACGCTTATTCCGCCATATGAGCTTACCATTGAACGCGGGTTGGAAATTATGTCAGAAGATGAATATCTGGAAATAACACCCAAAAGCATACGTTTGCGTAAAAAATTTCTTACCGATTCTGGCAGGGCGAAGGCTAGGCGCGCTCCGAACGCTAAAAAATAAACTTTATCTTTCTAAGATAATATACTTGCCCCATCAAAAATTTCTAACCAGCCGTTATGTAGCCAAAGACAAATATCCTCATAAAAATGATTTTCCGGTACGGGTTTTTTATTTAGAACAATTCTAATATCTTTATTATTGACTAATTTTAAACCCATAACAAAAGATATCTCTGCAAATACAGCAGGACCAATATAACCTTCCATATTATTTTTATATTCATTGGCTACAAAAAGAATATCAGTTTCGTTCAATGCTTTATAAAAATCTTTATGAACTGAAGGGAATTTTTCTAAAAAATCATTACCTTTTATCTGTCTTGGATAATTCAAAATTTCAAAACCTCGGTTTTGAAAATAGCTCAACCATTTGTTTATTTCATCTCTCAAAGAGGAGCTCCCTGAAATCACGATTTTTTTCATAAATTTATATAATTTCCAACCTGCCTTCCATAGTTAATTTTATTTCTATTTCCTTAAATTAGTCCCTGAATCTTGTGCTACCGGATGATGTTATTATTTCTCGCTCCATACTTTCTATTTTAACAGAATTTCTGAAATAGAAAAATACTGTAAACCCATACCGGACACAATATCGGACATCGCACAATATCGGACATCGGATGTCCGATATTGTGTCCGGTATTGTGTAGCCGGGGAGCCCTGCGAGCGGTCCGCCCGGGCGGACCGCTCGCAGGGCTTTTTATACCGTGGTATGTATGGTCTCGTTGCGTATTGCGTATTGTACCGGCACTGTTATACTTATAAATGTTATTAGCATACGTAGTAAATTTATAATTTTATGAATTCAGAAAAACAAGATAGGTATCTTACCCCTATTGCATTGGTTGCGGGTGCAATCATAATCGGAGGGGCTCTTTATTTTGGGCACTCAGGAGCGGGTGGCACGGCAGCTAAACAGCCGGCAAGCCCGCAACAGGCACCCTCTGCGCAAGCTGTGAACGCAAACGATGTGAAGATAGCCGGTAGCCCGTATATTGGTAATAAAAACGCACCGGCGGTTCTCATTGAGTGGTTTGATTATCAATGCCCGTTTTGCAAACTGTTTGAAACAAACACTATGCCGGAGTTGTATACAAATTATGTAAAGACCGGGAAGCTTAAAATAGTATTTAAAGATTTTGCATTTCTTGGTTCCGATTCGCAAACGGCGGCGGTATTTGCTCGTGCAGTGTGGGCTACGTATCCTGACAAATTCTATGTATGGTATCGTGCCATGTTCTCTGCACAAGACGGAGAGAATACCGGCTTCGGAGATTTGAACAGCATCGTTGCAATGACAAGAAAAATCCCCGGAATGAATACGGACAAAATTATTGCAACCATGAACAAAAATAAGAGCGTTTTTGAGGCGGATGTCGCCTCTGACCGTGCACAGGGGCAGAAGCTAGGAATTCAAGGAACGCCAAGCGTGGTTATCGGTACACAGCTTATCGTAGGCGCCCAGCCGTACTCAAAATTCAGCAAGATAATTGACGCAGAAATTACCGCAAAGAAATAGTTTTCTTTGCGGTATGTTGAGTTATAGCACAATCCGCGCTTTGCGCGGATTGTGCTATAAATAAGGCATTATCATTTTAATTATTCTTGCCTATGAACATCGTTGCCATCTCCGGGAGTTTGCGAAAGGGTTCTTATAACACTGCGCTGTTGCGTTACGCTCAAAAACACGCACCAAGCGGAATGGATATTTCTATTTTTGATATCTCTGTTTTGCCACTATACAATCAAGATGCCGAAGCGACATTTCCGGTATCGGCACAGAAGCTTAAGGATGCCGTAGAACTATCAGACGGAATTATTATCGCCACACCGGAATTTAACAGATCAATACCGGGAGCACT
Organism: uncultured Candidatus Saccharibacteria bacterium; assembly: GCA_964518755.1. Taxonomy (GTDB): domain Bacteria; phylum Patescibacteriota; class Minisyncoccia; order Phycocordibacterales; family Phycocordibacteraceae; genus C7867-001. Next base: position 13,590 of record CAZFHH010000003.1, read on the forward strand.
CAAAAGCGCTATTGATTGGTCGTCACGTCCGTGGGGAAAGAATTCTTTTGCGGAAAAGAATGTGTTGGTGTTAGGTGCGTCTGTCGGACAGTATGGAACTATTGTTGCGCAACAGCATCTAAAGATGATATTGTCATTTCTTGGGGCTCGTGTGATTGGGCAACCGGAGTTTTATCTTTCAAATGCCACACAAAAGTTTGACGAGGGCGGGGAGCTTATTGACGAGGTGTCGGTGAAATTTCTCGGGCAGGCACTTGAAACATTGGCGAATAGGGTATAGCTTTCCGGTGATATCTTCCCGTCCGGGAAGATATCACCGGAAAGGGCTTAAATAAGTCAAATAATTTCCCCTTCGTGTTCCGCAGTCATTTTCTTCCAATGGCGGTGACCAACATAAAACAATATGCCTATGAGTAATACGAGAATTGGAAACCTCCAGTAACCCAAGATATGTAATGTGTACGTACCAAACAAAAACGAAAGTGTGGCAAGTGCTGTTGACCATATCGTGGCGGAGAGTATTGAAATGGATATGAATGTAGGAAATGGAACGCGAAAGAAACCGCATGTCAAATAAAGTGCAAAACGGAAACCGGGCATAAAGCGTGTTGTAAAGAGTGTTGCCTTCGGGCTCCTTGTGATAAGCGAGCGTAATGGGGCGGCGTGCCTGTGTTCAACTATATTTCGTGCTATGTTGTGATGAATTGCAAGGCGTCCGATACCATATGCAAATAAGTCGCTTGTTACCACGCCCACAATGAGCAATCCAATTCCAACATGTAGCGGGAAATGGTTGCTTGCAGAGAGTATGCCGACAAAAGCAATAGTGATATCCTCAAGAAATAAAGAGCCTATGATAATTACAAGTGATAATATCCAAAATGAATGTGCCGCCTCAACAAGGTGGCTGTATAGCAATGGTGATAATGGCATATATCTTAGCATACCGCACAATGAGTGCGTTTGTTATACGGAGGGCAATTCAGTCGGCGAACAAATAGTTTTATCGTGCGTATGAATATACGACGGAATCAGCAAGAAGGGGCTGTAAACCAATCCGATGTGTCGGATGAGACGCTGGTAGCGCACGCCGTTACAGACAAAAAACAATTTGCCAATTTAATTGAGAGATATGAAAAACCGCTTTTCCGTTATTTGTATCGTTGCGGTGTGGCAACGCAGGAAGACAGAGAAGATATATTACAAAATGTATTTATGAGTGTATATAGAAACATACATCAATTTGATGTGAATCTATCATTTTCTTCGTGGATATACCGCATTACGCACAATGAGGCGATGACATTTTTTAGAAAGAAAAAAGCGCGCCCTGAAATACGTTTAGATGGCAAATGTGAATCATGGATTAATATGGTGCGTGATGAGACCGCCGACACAAGTTCAGTGACGCGCAAGCGGCTTTCTTCAGAGATTGTTTCTCGTGAGCTTAGTCGACTTCCAAAGCCATACCGTGACATATTGGTGCTTCGTTTTTTTGAAGATCGTTCTTACAGAGAGATTTCTGATATTCTTACAATGCCGATGGGGACCGTCTCAACAACCGTTCACCGCGCCAAGCGAGCGCTTGGCGAGCGCTTGGCGCGGTACACACTTAATTAATCATACTCAATATTATGAAACCGCATAATTTTTCATCACATTCAAATATGGAAACTTCATTTGCAAAAAAAGTCTTGCGCAAGATAGACGATGAGCACATCGTCCCGCGACCCAGGTGGATATTTTTATTGCGCAATAGACTTCTGTGGGCTTTTGCATTCTTGGCAGTGCTTGTGGCTTCTGTTGCAACAGCCGCAGTGTTGTTCGTGCTTGTGCACATGGACTGGCAACATGCGCTGATTACGCACAAAACGTGGATGGGTTTTCTGATGGATGCGCTTCCGTTTATGTGGTTTGGAATCCTTGTGTTATTTTCAGCAATAGGCTATGCACACATACGCATAACTTCTTATGGATATCGTTATCCACTTATTTTTTCTATCATCGGTATTATCGTTGCTGTGTGCGGGCTCGGTATAGTCTTTTTCATGAGTGGGTTGGGGCGAGTTCTTGAAGAAAATGCACACACTTATCTCCCATGGTATGAATCTGTACTATATGAAAAGCAGTCATGGTTAGACAACCAGTATGATGGTCTTCTGCTTGATGCAATTGCCATGGAGTATAAGACGGACAGCTTAGGAGCTCGCCAGTTTTACCACCGCATAAATAAACAAGACGCCAAAGATGGTTGCATACGTGGTAAAGCGAGTCGGGTGAGAATGGTAGCTTTCCGGAATGAGGTCGCTTGCCCCAAGGTATAGAAAAAACCCGGCGAAAAGAGAGAGTAAAAGAGATAAAGATTGTGCAGACAGTGTAAAAAAAAGTGTTACCAACACACCGGCAACCGGAGTGAGCGCGTCTATGAAAAGCCAGCGCCACGCACTACTGCGTGAGCCGTTATTTTTTATAATGAAGTTCACCGTGTTGATTCCGTCTGAAAAGTCATGTGCAAGGACTGCCACTGCGACTATGATGCCCACCGATGTTGAAACTTGGAATGCAAATCCAATACCGATACCGTCCAGAAAGCTGTGAAGTGATAAGCTTCCGGCGCCGGCTAACCCGCGCCGATGTTTATGTTTTGCATCGGCATCACCGGGCGCGTGATTATTAAGAAGTATGAGTCGGTCAAGGGTGAGATACAATATAAAACCAAGTGCCGTTATTGATAGTACTGTCGCTGGCCCATAGAGGCCTTTTGCAAGTCTGAGCGATTCGGGAATAAGATCAAAAAATGCAACTGCAATGATGGCTCCCGCACTGAAACCCAAAATAAGATGTAGGCGGTCTTTGAGCCATAGCGCAAACGAACCGCCCAGAAGAGTTGATAGGAAAGTCGCCACGGCAACAAGAAAAATCATATACGAAAAGAGTACAGGGCATCTCTTGAATTGTCCATCGCGCGCTGATTGATTATCAAAAACTTTTAATTGAAAATTCATACGGGCAACAAGAAAATAGTCGGCCCAATGGTGGCGCTATTTTCTTGTTGCCCGTATGAAGACAGCCCATGTCCGCTTGCCGGCCCCGGCAAGCGGACATGGGCTGTATAAAGTGCACACAATGTATGCGATACTTGATAGCAATGAATAAAAAAACTTTTCTTGCGATTGTTACAGGTGTTGCTGTGGTGATAGTGGCAATAATCCTCGGCGCCGTTTTCTATAGGACATATTCTTCTATAGGACATGTATCAACAGCAACGGTGCACACAAAGGTGTCCGATATGTACACGCATGGTGCAAATCAAAATATACGTTTTGAGATTGCCACTACAACCGTGGCGCAAAAACGTGGACTTTCCGGAAGGTTGGTGATACCGAATAACTATGCGATGTTGTTTGTTTTTCCAAATCCTGGAGTGTATGGTTTTTGGATGAAGGACATGCTTGTTCCGATTGATATCATATGGCTATCGGACAACGGAACCATTATCAGTATTGAGAAATCGGTTCAGCCGAATACCTATCCGCATGTCTTTTATCCACAGACGCCCGCACGGTATGTTCTTGAGGCTCACGCCGGTTTTTCGCTTGAGCGCGGATGGCATGTGGGCTCAGTCGTTGGTCTTCCTAGCCCATACGGTAAAAAGATTTTCAAATAATTTTTTCGCCCTTTGCGGTGCGTTCAACAATCCAACACGGTGCACCATTAAAGAGTTAGCACAAGCAAGAGGGCTTGCAATTATTTCTTGAGCCCGTGCCTACAAACCTTTACATACGGCGGTTAGTGTGGTAATATTATAAACGAATTAAATCTGTTTTATCACAAATCTCACAGAACTTGAAGGAGACAATCCGATGAAGATGAAAAGACTAATTGTTGTTGGGCACCGGCCCGGTTACACAAAAGTTGAAAAAAAGAAGTAGTGGCTAATAGGGTACACAATATAGCCAATGAAATGATTTTTAAGACTAATGATCAAAATGTGTTAATCATCAGCTCTACAGCTTCAGCCGCGAGATTTGCCGCGAGGATTCTCGTGAAGGATCTTGGGGCCACGATAATACTTAGTAAAATCTTACAATCTGAGGAGGAAAAATGGAGTGAGAAAAAAGAGTGGCCTGAAAAAATATTTGACCTCATTTCCGCACATGTAAATTTTGGGGTGATTATTTTGATCACCAATATGGGATATTCGTGGAAATTATACAGTATGTATCACACAAAAGGAGGATTTGAGGAGCAAAAATCAATCGTGATGGGGCGATAGCACATACTCCGTGTGAGCCCATTACAAATGACTGTGTACAGTCATTTGTAATGGGCTCTTTTTTATACAGAAATTCGGAGTGTGTTGTGCGTGCACTTCAATATGAAATTAGGCGTGAATGCTTGCGCGGATATCTTTTCTGTGTGATACTTTTATTGGAAACCAACCCGGGCAATCGCTCCTTTTTTGAAAAGGAGAGGAAAGTCCGAGCACAGCCGATTTCGCGTTTGCGCGAAATTGTGGAGCAGGGTAGCGGGTAACGCCCGTCCGCCGTGAGGCGAGAGGTGCGAGCAGAGACGCCTGTCAGATGGAAACATCGGGGCATCTTTAACTCTTATGAGTTTGAAGATGAGCTTCGCTTGGGTAACCGCGAAGGTGAAACGGCAAAATCCTTACCTCTGTGCAAGGCCGTGCCTCCCGCCCGCCCATATCACGCGCTTCGCGCGTGATATGGGCGGGCGGGAGGAGTGCCGCTAGAGGCTACCGGCAACGATAGCCCTAAGATAAATGATTGCCCTTGTTATTTTTAACAAGACAGAACTCGGCTTATAGGGTTGGTTTCTTTTATACAAAAAAGACCGGATTTATTCCGGTCTTTTTTGTGGAAAACCATATGGATAAAATTATGCACACGTAGTACACTTATGATATGTACTCGGGGCAATCAATATTATTATCAGCGACGTGTTTATCACACGTTATTAATTAACAAATAAATATATGTTTTCCAGATTTTCATTTTCACGACAAGATTGTTCATATGATAAATCAGCTCTATGGATATTTTTGGCACTATTCATTCTTGCGGCTGTGGTTGTGGTGCCAAATACGATATTTCCAATCTTCTCAACAAAGGTAACCATCCTTGCGCTTGGTAGCATTGCGGCTCTCGTATTATATGTGTTGGCGCGATTTTCTAACGGTAACGTCTCTCTTCCGCCACTTCTTCTTATTGGTGCTTTGTGGAGTGTTCCGCTCGCCTATGGTCTTTCCGCAGTATTTTCCGGGGCTCCATTGGCAATCTCTGTTTTCGGTCATTCATTTGAAGCGGACACGTTCGGCTTTTTGTTTTTGATGGGATTGGTTGGCACTCTTGCGGCTTTTATCATAGAGGCGCCGTCACACTACAAATCTTTCTTTCGTATCAGTGCAATTTTAGCGGCGTTTGTCTTTGTTGTGCAGGCATTGTTCATTATTGTTCATTATGCGTATCCAAACTCCGTTTCTCCGCTTTTGACAGTGCTTGGATCATGGTCTGATCTTACGCTGTTCTCCGGGCTTGTGGCAGTCATCATTATGTTGTCGTACAGGTTTATCCCGCTTTCGCGTCGCGCTAAAGTGTGCCTTGGTGTTCTCTTGGCTTTTTCGTTGCTTTATCTCACCATCGCATATAGTGTTGCCACGTGGGTGTTGGTGAGTATTACGGCACTTGGGCTTTTCGTTGAAAGTGTCATGCGCCGTGTTACTCCTTTCTCAGGGAGTGCCGATACATTTGTAGAGGTGGAAACTGAAGATGGCATTGCCATCGCTAATATTGAAACACACGAAGCGGTGTGGGATACGGATGCTCCATCATACAGTATTATAGCCCCGCTCATTGTGCTTGTGGTTTCATTATTTTTCATCTTGGGAGGAGCGGCAATTTCCGGCACGGTAAAAAATGCACTTCATACCAACTTCCTAAACGTTCGCCCTTCATGGCAATCTACAATGCGAATTGAACATGCATCATACGGTACCACGGCACTCTTCGGCTCCGGTCCGGATACGTTCACGAAACAATGGCTTCTGTTGCGAGACAAATCCATAAATGCGACTCCATTCTGGAACACAAACTTTACCGGTGGAATTGGTTTTATCCCCACGTCATTCATCACGACAGGTATTGTGGGTACCATCGCGTGGCTATTCCTTCTGATTGCGCTTATCTTCGTTGGTATCCGCTCCTTCCTCGTAAGAGAATATGAGAATCCTTCATTGCGCACGGTTTCGCTTGTCGCATTCTTGGGGTCCCTGTTTGTATTTCTGGAGCTTATATTTACCGTTCCGGGACCAATCTCGATCGCGTTCGGATTCCTTCTTTTGGGAGTCTTCATATCAACGCTTCGTTACAGAAAGAATTCAGACGCGCGCGTCATTTCTTTCTTGGAAAGCCCCCGTGCAAGTTTTTCCGTCATCTTTATTCTTACGCTATTCTTACTCGTGTTCCTTGCAGGAGCATATATGGTTGTCGGTAGATACGTTGCGCAAGTGTATTTGGTTCAATCGCAAAAGAGCTTGTATTCCGGTAACATCACCTCTGCGGATTCTGCCGCGCTAAGCTCGCTTCGCTTCGCTCAAAGTGACGATGCATATCGCACTCGCGCAATTATCGCGGCAACGGCGGTTCGCCAACTTGAAAGCACCGCGACATCAACATCCCCAGCATTTCAGAAGCAGGTTCAAAGCATTCTTTCACAAGGAATTGCAAATGCACAAGCGGCGATACGCATAAACGCAGATTCGTATGTAAACTGGTTGGCGCTTGGAGAACTGTATCAAATTGCAATTCCTCTCAAGGTGTCAGGTTCGTATGCTGCGGCTCAGTCTGCGTACTCCAAGGCGTCGTCGCTTAATCCGGTGAGTCCACTTATTCTCTACACGCAAGCGCGCGCAGCGGTAGAAAATCGCTCATATGCGGATGCTGATTCTTTCCTAAGAAAAGCAATCGCACTAAAACCGAATTATACACAAGCGATATTCCTTCTTTCTCAGGTTGACGTTCAGCTGGGCAAGGCAAAAGAGGCTCTTGGGGCGGCACAATCAGCTGCATACTTTTCTCCCAACGATCCATACATATTATTCCAGGTAGGGGTATTGCGTGAAGCAACCGGTGATATGTCCGGTGCAATCCCTGCGCTTAAGCGTGCGGTTGCCATCAATCCAAAATATGCAAATGCACATTATTTCCTGGCGGTTGCATATGCGAACCAAAAAGATTACAAGAAGGCGGTTACAGAGCTTGAGACGATTGTAAAATTGTCATCCGGCAATGAGCGTACTCTTGCGCCGATTATCAGTGCGCTTGAAAAGGGTATCAATCCGTTCCGTAAATCATCCGCAAAGGGTATCTCGTCCGATACTCCAATCAAGACGTCTTCCGGTAAATAGCAATTATGGTTAGAAATTTCCTACGGAAATTCGCAACACCAATACGCGGCCTACATCAGGCTGCGTATTTGCTTGCGATGTTAACCTTGGGTTCACAGGTGCTTGCATTGATACGAGATAGAATATTCGCGCATTTGTTTGGTGCAAGCATGCCGCTTGATATTTATTATGCGGCATTCAAAATCCCAAACTTGATGTTTGTGCTTGTTGCATCACTTACTTCCGCGTATGTGTTAATACCTCGCATCACAAGTGCCTCGCAAGAGGAAACCAAAGAGTTAATCTCAAACGCAGTATCTTTTCTCTTGATGGTTACCGGTGTTATCGCGATTGTGGTTGCTATCTTTACACCAGAAATCCTCACAGCGCTGTTCCCGCGACTTATAGCGTCTTCGTACGGTGGTACGTTTGTTTTGTTGGCGCGTTTGCTTTTGCTACAGCCAATTCTTCTTGGGCTTTCCGGCATTGCCTCAAGCGTAACGCAAGTTCACAGACAGTTCATCATCTTTTCGTTTTCCTCAATCTTATATAACATTGGAATTATAATCGGCGCGGTGGTGTTTTATCCGTATGTCGGGCTGGTTGGCATAGGGTATGGGGTGATATTGGGCTCTATTGCATTTCTTGCCATTCATATCCCGGTACTTTGGAAAGCAAAGCTCATGCCACACCTTATACTTCCGTCTCGTTCGGTTATGGTTCCCGTTATGAAGGAATCAATTCCAAGAACACTGGCACTTGGCGTGAGCTCAATGGTTGTGTTGCTCATCACCGCCCTCGCCGCGCGTGTTGGTTCAGGAGCCATATCTGTGTTTACCTTTGGAACCAATCTTGAGTCTGTTCCGCTTATGCTTATCGGAACATCGTATGCCGTTGCCGCATTTCCGATACTCTCAGAGCTTGCTGGGGATAAAAGACGCACTGAGTTTACAAAAATGTTATCAGCATCATCGCGACATATCATCGTGTGGTCACTTGTAGTTGCCGGGATTATCATTGTGCTGCGCGCACATATAGTTCGCATTATTCTTGGAACCGGTCATTTCAATTGGAATGACACACGTCTTGTCGCGGCTGTGTTGGCGATTTTGGTTGTCGCTCTTGCGGCGCAGGGTCTTGTTTTTCTATTGTCCCGCGCATTCTATGCGATACAGTATTCATGGCGACCTCTCTTGTATCAGCTCGTTGGCGCGGCGGTATCAATATTGATTGCCGGTGGCGGATTATGGTATTTGCATCGCGCGCCCATAGTGCTTTCCACCGTGAGTGCGTTATTCCGCGTACATAATGTGCCTGGAAATATTGTATTGGTATTTGCGTTTGCAATTATGCTTGGGCAAATAGTAATTGCTCTATTGTTACTCGCATCATTTCATCGTATCGCGAAGGGATTAAATCGGGCATTGATACGTCCTTTTGTACACGGATTACTTGCCGCCGTTGTTGCGGGATATCTTATGCGTGTGTTTCTTTCATTTGCCGGCGCCATGGCGCCGTTAACAACTCTTGCAACAGTCTTCACACAAGGGGCTATAGCTGGTATTGTTGGACTTGTAAGTGCAGGAGCTACTCTATGGTTATTGCGCAACTCGGAATTTCGAGATATGCGACGAGCGGTGCACCACTTTCTTAAAAGCAAAATACCAACTTTTGGAGCATCATGAACAAGAACGATACTTTATACAAACGCAATTTTAGCATCATAGCTCATATTGACCACGGGAAATCAACGCTCGCCGACAGGTTGCTTGAGCGTACCGATACCATTGATAAGCGAAAGATGCGCGATCAAGTGCTTGACCGTATGGATCTGGAGCGCGAGCGTGGAATTACCATAAAAATGCAACCTGTACTTATGCATTATCGTGCTGATGATGGCACTGTATATACATTAAATCTCATTGATACGCCCGGACATATTGATTTTGCATACGAAGTTTCTCGCGCGCTCAAGGCGGTTGAGGGTGTGTTGCTGTTGGTTGACGCAACGCAGGGCGTGCAGGCGCAAACACTCACAACACTTTCCATGGCGAAAGATGCCGGGTGCGTTATCGTGCCGGTTATAACCAAAATAGATTCTCCCCTTGCTCGCGTATCCGATGCAGGCGATGAGATATCAAAACTGCTTGGTGTTAATGAAGAAGAAATTATTTCAGTATCGGGGAAAACCGGAGAAGGAGTTGATACTCTTCTTAAGGAGATTATAAAGCGCGTTCCGCCCCCGCGTGCTTCGTCATCCGACGAAGCACGCGGGCTCGTTTTTGATTTTTCATATTCCACACATCGTGGCATTAGTGTATATCTGCGTTTATTTGACGGCTCAATAAAAAAGGGCGATACACTCACGTTGCGTGGCGCGGGGAAGCAATATACCGCACTTGAGGTTGGGATTTTTACTCCGGATGAAGTACCGATTGAGTGTCTTAACGCCGGGGATACCGGTTATGTGGTAACCGGTATCAAGGAACCGGGTGTGGTTGCGGTTGGGGATACTGTTGCGAATGTTCGCGGAGCACTACCTCCTCTTGAGGGTTTTGAGCGACCACACGCGGTTGTGTGGGCAAGTGTGTATCCCGAAAGTCAAGATGATTTCCCGAATCTAAAGCGCGCACTTGAACGATTGCATTTGGCAGACTCCTCACTTTCTTTTGAGGAAGAGGCTTCCGGAACGCTTGGGCGTGGGTTTCGGTGTGGTTTCTTGGGGATGCTTCATCTTGAAATAATCACAGAGCGTTTGCACAGAGAGTTCTCACTTAATCTCATCACCACCATACCAACCATTTCCTATACGGTAACGACGCAAAAGAAACGTGAAGTCATTTATACGCCATCACGATTTCCGGAATTCGGCGCAATCGTTTCAATTGAGGAGCCGTGGGCGAGTGTGATACTCATCACCCCGCCGGAATCACTCTCGTTGCTCATGCAGCTTTTCTATGAGCACGAAGGGGCTGTATTGAATACCAAGACATATGTGGACGGGCGTATTGAGCTCACCATCGAGATGCCGTTGAGAGAGCTTATGCGAGGGTTCTTTGACAGAGTGAAAAACGTATCTTCCGGATATGCTTCTTTGTCATACACAATCCTTGAAGAGCGCAAAGCCGACGTGGTCAAAATTGAAGTACGTATCGCGGAAGAGCCGGTTCCGGCATTTGCGCGCGTGGTATCGCGCAGGCGTTTGCAGGAAGAGGCGGAGCATATTGTGGAGCGGTTGTATAAAGTATTGCCACGACAAATGTTTGTAACAAAAATACAAGTATATGCTCTTGGCAGAATTATTGCATCGCGCACACTCTCTGCAATGCGAAAAGATGTTACAGGATATTTGTATGGTGGAGACGTAACCAGAAAGAAAAAATTGCTTGAAAAACAAAAGAAGGGGAAAAAGCGCCTTGCCGCACATGGGAAAGTGCACATCCCGGAAGATGTTTTTATGAAAATGGTGCGTGATTATGAATAGTGTTTTAGTGCGGTATACTGTTAGTAATGTTTTCATCATCGTCACGCAAGAAAAATAGCAGTCCTAATTATATACGGCAGGGGATACTAATCGGCATATTCATACTCGCCATCGTGTGGCTCGGGTCTCTTATCACAGGGCTGTTTTCCAAGGCGCAAATTGCCTGGAAAACTGCTCAGCATACGCAGCGTGAGGCGCAGGTATTAAAACATAGGGCAAACATACTTGAGCAAAATATGCACACTCTTGATACTCCCCGCGGATATTCAGCGTCAGTTCGTACGGCGTTCGGGGTTGCTCGTCCCGACGAGAGTGTTATTATTGTTGTACCGAGTGTCGCCGCAACAAGCACTCCCCCAAAAAAATCTTGGTGGAAACGCCTGTTTTAATAAAAGGGGTCAGACCCCTTTTATTAAAAAGTGAGGTGTAATTTTCCCCGGAAGATAGAGAAAGAAGGGCGGCATGCTCTGTTGATAATTATAGTCAGCTTGGCAGTTTCCACTTTCTGCGCGGTGGAAAGTCGTTCGGGAAAATTTTTAACATCAGATGTCGGAAATCTGTGTAGGAAACGAAACCGGGGTGCATTGTAATTAGGAGGTGTCTAGTGGAGAGAGCGTTTGATATGGGTGATATGAGCGGATATGGTTTAGTGGTAGAACAGATGCTTCCCAAGCATCGGGCGGGAGTTCGATTCTCCCTATCCGCACAGCCGAAAGCCCACCCCTGCGAAGCCAAAGGCTTCGCAGGGGTGGGCTGTTTTAATTACGTCTATTTATTCATTTGAGCGAAGCATATCCCGTTTAATGTCATCAAAGGTTCCTCCGACTTTTTTACCGGGGTTAAATATGTTCATCGGGTCAAAAATTTGCTTTGTTTGTTTGAAAAGCTCTTCCATTTCTTTACCGAATAATTGTGGAATGTATGGAGTACGAATGATGCCGTCATTGTGCTCGCCGGTGGTGGTGCCACCATAGCGAATAACCAGATCATATACTTTTGGTGCAAGCTCAAGAATTACTTTTCTGTTTTCCGGCTCCGCGATATTCATCAATGGGATAATGTGAAAATTCCCATTGCCAATATGTCCTGCGATCGTGTAGATAAAGTGGTCTTTGTATTGATCAAGAATTGCATTAAGTTCCGGTAAAAATTTCGGATATGTTTCCGGTTGCACGACAAAATCATCAATAAACGGGGAAGCGTAATATCCATGAAGACTTTTACGCAATAATGCAAAACTTTCTCTACGTACAATCCAATATTTTTCACTTTCACTCTCATTTTTTTCTATTGTGGTTGAAAGATGTAGGTCTGCCAGTGCGTCTCGTGCCGCCACGGCTTTAGCGTCTGCCTCTTCAATTGTGTCTTCGGCAAATTCCGCCATTAAAATCATTTTTGGAACTCCGCCGACAAGTACTTCTTCAACCTCCGGAATAAATTCAATGGCAAGGTGAATAGCTTTAGCGAGTCCCATTTGCTTCAACAAATCGAGAAGAAAACGTGTGGCAAAAGTAAATGTTTTGTCGTCGTAGGATTCAAATGATTCCGGTTCCTGTTTGAGGATACGCTTAACGATGTCAGGCAAGATGTCCAGTTTATCCAAAAAGATTACAAGCATCGCTCTATGAGCTTTTGGGTGCACAAGACCCAGTTTTGCCTTCGTCCAGAGAGCAAGTGTCCCTTGCGACCCACAGATGAGCTTTGCAAGATTAAAAGTGTTTGTTTTTATGTCACGCACGCTCCAAAGCGCGTAACCGGCGGAGTTTTTTGATACCTTTGGGCGTCTTTCTTCAATGAGTTTCTCATTTTTTGTTAGTAGGTTGTCCATCTTTTCATAGATTTCTCCTTCCAAGGTATTGAGTTTTTTCTTCTCTTCAAGCTCTTCCGGAGCGAGTGCCTTGAGTGTGGTAACTGAGCCATCGGAAAGCACCACCTCCAGCTCTTCAACGTAGCGTTCGGTCTTTCCATACTTAAGAGTGCGCTCTCCGCCGGAATTATTTGCGACGATGCCACCCATGGCGCATATTTCTCTGCTTGCCGGATAAGAGGGAAGTAATATGTTTTTCTTAAGCGTTTCTTTTTCAAAATCTCGATAATATACGCCGGGTTCAGTAACTGCATAATCATCTCCGACCTCAATAATGTGGTTCATGTGTTTTGTAAAGCTTGCCACTATTGAAGTTGTGAGTGGGCCGCCTGACATGTCTGTACCACCAGAGCGTGCCGTTACCGAAATAGAATTATCATTCTCTTTTGCCGTACGTACCACTTTTACCAATGCGGAAACATCTTTCGTATTTGTCGGATAGACTACCAATGATGGAATTCGCTTAAACAGGCTTGTGTCTCGGCTCGCTTTTTGTATATCTTCTTGCGCATCGGTTATTTCACCTTTGAATGTCTGCGCGAGTTCTTCTTTTGTTTTTTCATTCATAACAAGTAACCTTTTTATTATAGATAAATTGACTACGCAGTCTTTTTGGCACTAGCTTGTGCGGCAAGTGCAATTGCTTGCGGGCTTCCGGCTTTTGCCTTAACAAAACGCGCAACAAGCATTTTGCCCATTTCTGATGTTTGCATCCATGCAAATGACCATACCCAAACGAAGCCGACTACCCACCAAGGGATGGCGGTGGTGAACCAACCACTTAGCGCCCATAGTGTGGCGACCACTTGTGTTGAAGAAATCGCCACCATTACCTGCCAACTTGGAAGATATCGGAACCATCGCTTTTCCGTGTGGGCGACGTAGATAAGGAAATTTCCGGACACAACAAGCTGAAGGAAGAACAGGGTTTGTATTTGTCCCCATGGCAGATGTAGCATGAATAGAACAATATAAAGCGTCAGCATGCTGTTCATAACTCCCGTGATGCCATATGTTGTTCCGAGAAAAAACCGCCTGCGTACATCAATTGTTTCCGGGGTGTGTGCAGCGTGTACATGGTCAAATGCCAGAGAGACGATAGGGAGGTCGTTAAGAACGGCAAGCAGAATAATCTGTACGGTTGTCAACGGATAGTTTCCGACGAGTATGCCGATAAGTCCGATAGTCAAAATAAGGCGCGCACTTTCAGAGATACGGTATACGGAATAATGGTAGATACGCATAAATACTTTACGCGCATCAATAATGGCATCGTGTACCACTGAAATCCCATCTGAAAGAATGACGATGTCTGCCGTTCCGCGCAGGGCGTCCACCGAGTTTTTTACGGCGATGCCAACGTCAGCTGCTTTAATGGGCGGAACATCATTTACTCCGTCACCGGTCACCGCTACCACGTGACTCTTCTTCATTGTTTCCACCGCGAGATATTTATCTTTTGGAAGTACCTCGGCGAAACCGTCCGCGGTTTCCATTACTGCCGGGAGTGTGTCAAGAGAATCAAAAATTGAACGAGGAAGAATTTTCCCATTTAGTCCGAGTTCCGCCGCAACTTTTTGCGCTATTTGAATGCCATCACCGGTGAGCATCTTGACGCTTATTCCTTCGTCGCGCATCGTCGCGATTGTTTCTTTTGCGTCTGCGCGTAGTGTGTCAGAGAGGAACAGTATTCCTATTGGTTGAAGATCGTGCTCCTCGGTGGTGTCTTTCCCGGCGGCGACCGCAAGGGTGCGGTCGCCGCGCTGTGCCGCTTGAGAAACCTCCTCATCAAAAAGTTTCAACATTTTCGGCGATTTGAATTTACACAGTGTGCGAATGATGCTGGGCGCGCCAAGTGCAATCGTCCACGTATCATCCCCTTGAGTTACTATTGCCGTACTTCGTTTTCTCTGTGAGTCTCCGGGGATAAATTTTTGTTGGGGCAAGCTATTGATTAACAGGGTTTTTGCCTTTTCAATAATTGCACTTTCAAGAGCGTTTCCTTCCGCAGGGTCGGTTGCGCTAACCGCAAAACGCAGCACTTCCTTTTCGTCTTGTGCAGTGAGTGTTACAACATTGTCTACGCGAATACGATTTTCCGTAAGTGTGCCCGTTTTGTCGGAAAGCAACACATCAACATTGGAAAGGTTTTCAAGTGAGGCTATGCGTCGTACGATGGTATGTTTTTTTGCAAGCTCAAGCACACCGACACTGATAATGAGGCTCATAACTGTTGGTAGCGCAACCGGAATTCCGGCAATAAGAAGTGAAATATCAAGTGTGATGACCTCAATTAATTTTATCCCCGGGTGACTCATCAAGAATATGGACAAAATGGCAATGACGACAATGGCGAATATGGAAAGAAATCGTGATATGGTCAAAATATCTTGCTCAAGAGCGCTTCGTTTTTTGGTGTGCTCAACAGACGCGAGGGTTTTACCAAAATATGTATGATTGCCTGTTGCGGTTATGGTAACAAGTGCGTTTCCTGTAGCAACGAAAGAGCCGGAATATACGGTTTCTCCAACAGTTCGTGAGCGGGGAAGTGATTCTCCCGAGAGCATGGACTCGTTCAGTGATAGGTTCGTTTCCGATATAATCTGCGCATCGGCCGGCACAATTGCCCCAACGGTGAGCATGACTATATCTTCCGGCACCAACTCTTTGGATGGTATTTTTTGCCACGTTCCATCGCGTTTTACGCGCGAATACACAGTGAGATGTTCTTGCAGTTTTGCTATCGCTTTGTCAGCTTTCCCCTCGTGCCATATACGAATACCGAAATTTGCCAGAAAAAGCCCTAAAATAATCCATCCATTTCCCATCTTTCCGACGGCAAAAGAGAGCCCCGATGCCGCAAGTAGCATAAGGGATATCGGAGTGATAACCCACAAAAATACTTTTACGATAAATTTTTGTTTCTTTTCCTCAAGAATATTTGCACCATTTTCTTTTCTAATATGCTGCACCTGCGCTGACGAAAGCCCTGCCGGTTCGTGTATGGTTGTGTGTGTGGTGGCTGTATTCATATTATATAATTGAGATTGATTATTTACGACGCAGCAGTGCGAAGTGAAAACTTAAATAAGAAAGATAGGTGGTTATGACGACGGCCATCCACGAAAGCCAAACAGGAATCAGTAGAGTTCCAATATAAAGAGGAAGCCCGAATGCAATTCTTGCCCAGTGCAATAGGGCAACGGCTGCGAAAAGTATTCCAATGGCGTAGAGCATGGTGCGCTCGCGTACTGTGCGCACCGGAAGGGCAATGCCCCAGCCGTAGTGCATCAACATGAGTGCCAATACCGCATCAAACAAAATAACCGGAAGTACAGTGGCGTTTGTAATGTGCGTTCCCAGAAATGAAATAGGGAGCATGTGTATACCCGCCATCCATATAACCGCCACCGCATCGGCAAGCACCACACCGGTCAATAATTTGGAAAGTTCCCGCAGGTTATGATTCATAGATAATGTTTTTAAGAAATAAAATTTACGAGCATACACATATAATAGTGTTTATATATACTATGCACCAGTTATGCCAGAGTGTACAAGGTGGCGTGTGTATAACTTGGTGTTTATGAGGAAACTACGCCGGTGCCCATGCGGTACGCATGGGCACCGGCGCGAATGCAAACTGGAAATAGAGATGTTTGAATATCCCCATGCGCTTACATGTAAGCGCATGGGGATAACAATTATCGGTGTTGTAGCATCCGCGCAAACGCCATGCCACCATATATGCCACACAAATCCTCGAGCTTGCAGCGTACAAGGCGCGGGGGCTCGGGGAAAATGTGCAGGCGCTCCATAAGTTGCTCCGCTACAGCCTGAAGTGGTATATCTTTCATGACAGAGCCACCAAGTACCACACACTCGGGCGACCAATGCACAATGGTGTTGTACAGTCCATCTGCAAACACGCGCGCAACATCATTCCACATTTTTTCGTTCTTAATATTTTTTGATGACGTACCGTATCGCTTTTCAAGCGCGTTTCCGGAAAGTACCTCTTCAAATAATCGCGCTTCTCCATCAAAAGATACGAGCTGTTGTCCGATTTCAAATCCGAAATGGGTTTGGTCAATGGTTTTGTTAACTATTCGTGCGCCACCAACACCGGTGCCAACGGTAACGTACGCCATGATGTTGCAATCTTTTCCGGCACCATAGGTTGCCTCGCCAAGTGCCCCAAGCGCCGCATCATTTTCAAAATATATCGGTACACCAAGAGCGCTCATCGTATCGGATACCGTAAAATGATTGGCCCATTTTTGAAGATTCGGTGATCGTACCAATTCAGTACGGTCTGGAGAGCATACTCCGGCGATGCCAATTATTGCCATTTCCAACGGTTCTCCGTTTGAGAGTTTTTGCGCCGTACTTCGTATGCGCTCCAGCCCCTCTTTGGGATTAACGGGAGTATCAAAAGTTTCTTTTTCCGAAATGGCTACCAAATCGGGACTAACAGCGACGCGCGTTTTTGTTCCGCCGATGTCAACAAGTATCACCATGGTACTTTCGCAAGACGTTGCTTAAAGTCATCAATAATCGGCGTGTGTGCATCCGGAACGCCGTTTCTTTTTGCAATTTCCACTGCCGCGGATGTGCCTGTTTGTATAACCTCAATTGCCCCGGCAAGTGATGAAAGGTTTTGTTGGATGTGCAGTTCATAGGAAGGCAAGTCTCGTGCGGTAAATAATTCACGTATAAGACGCATGCGCGCACGTATGCGAGGATGGTCTTTTTCGTCGGTAACAAAGACCGGTAATAAAGTGTGTATGAGTTCACGTGAGGTGGCGACGGCGTCATATCCGGAGAGTTCGTTATGACACATCTCAGGCACGGTATCCATAAACGCCGGGATTTTTGATGTCTCATTGAGTGTTATCTTCAGAATATATCCAATGGACGCGTTGCGTGTGGAAGTATAAAAAACGGGAATCTTGTGTGCAAGCATATTCGCGAATGTGATGCCTTCTTCTTGTTTCGTATCGGTTGAAAGCTCCTCGCCACTCTTTTGAATGTAGGCAAAAAGTTCTTCCTCTTTGAGAAGTTTTGTGATTGCGCGAAGCGCATATCCGAGCGTCATGCGTGGCACAACGCCACCGTGTGGAAGTATGATTGTTGGAATACCGGCATCGCGCGCTTGAGCAAGCAATTTCCCGCCACTTGTTATTGCGGCACAGGGTATGTTTTCTTGCAGGGCGGTGTGCAATACATCAAGTGCCTCTTCCGTTTCGCCCGAATAGGAGCTAACCACAACCAGAGTATCGGCGTGTTCTTCTTCCGGAATAATCGGAAGGCTGTATTCGTGACGCACCGTCAGAGGTAGCACCGGAGCTTCGCGCAATAGCAAATCAGCTCCCAAATGCGATCCGCCCATACCGCACAAAAATATACCACGTAAAGAATTTTCGGTAAGTTTATCTTCCCGCTCGTATACCGGCTCCCAATGGAACTGTGCAGGCATAAGTGAAATCTGTTCTCGCATTGACATACATTTATTATACACGGTTGCGTGCAATTTGCGTGAGTAATTTCGTGATAACCTCATAGGTGTCGTCCGGGTCGGTTACAGCACGCGTGTGCACCTGTGTACGCAAAACCGCCTCATCGTTGCCACCATTTTGTAATTCATCCCCGACATACAACATGTGGGTAACTGGTATGGAAAGAAATTCAGAAAGCCTTTCTATACCGTATGCTTTATCAATCCCTTTTCGCGTAATGTCAATTGTGGTCATCCCTCCGATGTTCACCTCATAATTCGGTAACAGCGGAACCAGTGCTGTGCGCAACGCTTCTCTTTTTTTTCGTGTGGGATCCCACAAACGTTTTTCCTCCAAAGATGCTCCTTGCCCGAGCGCGGAAAATGAAACTTCCGTACCGCGGAATTCAATTTGTACACCCTGATGTGGCGTGTCAGGTGAGACAACCGGTGCATCTTCAAGCGCTTGAGAGATTGCTTGCTTAATGTGTGACACATCGTTGTCGGTTAATCGTTTTTCATACGCTGTGTGCCATTTTGCACCACGATAATAGTACAGCGCCGCTCCGGAGGTGGGTAGGAAATATAATTTTTCCAACCGCGCATGAGAGGGAAGCCGGTCGGCTACCTGCAAGCGTAATTGTCCAAACTTTCCTCCTGAGGCAATTGCCACAGACGCATCGGCAAGCAGTTGTGTAAGCATTTCAGCCATGTGCGGCATAATCGGTTGCTTGCTCTGCGCGATTGTCCCGTCCAAATCAAAAATAAATACTTCCGGCCGTGTCATGTTATTTGTGCGCGCAGGGTGTGCAACAGATTCTTCATGCTTCCGGTTGCCACACCAAGCACACGGTCTCCTCCGCCATAATATACAAAAATTGTATCCTCGCGCACCACGACCCCGCAAGAAAATACCACATTATTGACGATGCCGTTTTTTTCATACGGTTCGGTCGGCTCAAAAATCGGCTCAATGGTTCGTGCGGTTATTTCCATACCATTTTCTTTCAGTAGAGCGGCGCCAAAGCGATAGGTGTTATCATGCGAGACACCATGATAAATTAAAAGCCAACCATCGGAAATGCGTATGGGCGGTCCCGTGATACCAACTCTCACCTCATCCCACATGCCTGGGCGTGGCGATAATATTTCAATGCACAGTGTTATCGGTTTTCTAAAAGATAGAGTGGAAACCGTATCAGCACAAATATCGTTATATACTCTGTGATACAAAACATAATTTTCTTGTATGGTTTGCGGTAGTAGTCCAATGTCTTTATCATCTACATTTTCAGGAGTAATTAAAACCGGCATATCCCATTTCTCCCATTTATGTTTACGGAAATCATCAATAGAGATTGAGGTGTATGCTCCGCGCGGAGAGTGTACGCCATCGTATGCCGTGTAGGTCATGTGTATTCGCTCATCAATGATTGATACGCGTGGGTCTTCGCATCCTGAGTTCCAATGAGGGTCTCCTTTTTTTTGTTCAAAATCCGCACGTGGTACATATATAGGTGTATCAAGTCGTTCATCAATGTGGAGAGCATCTTTTGTGCGTGCGTACCCGACTGTTGAAGTATTATTTTTATCCATGGCGCGATAGAGCAAATGCACGGAACCATCAAGGTCAAATGTGGCAGCATTAAATACGGCCCGCTCTTCAAAACCATTTCCTCTTGGTTGCAGTAACGGATTGTGTACACTGCGCTGCAACATCTCTACGTGGTGGTATTTTTTTTGATATGTTCTCGCTGGGTTTACCATCTTCTTTTGAAGCAGTGGGGCAAAGATAACGCCTATGAGAATTCCGGCGGTGAATGCCGTCAGAAAAAGCGCAAGGATATAAAAGACTATGGTCATGGCGCATCGGGGCGGCCGAAATCATCTTCAATACGAATAATATCATTCTCGTCAAACTCCCCGGTTGCTATTTCAAGTAGGCGTATTCCTCCGCCGCCACCTGCAATTCTGTGCACCGTACCGATTGGTATTTCAAACTCGTCACCTTGCCGTGCATGGTGTTCCTCTGTGTCTATGGTTACGATTCCGTCGCCGGAGATGACATGCCAAAACTCACTGCGGTGTTCGTGTTTTTGCAAAGAAAGGCGCTTGCTTGCGGAGATGTTTAATATCTTTACCGTCGTTTGCGTATCGTGAGTGAATTGGTCAAAGGAGCCCCAGGGGCGGTCTTCGTGATAGTGATAGTGGGACGACATGTTTCTTTAAGTGTACGCCAAATGCGTGTCGTCGTATAATTATTTATCCACAGCGTACTCATATTTTCTTTGATTCACCCACACAGTTTTTGGACATTAAATGTCCAAAAACTGTGTCCAAAAATCCAAAAATTGGCAATACATCCCCCACAACATTTCCCCCACAACATTCGGACATTGAATGTCCGAATGTTGTGGGGGAAATGTTGTCCACACAAAGCACTTGAATGTAAGATTATTTATTGTATACTATGCGATAGCGGGGTAGAGGAGAGGTACCTCGGGGGGCTCATAACCCCCAGACGCCGGTTCAATTCCGGCCCCCGCAACAAGATTTGCAAAAGGTTTTCATAAGTCCGCTCAGCGCGATGATAGTGTGTATGAATGTATCATTCTTGTCCGGGCACGAGCAATCACACGGCATTCATTGTGTACCATACGGTTTGTGTATGTAGATTTATGGTAATTCCAAGCACGAAGTTTCTGTTTGTGACCCCACGGGGAATCGAACCCCGATTTACGCCGTGAAAGGGCGCTGTCCTAGCCGTTAGACGATAGGGCCAAACTTTATGTACTATGTATAGTATAGTTACATATTTTTATGAAAATAGCCAGAACATCACTGCGTTTTTGTTAAAATCCGCATATATAATTTGGTTATAATTCGCCTTGTTCATAGACATTTGCACTTGATTTATTTTTAGGTATGTGGTAAGTTAATGGGGTAGGTCGATATTAGCCGGTCTAATAACTGGAAGGTTTTGTCTTTCACAAGATGAAATCTAACACCTATAATATAAAATATGAACCCAGACGACACAAACACAAACGGTCCTGCAACTGAAGGGGAAGGAACTGATAATACAGCAACTTCTAATCCTGAGGGAAAAGAAACTGAAGAGCAAGCTGCCTAACACTTCTTTAAAGGATGCAGCCCTATGTCTTTCACGAAAGACATAGGGCTGCATCCTTTTTTGTGGCGCATATGTTAAAATGCCTACACGGGCACGGACGTCGTAATAAATGGGGTCAGAATGGGGGGGTCAGAATGGGGTCAGGAGCCATTTATTTATTCAATGGAGAGGTGGCTGAGTGGTTGAAGGCACCGGTTTCGAAAACCGGCATGGGGAAAACTTCATCGAGGGTTCGAATCCCTCCCTCTCCGCAAAACAAGAAGCGAAACACGATAGTGTCTCGTGACTATGTTTTTACGAAAGATGGAGAGATTCGAAAGCCGGAGCCGGTATACAAGACGAGCGAAGCGAGTGCTTGTCGGCGAGGCGGGGTCGCGAACACTTGGATATATTGCAACTAGTGCGTTGCACTATATCAAGTGATTTGTGACCGAATCCCTCCCTCTCCGCAAAACAAGAAGCGAAACACGAGCGGAGTATTGCGAGCGGAGTAGGCGCCTTTGTTTTGCGTTCTAGAAAAAACTTTCTGTGTAGAGTTTGTGTTGTGGCACATTTGAATTGCGAAGATCTTTCCAGATGTCACGTGTAAAATCTATGGAGCCACATATGAAAAAGTCCGTCTCAGTATGTTCTTGCACCGCATCAAGTATTTTTTCGGCGCTCACTCTGCCTTTTTTAAAATCTACAGGGATAATTTCTTCTCTTGTGAGGTGGTGGGTGATTGAGAGAGTTTCATTTTCGTTGTGAAGCTTGGTTAGTTCTTGCAAAAAGACGATATCATTTTTTGTTTTGTTTGAATAAATAAGGTGTACGCGCCGAGAATCATTTGTGCGCATGAGATTTTGTATAATGCTCATCACTGGAGTGATGCCGATACCGCCCACAATAAATGCCATATCGTTCGTGTCAGATTTTTCAGGATAGAAAAATCCGTAGGGGATGCTTGTTTGCAATATGTCTCCCGTGGTATGAGCAAGTATCGCCGAGGAAAATTCACCCATCTTTTTAATGGCAATTCGCACAAGCGGTTCGTGTGGTGCACTCGCAATGCTGTATGCTTTTCCTTCTTGCGGAAGGGAGCCGGGAAGCTTAATGGTGAGATATTGCCCGGCAATAAATGGTGGGCGCTCGCCGACAGACTCTAAAAATAAACTTTGCACATCCGGTGCCTCGTCTTTTTTTTGTACTATTTTCCAATTGTGTGTTTGTTCAATTTCCATGTTCATCATGTTGAGATTCATAATCAAGAATTGCCTCGCGAAGTGCCTGGTGCCCCAGAACAGAGCAGTGGTACTTCTTATCGGGCAGTCCTCCGAGTCGTTCAATAATCGCCTCCGGGGTCAGTCTTTTGGCATGTGCAATCGGCATACCGCCATCTTCCGTTGCCATGATTGACATCATTGATGTTGACGCAATTGCAGATGCACACCCGAATGTTCGCCACCGACATTCTTTGATTGTGTTATTGTCTTTATTTACTTTAATCCAAACAACCATCATGTCTCCGCATGCCGGGCTCCCGACAACTCCAACTCCGTCTGATACATACTCTTTTTCATCAATAAGAATATTTCGCGGGTGAAAGAAGTGGTCTTTCACTGTATCGTTATATAGCCATGAGGGTTGGCTGTTGCATGCGTAGACATCAGGTATTTTTTTCATAATGTTTTTTTATATGTATTGTACTTGCCGTCATCTCTCTTAATCTTTTTACCACAGCACCAAGTGCGTGTGCCGTATAGGAAAGGTCCTCTTTGGTAGTGTCTTTGCCGAAAGAAAAGCGCAAACTCCCGTGAATGATTTCATCTGATCTGCCAATGGCGTGTAATACGTGTGATGGTGTCAAATCGTGTGCTGAACAAGCTGAACCGGTAGAACAACAGATGCCATACATATCAAGCATTAGTACTGCAGACTCTCCCTCAATGTCGGGAATACATATGCTGACATTATTTGGCAGCCGCTTTGTTTTGTGTCCATTCAAAATCAAGTTTGGAATCTCTTTATATAAAAGGGGTATAAAATGATTCTGTAGTTCCAGCAGATGTTGTGCGTTTGCGTCTGTGCCGGATACAGCGAGTTCCAGGGCTTTTGCAAGTCCCGCGGTAAGTGCAACATTTTCCGTTCCGCCGCGCAACCCATATTCTTGATTTCCACCAAGTATACGTGGTTCAAGCATAACTCCTTTTTTCTTATAAAGTATCCCAACACCCTTCGGTCCGTATATTTTTGACCCATTGAGTGTCATAAGGTCTACTCCCAATTCAGATGGGGAAACTGTAAGCATACCGGCAACTTGACATGCGTCTGTGTGCAGTAGTGGGGCTCGAGTGGCTGTACGCGAATAATGTTCGCGTATGTCATGAACAATTTCTTGTATTGGCTCAATGGTTCCAATCTCGTTATTCGCATACATGATTGATACCAGAATTGTATCGTTACGCAAGGCACGTATAAGCTCATCTTTGCGAACGAGCCCATCTGTGTCTACCGGCAGGTATGTGACCGAAAAGCCGGCGCGCTCCAAGGAGCGCGCCGGCCCAAGCACCGCCTTGTGTTCAATTTCAGATACAATGATGTGCTTGCCATATTTTTTTTGCGCATGAGCGACGCCAAACAGTGCGAGATTATCCGATTCTGTACCACTGCCTGTGAATATTATTTCTTCGGGAGCCACTTCCAAAAGCTCCGCGACGCGCGTCCGCGCGGTGCGGAGCATATCATGAGCCTTTCTGCCCACATGATGTAAGGATGATGGGTTGCCATATGCACCCTCAAAAACAGGCCTCATTGCCTCCCATACTTTCAAATCAAGCGGGGTTGTCGCTGCGTTATCAAGATAAATGGTTTTTTGTTTTGTTAGCGTATTCGGCATGTTGTAACATATTTTTCCATAATGATTTTAATCTCTGCGAGCTCTTCATCATTGTAGGTTGTCTTTTTGAGAAATGCCGGGTTTAGTAATTTGGTAGCGACAAATTTCTGAAGATAATATATCTTCGCTCCTTCAATGGCCTTGCCGATTTGGTGGAAGTCATCATACGAAAGTAATGACTTAATGACCGTGGTGCGGAATTCGTATGGTGTGTTACCAGCAATTAGCAATGCGATACTCTTTGCAATGTTTTCAATATCCACCGGGCGTGCAATCGTCTGCGTATATTTTTGTAGCGGAGCTTTTATGTCCATTGCAACATAGTCAACTAATTTCTCATCCATAAGCTGTGACAACATGTCCGGATGGGTTCCGTTACTGTCAAGTTTTACAAGAAACCCAAGTTCTTTTATCTTTCTTATAAATGGAATCAGGTCGTCATGCAGTGTTGGCTCACCACCGGTTATGGTGACCGCATCAAGCTTTCCAATCCTCTTTTCAAGAAATGTAAAAAACTCATTTTGTGGGAGTTCTTTCGCAGTCTCATCAACCAATTCGGGATTATGGCAGTATGGGCATCGGAAATTACAGCCTATGGTGAATACAATCGCACATATTTTTCCCGGATAATCAATCAACGAGCTTTTCTGCAGTCCACCTATGCGCATGTATTCGCTTTAACTTCTTTTACTGAAACCGGTGGTATGGTTTTTCTGTCATCGTATTCCGCTTTTTTCCCTTTGTTCCATTGCGAGACAGGGCGCAAATATCCGACAATACGTGTATATATTTCACATTCTTCACCACATCTCGGACAGTTAGTCACTTCACCATGCAGATATCCGTGTGTATTACAGACGCTAAATGTCGGTGACAAGGTGAAATATGGAAGACGATATGTGTTACAAATCTTTTTTACCAATTGCTTCACAACCTCGGGGTCATCTATGCGCTCGCCAAGGAAGAAATGGATAACCGTACCGCCAGTATATTTTGTTTGTAGTTCATCTTGAAGGTCAAGGATTTCAAAGACATCATCGGTGTGTGCTACGGGCAGGTGAGTTGAGTTTGTGTAGTATGGATCGGTAACTTCCTTTCCGGTTCCATTTGCAAAAATCATATCATCGTATCTTTTCTGGTCTAAAAGAGCGAGGCGATAGGAAGTTCCTTCAGCCGGCGATGCTTCCAGGTTGTAATTATTTCCGGTTTCTTCCTGGTAATCCGAGAGGCGTTCACGCATTCGTGTAAGAATTTCTTCAGCAAACGCGCGTCCTTCTTCTGACGCTATGTTTACACCCAAAAGATTTTCAAGTGCTTCGTTGGTACCAACCAGTCCGATTGTAGAGAAATGATTTACCCAATATGAGCCCAAAAGCGTCTTTATGCTCTCAAGATAGTATTTTGTATATGGATAGAGATTATGGTTAGTCATATGCTCTAATACTTTGCGCTTTATTTCAAGACTTTCTTTGGCAATATCCATTTGCACGAATAATTTTTTCAAAAACTCCTCTTTCGTTTTCGCGTCTTTACCAATACGCGGAAGATTTATTGTCACAACTCCAATGGAGCCCGTGAGCGGGTTTGCACCGAAAAGACCACCACCTCGCTTTGTGAGCTCTCTGTTATCAATACGCAGCCGGCAACACATTGAACGCGCGTCATCGGGGCTCATGTCAGAATTAATGAAGTTTGAAAAGTACGGTATTCCGTATTTTGCGGAGACTTCCCACAAGTTTGCGACACGGTCATTGTCCCAATCGAAATCTTCCGTGATGTTGTATGTTGGGATTGGGAATGTAAACACGCGTCCCGCCGCGTCTCCCTCGCTCATCACTTCCAAGAACGCTTTGTTGAAAGTATCCATCTCTCGTTGAAACTCCGAGTATGTTTCTTTCTCCATGGCACCTCCGCGCACAACTTGCATTTTTTCATAATACTTCGGCACCGTGAGGTCAAGGGTTATGTTTGTAAATGGTGTTTGAAAACCAACTCTCGTTGGAACGTTTATGTTGAACACAAACTCTTGTAGCGCTTGTTTTACTTCCTCATACGAAAGGTGGTCATAATAAATGAATGGAGCAAGAAGTGTGTCTACATTTGAGAACGCTTGTGCCCCGGCAGCTTCGCCTTGAAGAGTGTAGAAAAAATTTACAACTTGTCCGAGCGCACTACGGAAGTGCCTTGGGGCTTTGCTCTGAACTTTTCCTCCTACGCCGCCGAACCCGCGAAGCAAAAGATCATACAAATCCCATCCAACACAGTATACGGAAAGGATACTCAAGTCATGCAAATGCAAATCACCGGATAAGTGTGCTTGTTTTATTTCCGGTGGATAGATTTTATCAAGCCAATACGTTTTGCTTATTTCTGAGGCGATATAGTTATTAAGCCCTTGCAAAGAAAATGCCATGTTGCTGTTTTCTTTCACTTTCCAATCTGCGCGATCAAGATATTTATCTACGAGGTCAACGGTTTCGGTATCAATCATGCGACGAATGTGCGCGTGTTGGTCGCGATAGAGAATGTACCCCTTTGCGGTCTCCGCAAGGTTCTGTCCGATGAGTTCTTTTTCAATCATGTCTTGTGTTCCTTCAACGGTCGGTACAAAATCCGCATCATTTTTTTGCGATAGCTCAAGCGTACGCAAAACAGATTTGGTTATTTTTTCCGGTATCCCTTTTTTATATTCTCCGGACGCGCGAAGTGCTTTTTCTATTGCACGTACAATTTTTCTAGGTATAAAAATGACTGATAACCCGTTTCGTTTTGTTATGTGTGTAATTGTTGTGTCCGGTGTTGTTGTGTTCATGATTATTTTTTTAGGTTGGCAAAAAGAAAAAACACTCTCCGTACTTATAAGTATACATGCATTGCAATGCATGCGTATGTGGATAACAAAACAGAAAACAATACCGGGGAAAGTCTAGAACAGAAGCTCTGTAAACGTATGTTTTATAAGTGTTTTATAAGCAAAATGCGGGAAATTTGTGGAAAATAATTATAAAAACGAGTGCCTCTGCCGGTACTACGCATTGCACTCTTTGCAGTATCCCATAATACGGCTGGACGCATGATATATTCCCCAAAGCACAAGAACAATTGCGATTAGTATGAAATAAGATTGATATTCATTTACAACGAACGCACTTCCGGCTGATCCAAAAATACCAAGAAACCCGATGGCGCACGGTACACACGTTACGCTTGTTAATATCCCGGCGGAAATTCCAGAGAGTATGCCCATTCCACCATGTCCAACGGCTTTCATGCCGTACTTGTGTGAACTACGGAAAGAAAATATTTGCATGAGAACAAGCAATGATGTTGTTAGGGACAGAAAAATAAATAAAATATAATCAATTGGAGCGTATAGGCTCAGCTGGAACGCAAGCGTGTTTCCCGGGATTGTTAATACTGGGATAGAAACATATAGCGCCAGCAAGAGTATCACCAGTACGACGAATGCGATTTTATAAGTTCGTTTTGTCAGAGTGGTTTTAATTGCGGATGTTAGCATGTGAACATGTATTGTATGTATTGTAAGTGTGCGCATCTTTAATAGGATAGCATGTTATCCACTAATAATTATAAAAATAACATTGACACTCATTTGTGTCCGGAGATATACTTAAAAGATGAAATCATTAAATGCAAAACAGTTTGCAGTGCTACGTATTATTTTCGGGTTTGTATGGCTCATTGACGCAGGGTTCAAATGGCAGTCTGCTTTTCTTAATAATTTTGTCAGCTATCTTGTTCAGGGTGCTCAAGGTCAACCTGCCACAGTACATGCGTGGATTAGTTTCTGGATTCATGTCGTATCCACAGATCCTCATCTTTTCGCGGTAATCGTTGCTCTTGCAGAAACGGCAATCGCAATAAGTCTTATTTTGGGGCTGTTCACCAGAGTTGCAATAATCGGCGGAATCATACTTTCGTTTACAATCTGGTCAACCGCGGAAGGGTTTGGTGGTCCATACGTTACGGGCTCAACCGATATCGGGGCTTCCATTATTTATATGTTAGTCTTTGCTTCGTTGTGGATTGGTAAAAGTTGGAGCTCTTGCAGTATTGATTCCAAACTTCCTTTCCTGCAGAAAAACTGATTTCAAGAGATTAATCAGTCGCTTTTTAACACAACAGAGCACGCATCGGCGTGCTCTGTTGTGTTAAAAAGCGCGCGCTACTTTATGATGCCGAAATGAGTAAGTCCTTCAATGATTCCTGACGAATAGTTTCCATTTTTTTGTGGAGTGCCCGTTGCGATATATAAACTATCAAAACAGCCCACTTCGGAAACTCGCTTTGTCACTTCTTCTTTTACTTCCTCTGGGGCGTTTTTAACCAAGATAGATTTATAGCAACGTGATAGTGGAAGTATGTCATTTCCGCTATCACCGCAATAAAATGTTTGTTCTTTTTCAAACCCTTCTTTTGTGCGCAAAAACTCAACTGCTCCGGCCTTTGTCGCTGTTGTTGGAATAATATCAATAAGTCCGACATTGTTGGCGAGCGGGTCAATGCTCCAGAGCACCTGTGCGGTGACGTCTTCATTTGAGAGGGCGGAATGTATTTTTTTAAATAGCTCGTCTTTTTGGGTGTGGTCGGATAGGTAATAACTTATTTTAAACTCATTTTGTTTTTCATCTTCTTGAGGCGAAAGGGTGTCGTGCGCACCAATGGAGGACACTATGAGCTCCCTCTTCCAATTTTTTTGTGTAGAAAGAATATACTCGCGCCATCGCGTGTCGGTTATGAGCTCATTGCCGGATTTTCTGTATAAGGAGGTACCAACCTCTGCTACAAGAAAATCCGGCAATGGAATGTGCCATGTGCGCATGGCTTCTTGCACCATTGAGAGATTTCTTCCGGTTGCATAGCCCAGAACATGGGGAACCGTTTCCAGTTTTTCAAACAATTCCGGAATACTTTTATCATCAGGGTATGGTCCGTTTGGCAAAAGTGTCCTGTCCAAATCTGTAGCAAGAAAAATCATATACCGGATATGAGGGAATAGATATTTTTCCCATTCACAATGGATTCGTATGCGATAAGGTAACTTGCAGCAGAAAAACCAAGGGGGGTTGTTCCCATTGCCTCAAACGTTGTGCCATGATAATACTCCGGGAAAATATATTCATCGCGCGCAAGCACTTTTGCAAACTCATCAAGAGCAACCAGTCCGTCTTCTTTTGAAAATGATGAAATGAAAAAACCATGGACAAGCGGCCAGAGCCCCCCGTTGTGATATTGATTTGGTTTATTGCGGAATTCATATAGGAAATTCAAATTAAGGTGCGCCCATTCAATATCTTTTGGTGTAATAACAGGATGAAATGCAGGCAATATGGGAAATGAGTTATGTTTTATATTTGCTCGCACATATTCGCGTATTGTGTCGCGCTGTTGTTGCTCTACAATATCGCACGAAAGCAAAAGAGAAATGGCAAAGGTGTCAGTATTAAAGCGAATGCTATGGTTGGTGAAATATGATGCGGGAAGGGGAGTCGTACGTTGTTTTATGGCATATTCATACAGAGCTTTGTGATATACGAGTGGACTGCCTAGGTGCTTTTCAGCGGGAAAATAATTTATGGCAATAAGTTCGCTCAAGCGATTTTTTTGTGCGATTGTTTTTTGATCGTTGGTGTGCTGTGCGTATGCGGAAAGTGCAAAATAATACAATACCTCATCAAACAGAATGTATCCGTGGTTGATATATTCATCCGCCCAATCACCGCCTTGCGGAATATAAAGTAATCCGCGTCCGTTCAATTCCAGACACCTCAAATAAAATAATGCACGGTCAACCGATTGTTTTCGTTCTTCAAAGAAGGGGGTATCGTTCGTTAATTTTGCAAATGCCATGATACCGATGACATACCATATGGTTGCATCAACTCTTCCCACCGTTGTGCCGTAACTCACATGTCCTTTGCGTGGAGTAACATTACTTGGGATTCTCCCGGTCTCATCTTGCTCTGTGCGAAGCAGGTCAAGTGTCTTTTTGAATGTGGCGATGAGCTCTTCATCGCCTACGAGCAACGATGCGATACCGGCGACCACTCCATCTCGCGACCATATGCGCTCATAATTTTCCACGTCTTCTTTTGCCGCGAGAAATCCCACATCTGTTATAAGCTCATGCAAAAGAGAGATGCTTTTTTGACGAGCTTCTTGGCGTGTGATTATTTCGGGCGTCATGATGCTGTTGTCGCGTGAGTGGCAATCCAGTGATAAGAATCTTCAAGCGCTTTTATGGCGTCGCCCACAGCGATATTATTTTGATGATACAACTCATCGGTACAGTCGCCTGCCGCCCACACGCCTTCAACCGAGGTGCGTTGTGTCTTCGGCTCAATGACAATACTGTTTATACTGTTTAGAGTAACAAGGTTGCGCGCAAAATCAGTATTTGGAATTGCTCCTATTTCCACAAACACGCCGGATACGGCGATTTCTTGAGTATCGCCCGTATCACGATTGCGTACGGTGATGCTTTCTACGAAAGCATCACCCTGTATGGAGATGGGCTCAACGTTTGTAACCGTGCGCATATTTGGGTGTTTGAGTATTTGTTCAACTGTAACCGGGTCTGCTTTGAAACTTTCTCGTCGGTGAATGAGTGTGACGGATTTCGCATATGCGAGAAGTTGCGCCGCGGTTTCAAATCCGGCATTCCCGCCCCCGACAACAGCAACATCCATTCCCGAGAACAAAGGTCCGTCACAAGAAGCGCAATATGTAACGCCCTTGTGTTCAAATTTTTCGGCACCTGGCACATCAAGCTTTCGGCGCGATGATCCCGAAGCGATAATCACGGCACGTGCCGAGTATACCTTCCCGGATGATGTTGCTGCTTGGAATAGGGAACCGCTGCGCGTAAGCGAGACCACTTTCTCTCCTTCGTATAAATCCACAACGTCATCTTTGTATGCTTCCATGTGCGTGCGCAGCGTTTTTGTTAAATCCTCACCTGAAATTTTTATTGTGCCAATCCAATTCTCTATACAATCAGAAACAATGCTCTGTCCTCCCACTTCAGAAGCCAAAATCGCAGTCTTTAATTTTTTACGAGCCGCATAAATACTCGCACTAAATCCTGCCGGACCACCCCCTATAATGATGAGGTCGTATTGATTGTCGTTTTTGCTGTTTTCCATAGTAAATATATTCTATATGTTTGTTTATATAATTTTAACGCATGGTGCGGGGATACACAAGATGCGAAAAACACAGGGATTTCCATGAAATGGAAATCCCTGTGTTTTTAGTGGTTACGAAAACAGTGAGCCCTTATTTTTTGTGTCTCCTTAAAAATTGCGGAATTGCTCCCCACGCTTCTTCGTCATCCTCTGTTGAGGTCTTGGTTTTTAGGTCAGGAGCTACAGGGGTTTTCTCGGTCTTTTTTGGAACAATGGTTACCACGGGCTCAGCCTTCTCTTCTTTTTTCGGTTTCGTATCAGCAGGAGGCGTTTCTTCTTTTTCGTGTTTCAGAACATCATTATAAATTTTCCCGCGCTCTTCTTGTTGCTTTTCCGGAGGAAGAGAGAACAGTGAGCGCCCGGCACTTGTCGTACCATCAAACTCAAGTGCGCCCTCGGGGAAACCGGTCGCGATAACAATGATGCGAATTTGTCCTTTCTTCATTTTTTCATCTCGCATCATGCCGAAGATGATCCTGGCGTCTTTGTCTGTAGATTCATTTATTACTTTTGCAGCTTCTTGTATTTCAAGAATGCCCAAATCGTCTGAACCTGCAACTACGAACAAAATACCTTTTGCTCCATTTATGGAAACGCTCAGCAGTGGGGAATTAACCGCGCGCGTTGCCGCTTCTGTTGCGCGCCCATCATTTTCCGCTATACCGATACCCATAAGTGCCGGTCCCGCATTTTCCATAATGCTTCTTATGTCATTAAAGTCGGTATTTATATCACCCGGGGTGGTAATAATATCAGAAACGCCCTCAACTGCCTGGCGCAACACTTCATCACACATCGCAAACGCGCTTTTTGCACTCGTTTGCTGATCAACAATACTTAAAATTTTATCATTCGGAATGACAATGAATGCATCAACTTCTTTTTTAAGATCCATTAGTCCTTCGTCTGCAAGTCGTGAGCGCTGGGCTCCTTCAAATGAAAACGGTCTTGTGACTACAGCAATGGTAAGCGCCCCAAGTTCTTTTGCAATCTTTGCAATTGTAGGCGCGGCTCCGGTGCCTGTACCTCCTCCCATGCCACATGTCACAAAAACCATGTCTGATCCCTGTAGCGCTTCTTGTATCTCTTGTCTTGTTTCTTCAGCGGCACGACGTCCTAGGTCCGGGTTCATTCCGGTGCCAAGCCCACGTGTCAGGTTTTTCCCGATGTGGATTTTTCGCTTTGCCAGAGAACCGTGCAAATCTTGCGCGTCGGAGTTAATGGCAATAAACTCAACTCCTTTCACCTTTGAACTTACCATATGGTTTATGGCATTGACGCCAGAGCCACCTATGCCGACAACTCTAATGCGTGCAAATGTTTCAATTTCGGGTGTTATACGTTTAGACATATTTTTTATATTTAGGCATGTTCTTTATCATACCAGAATTTATTATAATGCAAATATTGACATACTTTATAATCATTTCATAAAATCAGGGCAAGAAATTATGAAAAAATTTCTTTACGGATGTTTTTGCTTTCGCAAAAACATTTTTTCCGTTTGTTTCCGTGTCGCCGGTGAGTCCCCAGAACGCGGTTCCGTATGCAACCGCCCAAGTGCTGTCACGAAACTTTGCATTTGAGGTGTCTCCGGTAATATACACATCGGTTACTCTTGAGGGAAGGGATAGAATTCGTTTTGCCGTTTCCACAACGGAGGTGTTGCCAGCACCCCCTCCGGTTATGATGGCGCCTGCCGGCAGCAGTCCGCGAAGCCGTATTGATTTAAGATGTTTTGCAACTGCGCTGAACAGGGCACTTGTTCGGCGAGTAATGATGGCGTCCATTTTCTTTCCCGAATACATGGCGCCACCAAGACGTCCGCGCTTTATTCGCTCCGCATCTTCCATGGATATTTTAAATGCAAGCGCCAAATCATCGGTGATGGAACTACTGCCACCTTCAAGTACCGCTACGGAAATTGGGATGCCCTCATCATATACCACAAGAGAAACCGTTTCAGCGCCTATGTCAGTGAGTACACACCCTTTCATTTTTTGGTCGCGAGTGAGTACCACATTACTCTCGGCAATTGCCGAGGCGGTGTAGTCGGTTACTTCAATATCCGCATTTTCTGCAACCTGTATAAGCGCGTCCACGTGTGATTGCAAACATGTGACAAAAAGATACATTATTTCCAGACGAGTTCCTTTCATTCCGGTGGGCCTGTTGTATACGCGCATACTGTCTACACGATACTCAAGAGGTATCTCATGCAGTATTTTATAGTTTAACAACGTCTCGCCGGTGGCCTCATATGCTTTCCCAAGCGCGATGCTTATGTCATTTTCCGTTATCTCTTGGTCTGCGCGTGAAATAATCGCTTCACCGGTTACACGCACCTCTTTCATTGAGATACTGCCTATGGAAAGGAAAGCGCTTGATATGGTGATACCTGAGATTGATTCGGCGGCACGTTTCGCCACTTTCAAACTTTCAACCACTTCGTTTTTATTAACAACATATCCGCGATGCATGCCTTGCGTCGGTGCGCTTCCGGTTCCTATAACGCGCAATGAGCGACTTCCTTTTTCTTCCACTTCTTCAACCATCACTATTTTTACGTAGTAGGTGCCGATATCTATTCCTGTAGCGATGCGTCTTTTCATATTAATTTAGTGGTGAGCGAGTGCCGTGTTTAAGATTTTGCGAAGCGCGCAAGTAATGTATGCTCATATTGTTCCATTGTAGTGCCATGTTGGTATCCTTTCAAATGGAGTAATGCGTGGATAAATAAAAATAGTATAAACGAGCTTTCCGTTTGGGAGAATTTTTTTGCTTCTTTTTTCGCTTGGACGGGGCAAATTAACACTTCGCCGGTATTTTTGCCTACGGTGTAAGAAAGAACATTCGGTATGTAATTTTTATTTCGTGTGGAGATGTTTATGTTGCGCGCACGTGTTGCTCCGACAAACACAAGTGAGATTTCCCAACCGGGCGCTATCGCTTGCGCGACGCGCTCAAACGGTATGCGAAATACTAAACGGCGGGTGAGATTGCGGACCGCCACTATTTTCATAAAACTATTTTCTGCGACGACGTGTGGTGTCAGACAAATCTATCTTTCCCAATTTAACCAATGTGTTAAATTGTTCGCGTCGTACAAGTGCCGATAATGCATGTCTGCGTTCAACATTCTTTGATTTTGAACGAACATAATACCTGTGTGTTCTAACTTTACGTACCAATTGCAATTCTTTTGACTGCCGAGAGAAGCGACGTAGAGTTGCTTTCTGGTTTTCGTTTTTGCTTCGCTGTATGTCCACTTGTATTGCTCTTTTCATATATAATTAGAGGATAACATATTTTAAGTACGTATGTCCAGCGCCCCGCACGCCGAAGGCCTCTTCGGCGCGCGGGGCGGTTCGCACGCTATGCCATTTCTTTTATTGTCTGAACGAGTGATTCCAGTGGAAGTATGGTTTCCGTATAGGAAGAGCACCGTCGTAAAATGACGGTTTCTTCAAGCGCCTCTTTGCGGCCCATGATAATAAGATATTCCGGGCGAAGAGTTTCGGAGATACGTATTTGTTCAGTCAAAGATTCAACCCCTATCATTTGCAAAAGAGGGAGGTGTGCTTTCTGAAATTCTTGTGCGAGCATAATACTGATACGCTTCGCTTCAATACCAATATGAATAAATACAAAAACGGGGTGTTTACGTTTTCGTTTTGCTACCACAAGAACCGGTTTTACATACAAGCGCATAATCATCACTGCGCTTGGAAGTGGCGTATCAAAAAATGATTTGGTGATGTTTTCATATCGCGACCCCCATGCTACTCGCTCATCATCCGTTTGTATTTCAAAACAGGTTTCAGACCACGCGTTCCCGCGAGTGATAAGTTCCGGAGCAAGTGTATATGGAAGTTTCGTTTCTTCCAGCAACTCAATGAGGTTTTCAAGATGTCTTCTGCTTGCTTCTGACAGCACATTAACAGACTGAGGCATTGTATCTGTACAATGACGAGCGACAAGCGCCTCCGCACCTGAAAACACATCATTTTTAGCCTGTGATATGCACTCTTCAGGTATCTCCTCATCGTTTTTTTGGAAATACTGTTCCAGCTCTCGCGTAAAACGCGCGCGTGTTTCTTTATCTCCGATGCTGTTAAGACGAACAGTAGGCTCTGATTTGTATAGATCGCGCACAAGTGTGCTTGTCGCATGAAGAAGCACGGCTTCGGCAATAACGTGAGGAACACCTATTGCGTGGAATTGTATGAAAGATTGTCTCGGGGCGACACGTCCGGGGGTAATGTTTGTGTGCCATACAAACATCGGTTGTTGAACCGAGGGCTTTAGCCCGGCATCGTGCACTCGTTTCAAAAATGAAACGGTGAGTTGCGCCATGGGGTCCAAATTTTCTTTGGCGAGTTCGCTTGGGCACGGTTCTCGTTTTATGTGTGTTCCTTGTTTGGCTTGAGTAAGTGCTGAGAACGGAAGAAACCCGTAATAATCGGCGACATTGTGCACGTGACGCAAAATATCTTTCGGGTGGTATTCTGTTCGTTTGTTCATAAGGATGCTCCTGGTGATGTGCTTGAGGATACGATTGGTGGGAAATGATGTACGCCGGGGAATGTGCTGACCTCATTAAATGGTGCAAGACGAAACAGTACTCGCCCGATGATGTTTCGTGCGGGCAACGGTCCCCATACGCGCGAATCGGAACTACGCGGACGATTGTCACCCATGACAAAGTATTGCGTATCGGTTAATTTATCAGTCATGTTGTAGGACTTGTCTCTGGCGGAGATGAATGGCTCATTGAGCGTGCGCGATGCTCCGTTTGGTTCGGTTATGGTTATATTTCCGTTTTTAATTGTAACCGTTTCGCCGGGAAGACCGATGATTCGTTTGATGTAAAAGATTGACGGGTTTCCGGGATAGCGAAACACGATAATATCTCCGCGCGCCGGCTTTTCAAAGTGGTATGAGATTTCATCTACGATAAGATAATTGCCATTTTGAAATGTCGGATACATTGACTCGCCGTCAACTATAAATGGTTGCGCTATGAAGATGCGAATTGGAGCAACCACAAGCACAATGAGCAAAATGAGAGTGATTATATCGCGCAAGAGGCTCCCTTTTTTTTCCATGTACTCTTATTGTATGCTCACTTTTTTATACGTCAAACTTTCAGTGTAATTCCATTATGAAATGTGTTTGTTTGTGTCTTCTCGTGTGGTGATGTGATGTGTGAGATGGTACACTTGTGAGCATATGACGATTGTTATTGTTGGTCTTGGAAATCCTGGAGGGCAATACGAAAATTCGCGACATAATATCGGAAGGGATGTGGCAAAAAAGTTTGCGAGTTTGGAAAAGTGTGCGGATTTTAAGTATCAGAAAAAATCTGATGCACAAATTTCCACAGGCACGTTGCAAAACGTGCCGGTAAAGATAGTTCTTCCGGAAACAATGATGAATCGCTCGGGGAAGTCCGTTATACAGTTTGTGCGTTCTAAAAATTCCGCAAAAGGATTGATTGTGTTGCGCGATGATCTTGATTTGCCCATTGGTACCATCAAAATGTCGTTCGGGCGCGGTGCTGGCGGGCACAAAGGTGTTGAAAGTATAATGAGTGCGTTAAAAACAAAAGATTTTGCACAAATAAAAATCGGCATTTCTTCTGTAACACCAAAAGGGAAGTTGCGG
This sequence comes from uncultured Candidatus Saccharibacteria bacterium, assembly GCA_964518755.1. Classification (GTDB taxonomy): domain Bacteria; phylum Patescibacteriota; class Minisyncoccia; order Phycocordibacterales; family Phycocordibacteraceae; genus C7867-001. Next base: position 50,726 of record CAZFHH010000003.1, read on the forward strand.
AAGCCACGTGGTGATGAGAAAGTTATCTCACATGTGTTGGGGAAATTTTCTCTAAAAGAGCACCAGTGCCTCATGCGTGCGCGCAAGCGCACGCATGAGGCACTGGTGCTCTTTGTGTCAGGCGAAATTGAAAAAGCGATGCAAGTTGCAAATTCAAAATAATTTCAAAGTGCAATGGAAAATAACCGGCTTGCCACATATGTGGCAAGCCGGTTATTTTCCATTGCCCCCACTCAATCGCTCAATTTATCCTCGTCTTCTTCAAATTTCTTTTGCTATTAACTGGGGAAAGTGTCATGCGTTGGTCTTTTGGCTCAAACAACATAATCTTAAATGAATACGTATTTCCCAATTCAAGCGTATCACGAAGTTCTTGAGAGTTTTCAAATTCACTGATGTGTACCAAGCCAGCGACGCCCTCTTCAATTGAGGCGAGTGCACCGTGTTTGTTGTATCTGATAATAACTCCCGATACTTCCATTCCTTTCTTGTATTTCTTTCCCGCAACACGCCACGGGTTTTCTTTCAGCGCTTTGATTGAAAGTGAAATCTTTCCGTCTTTTATTTCAATAATTTTAACTTGTGTCGGGTCTCCAACCTTAAATAGTGTGTGTGGATCCTCAACCAAGCCCCAGTCCATTTCGCTTATGTGGACAAGTCCTTCAAGCCCGGAATTGAGTTTTACAAAGACACCGAAGTCAACAATGCTCGTAACTTCTCCGTCAAGAACATCTCCAACGTGATAGGTGTCTGCGAAGGAATTTTTCTCTTCATCCTCGGCGCTTGTTTTTTCAGAAAAAATAAGTTTTCTTTCTTTCGCATCGGCCGTAATGATGCGAACCGAAAGTTCCTTTCCGACCAATTTTTGCAATTCGGAAAGAACCTTTTCTTTATCGCCGTCAACTATTTTCGGATAATGATCTCCTGAAAGATGGCTTGCCGGCAAAAATCCGGGCATACCTTGCCATGTCATGGTAAGTCCGCCTCTGTTTGCTCCCTCAATTTCCAATGTATAGGTTGTCTCAGAAACGATAGCCTGCTCCGCTTCGCTCCAGATTGCCGCCTGGCGCGCTTCTTTGAGCGACAGTTCAATATAACCATCCATACCGGAAGAGTCCACGACTTTTGCGGTGATGGTATCGCCGATGTTTGCTTTTCGCAACACATCGGCGGCGTTTAGATATTCACGACCATAAATAATTCCGGTTCCGAAAGGTGGTAGGTCAATATACAATTGTCCGCGCCCCACGGCGACAATCGTTCCTTCTATTAAATCATCTTTTTTGGGAGGAGTGGAAAGAGTTTCTATATCAATCCATTGTAATGTGTCCCGTTGTGTATTGGTATCTGACACTTGCGTGTCGGCTTGTTGTTCTTTTTGCATGTGAATTTTGTAAAGTGTTTTTACAATGGGTACTTATTCGCATATATGCGACATGCGCAAATATGCGAATAAGGGTTAGCCCACTGCTTCCTTACGTGTGCTTATTGTAACAGAAAAAAGATTTCTGTAAATATTTTCCGTATCAACCCGCGAAGCTTCGCTTCGCGGGTTTGGGCTTTTTTTATTTCGTAGCGCGTACCGTTTTTTATAAAGAGGGGCGTATTGTAAATTATATCGTAAGGCGCGCGGAAAACACACACAAGAGCGAGTCTAGTGCGCAACGAAAAGAAACAAGCTCTTCCGGTGTTGCGCGTGCAAGTTCCAACCCGCGAATCATAAGAAGTCCCTCTTCATATGCTCCGTGTCGTTTGGTTTTTCGTAACTGTTCAAGAGTACGGTGTGCACGAGCGAGCGAATCGCGATATCTATCCTCGTTATTATCTCTCACTGCGTTCACACAACGTGTGACGTCAGCTCCAAGGTTTACAAAATAAAAAATAGCATCACGCTTCATAATTTAAGAAAGGGGATTGCGTGTGCTAAGCCTTGCGTATCGCCATACGCGTATCTTCACTTTCAATTTCCATGCTACGGTTCTTCTGCGCAGGTCTAATGTTGATGAGCGAAGTATATTCAATAGCCATATCGCCAGTTTCATCCGGATAGATATTGAAACCCCATAAATCTTCTTGGGATGAACCATCCTCAATAAGGCGGGTGTTAGCATCCATGTGTCATTCGCCACCAAGAGCAACGATTCCGCGCGATATATCAGTGACGCCCTTCACCAATGTTTGATACCACTCATTTGCAAGGACATGTAGATCCGTTTCGTTTATAGAGTTGTGTACAATGCATATATCCATATTTTTTAGTATACTATATTTCGTGTTAATTTAAGCCCCACCCGCGAAGCGAAGCTTCGCGGGTGGGGCTTAAATTAATAATCCATGCATCCAACCGTAAAAATAAAAAAACCTTTCTCTGGTTGTTCAATCGTTACTTTTGTGAAATTTTTCATGAGGAATTCAATAACAGATTCTATGGTATATCTGTTGCAGGTATCTTCCTTCTCGCCTTTTTCTTGCGAGTACTCCGCCACAATTATTTTTCCATCCTCTTTTAGAAATTTTTTTGTCTGAATTATAGATTGCTGTACATCATCAAGATGGTGGAATGAGTGTATAAAAGTAACAACATCAAATCTTCTGTCCCCAAGAATATTGTCCAGGCTTTCCGCTTTCCCAACCAAACACTCAACCAGATTGCACGCATCAAATTCTTCGCACGAAGAAGTGTGTGCTTTTTTGAAACCCTTATTTGATATGTCCAAGCCCGTAACCTTTTTTTGCAACTTGCTTGCTATACAATTACATAAATAGCCCTCTCCGCATCCAATATCTAGCAGGTCATCGGTTTTTCTTATTCTTGAGGATATAAGCTCACAGATTTTTTTATCGGTCATTTTATGTCTTGGTATGCGCAAGCCTTATTCATTTAATAATACAGCTTTAATTTAACATTTTCATATTAACAAATTTTGTGCTTATTGTACTGTAATTAGTCATCGTGGCAGAGATGGGGCGGTCCGATTGAATAAGAAAAATCCCGCTCAAGACAAACAAATCAATAGTGGAAGGTTGGACCTTCCACTATTGATTACATCACACTTCTTAAGAAGACAAAAGGCTGTCCTTTATCGCCAATTACCGCGCAGCTCTTGATTCCAACAGTGACAATCTTTTCTCCAGCACAACGAACTCATCATAATCAACTTTCTTTTTCATCCCGCCCTTTATAAACTCAATATCCATTTTTATAATCTCAACATCTTCTTTTATTTGTCCGATCATTTCTGTGTGTGACTCCAGCATTCCAGAATGTGAATCCAATATCATAGTGTGTGAATTCAGTATTTCCGTATGCAAATTCAAAGTCTCTTTCATTTCAGTGAACTGTTCTTGCATCCCAATGAATTGCTCTGCAACAGCACTAATTTTAGATTGCGTATCTTCACTCAACGCACCCATATATCGTTCGTATTCTTTCCGTTGGTCGGTCAATATATTTGTAAGTGTTTTCTCATTTAACTCCATGTTATTATATTATACCGAGCAAGGTTTAAGTCAACCACACACCCCCGGCAGACTGTTGATAAATGAAATGAGATGTCTAAATTAACTTAACGCGGTGGGGAAGTAGGGCATTAACGGAAAAATAAATGGCTCCTGACCCCATTAACTTTCAACAAACCAAGGGTGATATTGGAAGGTAGTTTCTCTCATGAGATGATGATGTTGAAAGAATGTGGTGTTATGTTATCATCTGTATTATTAAAGTTCCCGGTTCGTATTTGGGGGTAGGAGAGAGAGGCTCCCATTATAAATTACACCACACTTTTAAAAAAACAAAGGGGTCTGAACAAAGGGGTCTGACCCCTTTAATCCCTTTAATTGCATGACCCCTTTAATTGCATCAAATATCTGCACACGCGCATTGGCGCGATTGATAACATGATAGATTACATTCCCAACATCAACTCTATTCATCCTTGGCGTAGAGATATTGTATTATATGACCAAAGAAAAAAATGGCTCCTGACCCCCATTAACTTGCAATAAACAGTTTTTACTTCGTTTCCTGCAGTTAATTCCAATTGCAAGTTAGCACACTAACACCCCTAAAGACATGTCCGAGATAGTAACTATAGTAACTATAGTAACTATGTATACAATTTTTTACTTTAGTTGGGCCATCCCACATTGCGAACTCTCTTGTATCAGTTGATCCTCCATAAGTGGCACCAATCCCATTTTGCGTTGGCCAAAAGTCAGTCGCATAATGACACCATCCATCATGCAATAAATCACATACTTTATTTGTCCATTCCATCTTTCCACCTCCAAGATCTTTCGGGCCAGTCCATAGATTTCCAGACATATCAATATAATACATCAAATTTCTAGTGCGTGGATCCGATGCAGTGTGCCCACCATATGTACTGATGAAATTTGCAAAGGTAACTAATTTTGGACCAACACTACCTGACCAACTTGATTTACAAACCCCGTTGAGGCACAGTCTAGGTGTGCTGATGGATCCAGGAACAGTCATGTTTGCAGATTTATCAATTGACAAATTTGTACTTTGATATGTGCCTGATGGCGAAACATCGGCTACGATAAATGCTCCCTTCCAGTTATATATCGACTGATGTTGTAGTCCATTACCACTTAGGTCTGGAAAGAAAATCTCTTTAGTACTCATTTTCCCATTCACATCCAGCTTCGTGGTTGGGTTCGTCGTGCCAATGCCCACGTTGCCACTATCTTTAACAAAAAGCGCATCATTCCCAATGTGAACATTCCCTGTTGCATCATCTATAGCAAAAGGTCTGAGATTATTCCATCCTCCGTACTGGTTACCGCGATTGGTCAATAATAAATAAGTAGACCCTCCATCATTTCTGAAAAATGATCCATAATACGTGCTACCAGGTTTAACCATTCTAAACTGACCATATCCGCTCCCAAGGGTTCCGATTACTTCTCCGCTTGCCTTTACGTTCCCATTCACATCCAGCTTCGTGGTTGGATGTAATGTCCCGATACCCACATTACCGTTTGCCACAATAAGTCCGTTTGGTGCTTTCGCTGTATTAAGTAGAAGTCCATTTTCAATAGTGAGTGTGCCAACTCTTGTTTGTTTATTGTTCCCAACATTCAACGGCGCAAGAGCATTCCCGCCCGGAGGAGCGGACGATGGTTGCA
>CAZFHH010000004.1:0-53341 GCA_964518755.1 uncultured Candidatus Saccharibacteria bacterium
CAAGAAAGTATCATTCACTTTATCTCTCACGAGGTGAAGGGATTTTTGACAAAAGATATAGATGCAATGTCTATGCTTGCAGAGGGCGATTTCGGTACGTTGCCGGACAGCGCAAAAACATTTGCCGGAGAAGCACTCGCCCAGGCGCGCGAATCTGTACGGTCTGTCATAAGCATTTTGCAAGCTGCCAATTTAAAGAAAGGTACGGTGACATATAATATGGCTCCAACAGATATCGCTTTGATTGTAAAAAAGTGTTTTTCTTCGTTTCAGCGAGCTACCCATGATAAAGGAATTTCCTTTGCGCTTTCAATTGGCGAGAACGCTGGGCAATACATGATTCTTGCCGACGCGGATAAACTAAGCGAGCATGTATTCCGCAATCTTATCGGCAATGCTATTGCGTACACGATTAAAGGAAGCATCGTTGTTGCGCTTGGAAAAAACAAAGACGGGAGAATTGTTTTTTCAGTAAAGGATACCGGGGTTGGAATTAACGAGGAAGATAAGAAACGTCTTTTCACCGAAGGCGGGCATGGGAAAAATTCCATAAAAGTAAATGCACACTCCACTGGCTATGGGCTTTATATCGCCAAAAGTATTATTGAAGCACATAAAGGAACCATTCGTGTAGAAAGTGACGGCGACGGGAAGGGTTCGCTGTTTATTGCAGAGTTCCCACCGGTTTGATTTTTTATTGCCCAGTCTTACGCGGTGGGCTATCTACAACCCGGATTCCTCAATCGGATTCTCTTTCATTTTTTGAAGAACAAGTTTCTTTAACGTTTCCGCGTCTTGTTTTTTAAGTCCGGGAAGGTTTATTTTATTTCCGGAAGACCCCACGCCATCAGACCCACTATATGAGCCCATTCCATAGTTTTTATTTAACCAGCTTACTTTTCCACCACCCTTTCCACCCAACTGTGATGCGTTTTCAATTCTTAAAGAAGCAATGCCAAAAATTCTATCAAATAAATTCTGTTTTACAAATACGTCCTGAATGACACCATAAGGCAGGTTTCTCTGCGTTTTTGATATAACACCTTGCTTAACGTGGAAATATTTATCATCCAGCGAGTAATGGAAGTTCGCCCTTATTACGTAACCGACGATTACATAAATGAATGCCGCCAACACTGCCAGAACGGAATTTGAAATATCACCTGTGAACAATATGATAATGCCAAAGAACAACACAATAATCGGGCTCCTGAGAATCCAGCGCGTTGTGATGGGATATTCTTTCTCGGTGATTGTTTTATTTGCAGACACATTTACAGATGCCGATTGAGCGGGAACGGGCGGGGCCGTTGCGGATGAGGCGACGGGTGCTACGGTAGAAAAAGTATCAATGGCTTCTTGTATGTCGCCACTTTTCCAGCCGGCACGGAGCAGAGCGTCTGTCATTTCTTGCTTGCTTTCACCACTTGCGCGACCTGCCCTGATATAATCCAGAATTTCATTATTTGGCATATATTTATATTTTAATGATTATTGTTGGACCTGCGCTTGGATTGGTTGCGGGGTTTGCGACGGGGTTGGCTGCGGAGCGAGAGGAGGCGGAGTTGGAGCTTTTCTTTTGCTAATGCGCTCGCTTACCGTCTGCAACAGCATCGCTCGCAAACCATCGGCTGCCGGCTTTTCTACACCATCAATGTGCGCCTCCATTCCGGAAGAAACCGTAGCGCTTGATAAATGGACATCATAGATTCTGAAAATTCTATCCAACAAGTCCTGATCAACATAAACGTCCTGAACACGCTCATATGGAATGGTAATTTCTTGCGGGGTAATCGGACCTTTTTTGATGACAATATAGTCCTGGGTTAAATCGTAAAAATAAACTGCAAAATACCAACGCTGATATAAATATATTAAAAAAATCATTATGAACATAAAACCGAGTGTAATCACCGCGAGTATTCCCATACCAATCGCGATAGTGGCACCGAAAACAATTAACAATAAAACTACAAAAATCCATGTGCTTGTGATTGTTTTCTTTAAAACCTTTCGCGTACTTAATGGAAACTGTTCCCTGGTTTTACTTTGTGCTATTTGCATATTTTTATATTAAGATGTGTAATATTTTAGCCTATGATACCTTGAAATAGTCTATCCTACACAGCACCTTTTGCAAGGATGATGCGCACGTTCTTCAGCATACCTAACCATACGCCCGTCCACATTGACAATGAAGATGTTCACAGATTTGGTGTTGGTATCTTTATACAACCGTGAACATGTTTTGCAAAAACCTCTGACTAATCATGCGCCTAGCACGTGGCGATTTCTGACAATGTCGCACCTTCCACCGCACTACTCGTCTCCACTATCGCTATGGCGACTAACTCGCAGAAATTTTCCCTTACAATTTTTCTTTTGCACACTGTCATAAAAAAATTTATGACCTACCGGGTTCCGCGCTACGCGCGGGTGACGAGACACTCGCTTGAACTCGATGCGGTCTTGAGCCGTTTCCTGTCGCAAGGGATCTGGTACGCCGTGTAGCAGAATTGACACCCGTGGCAGGATGTCCGAGAGTTCGGATTGATATTCAGCGAAGTCCCTTTCCTGCGTGGATAATGTGAATCGCAGATATCCTCCGCTGGTTCGATTGCCTGCCCAATAACTGTGTTCTGCAACATTAGAACATTCTCGACTATGGCAAATGGACTACATTGATTCACCGGCAGGGCGAAGTAATAGTCAATTTCGCCTCGCTGTTTGGCGTATTCGAACAATTTACTGTCAGCCAAACTGAAAGCCATACGCATTCTGTTATAATCACACTTTAGATTAACGCCGTTTATATTAAGAGCGATGAACAGTACGTCTTCCAGAGGTATTTCGTATCGCCCCGAAAGACGAGTGGCTACGTCGATATCAAGCATTTTGCTATATCCTCATTCAGTGTGTGAGATAGCATGAAGAAAACCGCTTCTCTTATTGCAGATAATCAGAGTTGTGAGTACCGGAACGGAAATCGTACCGTGATTACTCACGATCTCCGAAACCCGCTCGAAAAACCTATGCCTCTTCTCTTCCTCAACCTCAACAATCTTCGGAAAGGTGTTGAGGAGTTTCGGGTACGTTTCGGCTTTGTAGTTGTACACTGTATAGTATTTGCGAATACCGACAGTGTAAAGCATGGGGTTTTGTACAACCTCCAGCTCTCTTCGGTGTAGCTTCGAGAGTACTCCATCGTTTACATCTCCGACGGATGATTCGTTAGGGTAGGCATTGGGTAAATACTTGTGGTATGCCCGATTCACTTCTGCTGTCACCGCCGAATCCGATAGAAAGAAACTGTTCCAGACAAGCACGAAACTTCCAGCATCACCCATGAGGTCGCGTACCTTTTGATACCCGATTCCCTGGTCAATCCAATGGTAGGCGGTGAATGCCAGAACCGCATCAAAACGATTCGAGGACTTGAAACCTTCGAAAGTCTCTTCAAAAATCTCTACATTAGAGAACTTTTTGGTCTGTTTCCTAGCGATTGCCGCAAGATGTTTGCCGGGCTCTATGGCCACGACTCGGCCACAAATTTTAGCGAGTTCTACCGTGGCGATCCCGCTACCGGCACCAATTTCAAGAATTCTTGATCCCTTGCCAACCCCGCACAGCTTCTTGATATCCACGTATAATTGTGCTGGGTATCCTGGACGAATGGAATGGTAAGTTTCAGCAAATACGTCGAATGACGCGTTAAAAATGGTTTTGCCTTTAAACATCATGATATTTTTCCTTTTGTTGTCTGCTTCAAGAATAACATGAATCTGTCCTTGATCGCAGGAAGTTTAAGCGGACGACGAAAATCGCGACTACCACCGAGCTCAATCTTTGCGAGAATGAACCCGGGGCCTCGTCCGAATTTTATTATAACACGTTTCAGATCCGCTTTGCTATGAACTACCCGCACATATTGATAGCCAACGTTACTCGCCAACGTATCAAGATGAGCAGTGTCGGACATCGATCGTTCTTCGCTACACGAGGCGTACGCTCCATTGTCGAGAACAATATGAAGCAAATTCGTCGATTGCTTGTTGCCAATCGTTACGATGGATCCAAGATTCATGAGGATGCTCGCATCTCCGTCAATCACTACTATTAGCTTTGTCGGACAGACCATGGCGAGCCCCAATCCTATTGAAGACGCAAGTCCCATGGAGCCCGGGACGTAGATGTTTCTCTCCGAGTCAAATTTCTCGAAAATTTCACGAGAAATTAGTCCGGTGGTAGAAACAACTGCGTCTTGTTGATCGATCATCGTCATGATGATTTTTATCGCTTCTTGTCTGTTCATTTGTGCCACCCCCTTTTAAGTAGGATAAATGTCGGTAGCTCTACCGAACGCATTGTCTCAAACATTGACCTAACAATGGTTTCCGGATTTTGATTTTCGAAAACCGCAAACGGAAGTCTGAATGATTTAAGCAAGTACTCTGTTGTCATACCCGTTGTCAGATGCTGCACAGCGTTTTCTCCTTCGCATCCACGATAAGATACCACAAAAAATATTGGTATCTTATATGGAACAAGTAACGAAGCGATGTCGTTTGATGCGGAGAAAAAACCTGAGTTCTGCATGTATACCACCGGAATCTTTCCGCCAAAGTACGCGCCAGCTGCCAGACCAACGGCTTCAGATTCTCGGTTAGCGATCACGTGAATCACTGTATCATCATCGTTAAAGTTCTTGATGATGTGCCGCAATACGCCACATGGTACACCTGATGCGAAATTCACGCCAAGCTCACGAAAAATTCCATGAAGCTTGTCGGCTTTCTCGCTTCGATTGGTAGCCAAGGTGTTGAAAACATTCTTGTCACTTAGATTCATAACTGATTACCTCCTATTATTTGTTTGTTAAAGAACTAGATTTTACATCCTTGTGAGATAGACCCCCAGGATATTTGAATTTACCATTATTTTATCTTTTTGTCCAAACAGATCCTGCTTTCCCGACAAACCGGCGAGGTGTGGAAGAGAAAGCGTACAACATTTTTTGTGGGCGTGCCAGGACTCGAACCTGGAACCGCTGAGGTATAAGCTCAGAGCTCTAACCATTGAGCTACACGCCCGGAAATGAAATGTGTTGCGAGATGTTGCCGTTCGGATGCCAACGCCCCGGGACATGGGCTAACCTAAAGCCCATAGCCCCAAAACCCAAACATAACCAAAAAACTCAAATCACCACACCTATATTATATATTACCTCTTTAGGAACCGAACTCCAAATAGCATGTTTATAAGAGACAGCAGTATTGAAAAAATGAATGCTTGCCAAAACCCTGCGATTGAAAATCCCGGTACAATATATGCCGCCAATAACACAAGCCCAGCGTTTATAACAAGAGCAAAAAATCCCAACGTTATGAAAGTCAGCGGAAGCGCTATGATTGAAATGACCGGGCGGACCAGCAAGTTTATCACCGCAAGCACAACCGCAAAGATAAACGCCGGTACAATTGTCGTATGCACTCCGGGAACCACATACGAAGCTACCACAACAGAAAGAGTTGCAAGTACCCACTGAAAGAAAAGACGCATCATGTAATCAGTATACACAAAAGACGCCACATGGTTAAATACGACTACACACCATGCCTCATTTTATACAAAATATTCTCACGTTTGATCCAACCACTTTCGTTGCCATTGCTGGATATCTCGGCATCGCCGGCATACTCTTTGCAGAATCCGGAATTTTGTTAGGTATTTTTTTGCCGGGCGACAGCCTGCTATTTGCCGCGGGGCTTCTCTCCGCGCAAGGAATGTTTAATCCGTTTTTGCTACTTGCCATAACCGCGGTCGCAGCGATTGCAGGTGACAACACCGGATACTGGATCGGCAAGCGCGGGGGAACCGCGCTCCTGCATGCGTACCCGAAACTTATCAAACAAGAACACATCACCCGCACGGAACTTTTCTATGCACGATGGGGCGGATATGCCATCATCTTGGCGCGCTTTGTTCCGATAGTGCGCACCATTGTTCCCACACTTGCTGGCGTTGGAAAAATGAACTACGCACAATTTGTGCGATACAACGTATTCGGTGGCGTGCTGTGGGTATCACTTATCATCACAATAAGTTACGAGCTTGGAAACTACATACCAAACATTCAACACTATCTGCTACCCATCACGCTCATTATTATTCTCGTCTCATTCCTTCCGTTTTTGTTTCGCTTTATGAAACAGCGTGCGTGACAAAAGAGCAATAATCGTGGTTAGGATTATCATAAAAATTGATGCGTTGATAAGGGCTGATATAATCTACAGCACCAGATTAATGATACGTCCGGGTATATAAATAATGCGTTTTGGTTTCCCATCTTTAAGCGCTTGCGACACGAACGGAATTTCAGAAGCGCCGGCAAACGCGGTGTCTTCGCTTGCATCTGCCGGCAGTGAAATTTCTCCACGGCGCTTGCCGTTTATTTGCACAGCGACAATAGTGCGCGCCGGCGCCGGCGCGCCGGCGCGCCTTGGCCACCGCACGCTATGAATACTTCCCTCTTGACCAAACTTCCCCCACAGATGTTCCGCAAAATGTGGAGCAAACGGTGCCAGCAACTTCAAAAAAGTAAGATACGATTCTTTCGCAACAAACGTATCCTCCTCAAGAGCACGCAATGCAATCATAAGCGCGGAAACGGCAGTATTGAATTTAAAACGCTGTGCATCTTCTGAAACTTTAGTGGCTGTTTGAGAGAGCATCTCAACAGTTTCCTCTTGTTCCGGGGCATCGGTCACCTTTTCTTCAAGAGCATACACCCTCTCAAGGAAGCGACGCATACTTTTCACGCCGTCAAGATTCCATGGATAACTTCCCGCTTCATTATACGGACCGATAAACGCCAGATAAATACGAACCGCATCAGCTCCATATTTCTCTACGAAGTCATCTGGGTTCACCACATTTCCTTTTGATTTACTCATTTTGTGCCCATCCGGACCCATAATAAGCCCACGGTTAAACCGTTCGTGAAATGGCTCTTTTGTGGGAACCAGCCCCAAATCATAAAGTGCCTTGTGAAAAAACCGTGCGTAAAGAAGATGCATGGTGGTGTGCTCACTTCCGCCGGAATAGCGGTCAATCGGCAACCATTTTTTCATTGCAACTTCATTTGAAAAACTGCTCTCATTTTTCGGATCAAGATAGCGAAGAAAATACCACGATGAATCAACAAAAGTATCAAACGTGTCGCACTCCGGCGTCCACCCTTTTCCAAATATGCGCTCGGTACGCTCTTTTAATTCCACAGAAGTTGCAAGCGGAGATTTGCCGGTTGGCGCAAAATCAATATCATCGGGGAGCTCCCATGGCAAGTGCTCTTCACCAATGGCGTGCGGATTGCCTTGTGGGTCATATACAATCGGAATTGGACACCCCCAATATCGCTGACGCGAAATGAGCCAATCCCGCAAACGGTACTGTGTTGCTCGCTCTCCACCAACCGCGCTTATCATGTCCGATTGAGCCTCGGCACTATCACGTCCGGAAAAAGGGCCCGAATTAACCAGCTTCCCGGCGCGCGTCATCGGCAACACATCATTATCGGTCTCTTGTATGACCGTCTTAATTGGAAGTACATGAACATTTGCAAAAGCAAAATCCCGCTCATCGTGCGCAGGCACCGCCATCACCGCACCCGTTCCATACGAACCGATTACATAATCGGCAACATACACGGGGATATCTTCTCCCGTTGATGGATGCGTCGCCGTTATTCCCTCAAGAACAACACCTGTCTTCCCTTTGTTCTCACTTCGCTCACGCTCTGTTTTCTTTTCTGTTTTTATTAAGTAATCTTGCACTTCTTTTGTGTTGTTCAGTGAACCTGCGCCAATGAGTTTTTTCACAAGCGGGTGTTCCGGAGCAACAACCACATACGTAACACCGAAAATAGTGTCCGGACGTGTGGTGAAAACGCGCAAACGTTCCTCCACTGATGAAATCTTAAAAGAAAGATACGCTCCGGTGCTCTTTCCAATCCAAGCACGTTGCGCATCTTTAATGTCCTCTCGCCAAGGAAGCTCGTTTAGATCCTCCAAAAGGCGGTCAGCATATTTTGCAATACGTAAAAACCATTGCGTGAGATGTTTTTCTTCCACCTCTGTTCCGCACCTCTCACAAAAACCATTTGCCACCTGCTCGTTGGCAAGCACAGTTTTGTCTTTTGGACACCACTTTACGGAAGCATTTGCACGATATGCCAAATCATGCTCGTATAGTTTTGTAAAAAGCCATTGCGTCCATCGATAATAATCCGATTTGCATGTAACCACTTCCTTGGACCAATCAAAAGAAGCTCCCATGCGCCGGAGCTGTGTACGCATAACATCCATGTTGTCGTATGTCCATTTTTTCGGATCAAGCCCACGCTTTATTGCCGCATTTTCCGCAGGAAGACCAAACGCATCAAACCCGATTGGAAATAAAACATTTTTCCCCTGCATACGCAAAACACGCGCGTATATATCGGGTACCGCAAATGCATACCAGTGCCCAAGGTGCAAATCCCCGGACGGATAAGGAAACTCAACCAAAAGGTAATACGGTGCATCGGAAGAGTCGGAAACGTCCGCTTTGTACAAATCACTTGCGCTCCATTTTTCTTGCGCTTTCGCTTCAATTTCTTTGTGGTCGTAACTGCGTGTTGCCATATGCCGTTTTAATGTGTGGGCGTATCTTTGAAACTACGCATACCCACATAAATCAATATAAACAATGCCACCGCGGAAATACCAAGACGCAACAGACTTCCTGCGTCACTCCAATATTGCATTGAGGCGATAAGAAGCGCCAGCACTCCACCGTATGAAAGACCCGAAGATACAATTGACGAGCCCACCGGCATAAACCCGATGACAAGCGCAGCGATACCAAGCACCATAAGAAGCGCGAAAGCATAGAGATGTTGCGTTGAACGCGCCTGTTCATATTTCGGCTGACAAGATGAATAATAATCACAATAGCCGGTTACTGGCTGCTTCACTCCGGATGGTGTGGGCGGGTAAGTATTCCACACTCCATGTTGCGTGGCGCATGTCTTTGCGGTAAGTGCTTTTTGTGTCGGTTGCGGACAATACGTATCGTATTTCGGTGAGGGGAAAATATTTTGCTGAAACACAAAAAAGAATATATTGAGCACTATAACAATGGCGATAAGAAGCGCAAAACGCACAAAGCGCGGTGGCATTTTCTTCGGTTCGGACAATACTTCGTCGTTATTCATATGTTCTTATACTACACTACAAACCGAAAATGGAACACTACACAATCCCCCCGCGCTTTTTCGCATGCGAAAAAGCGCGGGGGGATTATTAACTCTGACTAACTATGCAAAAAAACCATTACATCCCCGTCTTGTACAACATAATCTTTCCCGACACTCTGGATGAGGGCTTTCTCTCGTGCAGCGCTGTATGAACCGGCAGAGATAAGCTTGTCATAAGAAACGACCTCCGCCCGTATAAATTTATCACGAAAATCGCTGTGTATTGTCGCTCCGGCAACCGGTGCTGTGGCACCTTTTTGAACAGTCCACGCACGACTTTCGTCCGTGCCGGTTGTAAAGAATGTAATCAGCCCAAGTGTATCGTACGCGGTACTTATAAGTTCTGAAAGCCCATCGTTTGGCACACCCAATTCCTGACGAAACATTGTTTTGTCTTCTTCGGAAACATCGTTTAGCTCATGCTCTGTTCGGGCATCAACGTGTACGATTTTTGACCCTAGCGAGGCGATGAAATCATATGCCTTTTGCGCACGCCCATCCGCCATTTCCGAAAGAGTGTATCCGCCGGATTTCCCATTGCACGCGTACAATATCGGTTTGCGAGTAAGTAAATTCAAATGTGCAATGTATCCTTCTTCTTCCTCGGTAAGAGTGAGCGAGCGGGAAAGTTCTCCGGAAGAAAGAGTTTGCTCAACACGCTCAAGAACCGCGTCTTCTTCGGCGACGCCGGGTGAGTGCGCTCGTATCTCGCGCACCAGTTTCTCCCGGCGCCGTGCAACTTGTGACTGGTCTTCAAGCACTAATTCCAAATTGATAACTTCAATATCACGAACCGGGTCAACCTCATCATACACATGAGCAACATCCACATCATCAAAAAAACGAACCACCTCCAAAATTGCATCCACTTCGCGAATGTGAGAAAGAAATTTATTTCCGAGCCCCTCTCCACTTGACGCGCCACTTACCAAGCCTGCAATATCAACAAATTCTATTGCCGTGCGAGTTTTCTTTTTGCTTTGTGAAAATTCGGCGAGACGGTCAAGACGCACATCCGGGACTTGTACCACTCCAACCGCCGGGTCAATGGTGCAAAAAGGATAATTCTCCGCCGGAACATTCGCATTTGTCAGCGCATTGAACAGCGTTGACTTGCCAACATTTGGTAAACCTACTATGCCTATGGATAACATAAATGCCGTATCTACGCGCGTTGCACAATTTTATCAAGCATCCAATGCGCCACCCCAAACAGCCCGGCGATGATGATGATGTTTGCAATAAAGCCGACCGTTGACGAAATGCCTCCGGTGATGACAAGATACCCAAGATCTATTTCAGCAAGATACCACCAACCGACAAACGCAATTGCCGAACCAGCCCAGAAAGGAATACGCCCGTGGAAACGAAGCCACGACGTAACCGCAAGCACAACCGCAACACCAAGCTCAAACAAATACATCGTTATAAACTTTTCCGTAAAAACATGTGCTGTGGTCAAAAGTATTAACCCAAGTATGAGGTGTGCAATTATAAAAGTAACCAATGCATACCGAACAGAGAAAAAGAGTGTAACGAGATGTGCATGTTCGCCCTCATCAATATGCCCGTCACGACGCGCGCGGAAATACTGCCACTGCGCCACAGTGATGCTTGCAACACCCAAGAAAGCACTTAGCGTATGGACTACGGAAACGGCGGCAATGATAACAAACAAAGACATCATATTTTATGTGTTCATCAAGGAGGAAAGCTCCGTGCGGTATTTTTTCATAACTTCTATTGTTGCTTTTGTTTGCGATTCCCCGCCCTTGGTGCGACGCTCAATCTCATCGCCTATTTTCTTAAAAAGCTCCGGGTTCTTCTCAAGCAGAGTTAGTATCTGCTCACGCTGTCCCTCCGGGACATCTTTCATCTTATGCTTGGCGAATTGTCGCAAAAGAAAATGCTGTACTGACATGATGCAAACAGTATACCATTTCCATATATGTCGCGCACCCCGCCCAGTGCGCCTTCGGCGCACTGGGCGGGGTGCGCGACATCGCGTCGCATTGTATGTATATATTACAAAAGGACCGTCGCTTGATTGTGCGATATCTCAATGAGCGAGGTGTCGCGAACAGGAATGTGATAGTGTTCTCCATCCGCCGACTCAAAACGTATCTCCCCCGTTGCAAGCTCGCAAACCAACGGTTCGTGCCCCGCCAAAACAGTGAACATGCCCTCGGTACCGGGCACGGTTAACAAAACAGCATCGCCGTCAAACACATTCTCTCCTATGCGGGCAACCGTTAGATGAAAAGCCTTTGCCATAGAAATTAAGTAATTTGGTCAATGCCACCCTTCATATAGAAAGCGTCTTCCGGTTTGTCATCATGCTCACCTGAAATGATTTCTTTGAACCCGCGAACGGTTTCTTCGCGAGAGACATATTGCCCCGGCGTGCCGGTAAATATCTCTCCAACGAAAAATGGCTGCGAAAGAAATCTTTGCAGTTTGCGAGCACGCGAAACGGCAAGTTTATCTTCTTCGGAAAGCTCTTCAATACCCAAGATAGCAATTATGTCTTGCAAGTCTTTGTATCGTTGCAGTATCTGCTTCACCTTGTTTGCAACCATGTAATGTTCTTCGCCTACAACCTCGGGCGAAAGTGCCGATGAGGAAGAATCAAGCGGGTCAATCGCCGGATAGATTCCAAGAGATGAGAGAGCTCGCGAAAGCACAACGGTGCCATCCAAGTGGGCAAAAGTAGTCGCGGGTGCAGGGTCGGTCAAGTCATCAGCGGGAACATACACAGCCTGCACCGATGTGATAGACCCCTTGTTTGTTGAAGTAATGCGCTCTTGCAGTTTTCCCATTTCTTCCGAGAGCGTCGGTTGATACCCAACGGCGCTTGGCACCCGCCCGAGCAACGAAGAAACTTCCGAACCGGCTTGAATAAAACGGAATACATTATCCATGAAAAACAAAACATCTTTCCCTCCCTCATCACGAAAATGTTCCGCCTGAGTGAGCCCCGTTAAAGCAACTCGCGCGCGCGCGCCCGGAACCTCGTTCATCTGACCAAACACCAACGCTGTCTTTTCCAACACTCCGGACTCACTCATTTCGTGATATAAATCATTTCCCTCGCGAACACGCTCGCCCACGCCTGCAAAAACGGAATACCCGCTGTGCTCTGTGGCAACATTTCTAATGAGCTCCTGGATAAGCACTGTCTTGCCAACCCCGGCACCACCGAACAATCCGACTTTCCCACCCTTCAAGAAAGGTATCATCAGGTCAATGACTTTGATGCCGGTTTCAAATACTTCCGTCTTTGTCGTCTGTTCATCAAATGTTGGAGGGTCGCGGTGAATGGACGAACGCTGAGTATCCTGTGGCAATGGTTCTTTCCCGTCAATTGTTTCGCCAAGCACATTGAACAACCGGCCGAGTGTTTTCTCTCCGACAGGTACCGAAATAGGCGCGCCCGTGGCGCGAACGGATGCCCCTCTTGAAAGCCCGGCTGTTTCGTTCATCGCGATTGCACGCACGCGGTCCAAGCCCAAATGCGACGTCACCTCAAGCGTTATTCGCTCGTGCATATCATTTTTTTCAATGACAAGCGCTTCGTTAATGAGTGGCCGTTTCTCATCAAAGTGCACGTCTACTACCGGACCGATTATTTCTGTTACTGTTCCATTCATAATGTTATGTGATATAAGTGTTACGATTAAATAAATTATACGGATGTTTCCAACGCCTCCCTGCCACCGACTATTTCCGATACCTCTCGCGTAATTGCCGCCTGACGTGCTTTATTATATTTGCTCGTCAATGCATGAATGATGTCCTTTGATTTATCACTTGCGTTTTTCATCGCTATCATACGCGCGGAATGCTCCACCGCTTTTGATTCAAGCAACAAGTGATACAGCGACACTGCAAGCAGACGAGGGGCAAGTGCGCAGAAGATATCGTCATAGGATGATTCCATCTCATATGCAATCGGCACCGATGTAATGGATTCCTCTTTCCATTTTGCGATGTCCGGTACAATATTTTCAGCCAAGTTTTCCACCGCCTCAAGCGAAAGAGGAAGAAGGCGGTGCACAATCGGTACGTGCTGAATTGTCGACTTAAAGTGATTGTATACCGCCAAGACCTCATCGTATACACCATCTGCGAATGCGGTTATAAAGTCTTTTGATAATTTCTTGACCACGGAACGAGGCGCCTCATCGTAGGAGTTATCAAAGAATTCTTTGATAGTGTAGTTGCGGCGCGCAAAATACTCTTGCCCCTTTTTCCCAACCACATATAAATCAACGGAACCATTAGCTCCCCGTTCTTTAATCGCTTCAACTGCCATCTTAATGACTCCGCTGTTTATTGAACCCGCAAGTCCCTTGTCACTTGTGATGATTACAACTGCCAGTTTTTTCACTTCGCGCAAATCGGTTAATGGATGATGTGCAAACTCCGTTGTGCCTGTCAATCGCGCAAGAATTGAAAGTGATGCCATGACATACGGGCGCCCCGCAACTTCCGACGCCTGTGTTTTCCGCATCTTGACGGCAGACACTGCTTCCATGGCGCGCGTTACCTTATGTATACGCTCGGTCGCCCGTATCTTCATTTTTATATCTTTATGCATCATAACACTTTCAGTTTTGTACTATTTTGTTCGCTTTACAAACATGTCCAAGACGGCTCGCAGTTTTTTATCTGTCGCCTCATCCAGATTTTTTGATTCATGGATTACAGACAAAACATCCTTGCCTTCGCGCAACAGAAATTCTTGCAATTTCTGTTGCGCGATACCTGCGTCGGTATATTCATAGCTGTCAAAATAACCATTCACCGCCGCGAACAATATTGCTACGGCGATTTCAAATGGAAGAGGAGCACCATTTTCCTGCTTAAGCACTTCTGTAATGCGACGTCCGCTTTCTATGCGCGCTTTTGTGTCTACATCAAGGTCAGAAGAGAATTGCATAAATGCTTCAAGCTCGCGAAACTGCGCCAATTCTAATTTTATTTTTCCTGATACTTTCTTCATCGCTTTTGTCTGTGCTGCGGAACCAACGCGCGAAACGGAGATACCAACATCAATCGCCGGACGCATACCTTTGTTGAAAAGGTCCGTCTGCAAAAATATCTGACCGTCTGTAATTGAAATGACGTTTGTCGGAATATACGCGGACACATCGCTTTCCTGTGTTTCAATGATTGGAAGTGCGGTGAGCGAGCCACCTCCGTTTTCTTTTGAGAGTTTTGCCGAGCGCTCAAGAAGCCGTGAGTGCAGATAAAAAATATCTCCAGGGTATGCTTCTCGCCCCGGCGGACGGCGCAAAAGCAAAGACATTTGGCGATATGCTACTGCCTGCTTTGAAAGGTCATCATAAATCACCAGTGCATCTTTTCCTTTCTCCATGAAATGTTCCCCGATAACAGCACCCGTAAACGGGGCGAGAAATTGAAGTGCCGCCGATGATGATGCCGGTGCCGTAACCACAATTGTATAATCCATGGCACCACGCTCGGACAAAAGTGCCACCAGCTTTGCGGTTTTTGATTCTTTTTGTCCTATTGCCACATAGATACAAATCGGACGTGTGTTCTCCGGCTCATTTTTTTGATTGAGAATCGTATCAATTGCGATTGTTGTTTTCCCAGTACCTCTGTCGCCAATAATGAGTTCGCGTTGTCCGCGCCCGATTGGAACCATTGCATCAATCGCCTTGATGCCTGTGTGAAGCGGAGTGTCAACCGGAGCACGATCGATGACGCCATAAGATTTGCGTTCAATCGGGCTCATGACCGTTTCTTTTATGGAACCTTTTCCGTCCACCGGCTCGCCAAGCGCATTCACAACTCTACCAATCATTTCTTTTCCGACCGGAACGGAAAGCAATCTTCCACCACGACGAACTAACATTCCCTCATGCACACGCTCAACGTTTCCAAGAATAACCACCCGCACACTGTCTTCTTCAAGGTTCAACACCAACCCGTATGTTACGGGAGCATCTTGCAATGCTTCGTCAAGCGTTCTGTCATACACGTCGTCAAAAATAACGACCTCGTTGAGCATGGCACTACTTAGCCCATCAATATCTGCGACGCCATCCCCAACCGTGCGCACAGTACCTATTTCTTCGCTTTTGGATACCGGCGTAAATGACTCAATCTCTTTTTCTATTCTTTTAAGTATGCTTTCCATAAAATATTAATGCGTGTTGATAATGTTGTAATACATCTGCAATAAATTATTTTTTGCAGAAGAATCAAGAAGCGTCTCCCGTGTACGAATGCGCCATCCATGCAGAAGTTCCGGACGCTCTATCGTGCGCACATTTTTGAGCCCAAGCCGGGTGGTGGCGGCGGCCGCCGCCCGGCTGTCTTTTCCCGTCGCTATCTCAATGACCGGTTCGCTTGCCCGAGCGCGCTTTTGGTAAACCAAAAGCGCGCCGTATATATGTGGCAACAATTTCACTCGCCCTGTTTTTTTCAGATGCAATAATAAATTGTCAATATATTTATCTGACGATTGCGGTGACCGCTGCACAAGCGCCGAAAGTGCCTGTGCATATTGACGAGCAATGGCTGTTGCTGATGACATGACTATTCTACAATTGCTTTTGCCGCTACGCGTATCGCCATACGAGCGACACTTTTTTCACTTTCTCGCAAAATTTTATCTGCGGTTTCCAGCGCCTGTGTGTTTGCTTCACGCAAAATAGATTCTCCGCGAAGCTGTGCCTCTTTTACCATTGTTGCACGGACATCTTTCCCCTCATCCTTTGCGTTTTGCACAATGGATACAGCCTCAGTATCCGCATCGGAAACTATTTTAGCCGCTACCGTATCTGCCTCAGAGAGTTTTTCTGTTGCGCGCTCTGCGTCGTCAACACCCTGCGTAAGTGTTCGCTGTCTCTCCTCCATAAGTCGCATAAGTGGCTTATAGAAAAAATATGTTAACACCACAAGTAATACGCCGAAGTTAAGCGCCTGTAATAACAATACTCTTGTGTTAATACCGAAAGCTGAAAGAAGTTGATGCATATTCGCGTACTGCTGTCACCTATACAAACTTAATAATAAACGCCACGACAATCGCCAAAATACCAAGCGCTTCCGTAAACACAATTGCGAGAATCATGTTTGAAATGATTTTGCCGGTTGCCTCCGGATTACGTCCGATTGCCTGCATGGCGCCACCACCTATAAGTCCAATACCAATTCCCGGCCCTATAACTCCAAGCCCGGCGGCAAGCGCCATGCCGAGCAGTCGTGCTGTTTCAACATCCATAAATATATCTAGATAAAATGCTATGAATAATAATATGCTTCGGTTCATTCCGAAGCCACACCAAGCAACAGAAAATACTTCTGCTTATACCTGGTGTGGCTCCATAATGGCGATCTTAATAAAGAACAATGTAAGCATCGCAAACACAAGCGCCTGGATAAAACCAATAAACATTTCAAACCCGATAAGTGGCGCCGGCAAAAGATACGGCATGAAATATCCCGCCACCAATACCATAACCTCTCCGGCAAAGATATTTCCAAACAATCTGAATGAAAATGAAATAATCCTTCCGGCGTTGCTTATCATTTCAATAATTCCAACCACAAACCCAATCGGGGAAGAGAAATTGATAAATCTCTTTCCATACTTTAATACACCCAATGTGAAGATGCCCGTGATTTCAATTGTTAGAAACGAAATCAATGCAAGAGCAAGCGTGGTATTAAGGTCGGTGGTCGGTGTACGAAGCAATGGAACAAATTTTGCATGTTGCCAAAAACCGATTGAACCGACACCCGGGAAAAACTCTAACTCATTGGCGATTAACAAAAACAAAAAGATGGTCGCTACAAGTGGGAAAAATCTTTTTGCAAGCCCATCGCGCTCAAAGAGCTCTTTCATGTACTCCAACGAATTTTCAAATACCCATTCCATTCCCGCCTGTATTTTCCCTGGGCGCAAAGAAAGAGAACGTTTGAAAACATATGCTCCGCCAATAAGCAATACCATAAGCACCCATGTCATCACGACGCTGTTTGTGATGGGTATGCCAAGAAACGAACCGATTTGCTCGGCCTGCAATACAACGTGAATACCTGCTGTGCCCGCTTGATGCATATGATTAATGACTATTTGTCTTATGACCAACTATAAACGAACGACGCACCGTTCCCTGCGGTGTGTACCAATATAGTGTAGCACATAGGTGTGCACTTTATCAAAAACCTCAAATATCTCTTAATGGTCGCGCCCCCATAGCTCATGGGGCTGGTGTGCTGGAAAATAACACATCACACCCAACCAAGATGCATAACCAGGCGCGCGCTTATATTTATTTCGTACCGGAAGTACTAAAATAATTACTGATGAGATGAATGGTATCTGTTGGCGCGGGGTTGGTGCTACTTTTATATATATAATTTGGAGCACTTTGAGTGGTGCCGCCGGACTTTTTAGTGGCGGGTTTTCTATTTATGTAACCCTTAATATTGTAATTGGTATCATATTTACTAAAATAATGAATAATATCCCGTGGAACGGAGGGGTTAGTGTTGGTCGTTTTAGTCGTGTTGGTAATCGGCGTTACTCGTTTCAGATTGAATGTTGACGTTACTATATTTAAAATACCGTACACACCAAAGATAATAACCAATCCGATAAAGCTCCACAAAATACCACGCTTCGCATCAGCGAGCCCGGTATCACCACCGGCATTGCGTATTAGCTGATACACCTCATATAAAAACAATATGAAAGCGGCAGCGGCAATGAGCATAATCAACGGATTGATAATCTGCGTAATGATGTTGTCCAGGAGCTGATTAAAACTTAATGGCGTTGAGTTCATAGTATTGTTACAGTATACACCATTATTGTTACACACACCGCCCCACAATTGAAAATTGTGGGGCGGTGTGTGTAAACCCTAACAGCCCCGGGCAATGCCCGGGGCTGTTAGGATGTTTATTACCTATAAAGGAGAAAGTGCGCTGGAAATCATTATGGTGCGGTAACATGCATACCTGATATCGGAGAGGTAACATTGCTGTTAAGCCCAACTGAACCGGTAAAAACGTTTACCAAACCCCAAACTGATACCATAACTGCAAATCCGATAAGCCCATACATCATTACCATCTTTCCCTTCTTGCGCTTCTCTTCATCTCCGGAATTGAGAATAAAAGCGCTAAAGATACCATATATGAACACAATAAACGCGATGGACATAAGTACCGGAACAAAAACACCGTTTATGGTATTAATAATGAAGCTCCCCACCCCACTGATATTGTTTACCTGAACTGCAGCCATTGCCAAGAAAGGAGTTGCGAAAGCCACAGCTACTGAAGTGATAATATATTTTTTCATAAGATAATTAAGATAATAAACCTGTAAAAGATTTTAATTGCAGTATCGACAAACATAACACTGAATTGATACCCACACACATCAGTGTACCCCACCACAGGACCGATACGCAACATCTCATATGAAGATATGTGGATAAATAATACCCATAAAAAGTGCACAACCTCTTGACAAATGCTACAGTAGCGACATGAATTCAATCACACAGGTGGGCGATGAAGTATTGCGCAAAATAGCAAAGCCGGTACCACAAACCATGTTTGGCACAAAAGAGCTCAGAGACATTGTGGATAACATGCTGTATGTTCTTGATACACAACCAGATGGCGTTGCGCTTGCTGCACCGCAAATAAGTATCTCGTACAGGATATTTGTGGTTAGATATGACAGACTCATTACACCACCGATTGACGATGATACTGCGCCAACACCGTCTATCGGAATATTTATCAATCCGAAAATAATACGTACTGCACGTAAATCCGAAGGGATGGAAGAAGGGTGTTTGTCGGTACGCGATATTTATGGAATAGTGCGCCGGCTCAATCGTGCTACGGTGCAAGCATATACTGTTGAAGGCGAGGTGTTTGTTCGCAACGGTGGAGGCATATTGGCACAAGCATTTCAACACGAGGTAGACCATCTAAACGGTATACTTTTTATTGATCACACGGATAATTTGTATCGTATCAATCATGACGACGATGTAACTCACCATGAATGAAAAAACACCAAGCGTCAACACATCATCATTCGCTTTTTTCGGAACTCCGAAAGTTGCGCGCGATACGCTTGCTCTTTTATATGAAAAATCCATTGCCCCGACAGTTGTAATCACCAACCCGCCGGCGCCGTGCGGGCGCGGTATGACAATGACGCAAACACCTGTCGCCGAATTTGCACACACACACAACATACCGACACTCACTCCGCCCGCACTTGCCTCGGAATACACAAGAGAAATACATTCGTATAATTGCCCGCTTGCAATAGTGGTCGCCTATGGAAAGATATTCCCCGAAACTCTCATACAAAGTTTCCCAATGGGCGTAGTCAATGTTCACTATTCACTGTTGCCAAAATATCGTGGCGCGGCGCCGGTTGAAACTGCAATTGCTCGTGGAGAAACGATGACCGGCGTTTCGTTACAATACATGAAGAAGGCACTTGACGAGGGAGACATTATCGCCTCAGCGCAGGTACCAATAGGACAAGCAGATACTTCGCGGGAATTATTTGGAAAACTGATACATGTGGGAGCAATTCTTCTTGCTGATAATATGCCCACAATTTCAGCGGGGACAGCCACGACAACGACACAAGACACCAACAATGCAACGTATGCTCCAAAGATGCAAAAAGATGTGGGATGCCTTTCCAAAAATGACAGTGCGGAAACATCATGGAATAAATACCGCGCATACGGCGAGCGTCCGGGAGTATATTTCTATGCGACACGAGATGGGAAACGCATACGCGTCAAGATGCGCGGTGCGACATACGCACATAGCGAATTTATAATAACGCGCGTAACACCCGAAGGGAAAAAAGAACAGTCGTACGAGGATTTCCTTCGTGCGCGATGGATTGCTGAATTGTTATGATAACCTCCCGAGGCGCAACAGTGCTTTTATTTTAGCGCCACCTTTTCGTAAAATACGCATAGACTTACCGTGGGAACTTCGCAACAATCGGAGAAGATCATCACGAACCATATCAATCGCTTGCTCCGGGGTTTCTGCAGATGAAGAGGCGGTGTAGTGCTCCGATTCAACAATTAAATTTCCGGTAACCTTAAAGATACGACCGTTGCGCTGTTTTGTTTCTTTGCTTATATCTATTGTTAGCCGCGCGAGCGAAGCTCGCGCGGCTAACACATGCTCAACTGAAGCAAATCTTTCATCTGTAAGCCGACGAACAATATCCAGTAATTCTTTTGGGTTTGCGGTAAATATTTTATGCATAGGCGTATATATGATTAACCAGTAATTACACGTACCATTTTAGACCGAGAACGGCGTCCTGTCACCAAAAAGATGTGCGTAACCGGAACCCCATATTGAAGCGCAATAATTTCCCGCATACGGGTATTGGCGCGATTATTCAACGCCGGTTCTTTTACACTGATGCGCCACGTATTCTCACCTGCTTTCTCAATCTTTTCCTTACGCGCTGAAGGTGTGATGACAACTCTTATATTCATGCGCCAATGACAGGAAGCACGATTGCCAAATGCTCAAACAACATGCGTGCCTGTGTGACTTTTTCATACAGATATTGTCGCAGTGTTTCAATATCTCTGAGCGCTTCTCGCAGAGTATTTTTTACAACAGCATCATTTGAGCCTTCGTATACCTCATACACAAATTTTTCAACAATATCTAAAAACAATGCTCCGTTCTCACGCAACAGGTGCGGACTGGTCGTGTTGCCGGTGAATGCTTTTTTTATATACGCAGTACGCTCCGCTTGATTATTCTGTAAAAAAGTACGCACGGCTTCTGTTACTTTTACGGTCTCGGGATCTTGTGATATCGCACCTGTCTGCGACACTGAAAGTGATATTGGTATTAATCGCGATAGAACCGTCGGAAGAAGCATTGTCGCGTGCGCAATGGCAATAACGATAATAGTTCCCGCGGGGGGTTCCTCAAGCAATTTAAGAAGTGCATTTTGCGCCTCTCCATATATTCGCCTTGTTGCAATAATGAGTACCTTCGTGTCACCCGCAAATGGCAAAAGCGATGCTCGCGCAACAAGCGCGCGCGCATCGGCAACTGAAAATGTATCGTACGTTGCCACCTCAAAATCCGGATTACCCGCGCAGACGATGCCATGTGTTTTCTCAATAAAATCAACGGCGCGAGGAACGATTCCCGCGAGCTCTCCATATATTCCGTACGCGTGATGTTGCATTGCTTACAAGCATACCGCGCCCGACGAAAATTACCACCAACATGATTTAGGAAGCCCCTCCGTGGGAGTCCCGGTACCGGGACTCCCACGGAGGGGCTTACGCAATACACACACGCAATGCGTTTTGTATTAATCTTTCGTACTGTTTTTTAGACATCCAATATCCAAAAAATGCACTCTCCAAAATTTTTGCCGGGGGTGCTCGCATACTCGCACATTACTGTGCCTTTCAATTCCGGACGAACGCTGCCGCGTTCTCGCCCCTCCTTCACTTTGTTCAGTCGGGCCGCCGGGAATTGGTTACCAGTCGCTAAGCAGAGTGCTTCATTTCATTCGCACTCTGGCTAAGCGCTGTCTACCCCGGCTCGTGTGCTCGCATACTCGCACATTACTGTGCCTTTCAATTCCGGACGAACGCTGCCGCGTTCTCGCCCCTCCTTCACTTTGTTCAGTCGGGCCGCCGGGAATTGAACCCGGTCTACATCCACCCCATGGATGTGTACTACCGGTATACTACGGCCCGAGAAAATTTATAACAGCACAAAACAAAAACTTATGATGTTGAATGAGCGGCAAGTACCTTTTGCACATGCTCGGTTATTTCTTCCAAAGTAAAACTTGCCTTCACCATAAAACCTTCCGCCCCCAAACTCATGGCACGGTCAATGTCTTGCTTTTGCCCCAGGTTTGAGAGAATAATTACCGGAATATCTTTGAAGCGTTCGTCCTTTTTAAGAGTGGCGAGAATTTCAAATCCACTGATATCCGGAAGAATAAGATCAAGAAGAATAATTTCCGGTTTCCAGTTCTCCAATACGGAAAACGCCTCTTTCGCATTCATCGCATCTTTCACCGTAAAGCCCGCAGTGGTAAACTTCTGCACAAATAGCTTTCTTAAAAATTGGTCATCTTCCACTGTGAGTATGCGTTGCCCTTTTTTTGCATCGGCATTTTGAACATGAACCGTTTCATTTAGATCAATGGCAAATCTGCTTTTAGGCGGCATGCCCTCATCCTGCTTTGGCATAGGCACACCGCCGCCAATCAGTGATTGTACTTTTTTTAAAATCTCCGACATGTCTGTTGCTTCCTTCATCAAAAAATCTTTTGCTCCCAACTCTTCCGCCCGGTCTCTGTCAGCTGCTTGCCCTGAGTTTGACAACATTATTACCGGGATGGTATTTAGATTTGCATCCGAATGCATTTCTTCAAGAACTTCCATACCGTTTTTGCGTGGCATGATAACATCCAACAATATGAGGCCTGGACGTAGCCCCGCACGCAGTTTATCCATCGCATCTTGTCCATCTATGGCAACTTCAACAACATAGCCACTTTTAGTCAGCTTATCTTCAATCACAATACGTAGAGTCGCATCGTCCTCCACCACAAGAATGTTTTTAAGAAGTATGGTCATTTTTACTTATATAATAATACAAAAGCGCTAATTAGTTGTGTATATTGTTGTGGATAAAAAACCTTTTTTTGAAAATGCTGACTGACAAACGCCATATGACCATGGAAAACATAGTTTATTACCATATAGAGTATGTTAAGAACCCTGTCGGGCTGCCGGGAATCGAACCCGGTCTATACGCACCCGAAGCGTATGTACTACCGGTATACTACAGCCCGACAGGACTCTCAACACCAAAATCGCGCATATATTTTCAACATATGTAGCATACCACATCGCACAAAAAGATAATTACTCCTTATCATAGAGAGATTCGCCTCCGGATTATTTCAAGAAATTACGTAAAAATGTGTGACGATGTATTGATGATGCTCCGTACGTCGTAAGCGCATTCGCGTGCATTTTTGTGCCATAGCCTTTGTGCTTTTCAAAACCATACCGTGGAAATTTTTTTGCCATACGTACCATATATTCATCTCGCGTTACTTTCGCGGCAACCGAGGCAAGCGAAATTATCGGCACAATTGCATCTCCGCCTATGATTGTTTTTTGTTTTGCGTAACACTCCGGAGCATGTAGCGAACCGTCCAAAAATATATCTGCACTCCTGGGATCCGGAGCCACATGCTCGAGGGCCTCATTGAGAGCGCGCTGTATCGCCGGAACAATGCCATACGAATCTATATATGCAGCGCTTGAAAATGAAACGTGAAAACGTATACCATTTTCAAGCGCTGCCTCGTGAAGCAGTGTAAAAAAATATTCACGTTTTTTGGAGGAGAGTTTTTTTGAATCATCAACTCCTTCAAATAAACGCATTGCGTTCCCACCTGCCGGTATTGCCACAGCTGCCACACTAACGGGCCCAGCAAGCGGTCCGCGCCCAGCCTCGTCAATACCGACAATGTAGTGCTTTTGCATAAATATAGTGTAAGTTATACTCCAATATCTACACCGGCGCCAAGGCGCCGGTGTAGATATTGGAGCCGCCCTATTCGCAACCTTTTGTAAAAAAGGTGGGTGCCCGCAGTGTATGATAAGAAACTCCCGATAAGAGGTGCTTCGGCACATACATATCATATAAGGCTCCCGAGAAATATGTAAGTTGCATACTAAGAGCGACTCTGTTTATAAGTATAATCCATCACCATACGCGCGTCACTATGTGCATAAGTACACCTCAAAACACACCGCCCGCGCTTTGCGCGGGCGGTGTGTTTTGAGGTGTACCACTTACAAAATATTGCTACTTATTGTTCTTGCGGTTCTTACGGTTTTTCTCAAGGTCTCCTTGTCTTTGCTCTCTGCGCTCTAGTGCCTTAGCATTCAGCACATTGGTCTTCCTCCCCGGTACTTTCACAACACCCTTGGGCTTTTTAAAAACACCTGCTTTCACGAGCTTTCCGCGGACACTATTTTCCACTGGCGTGCGCTCCTCTTCTGCTTTCTGTCTTGCTATACTGGCTTTCCATTTTTCGGTAGCAACTGTCGCAGTATTAAGCTTTCCCTTTCTCCGCGCGAGTACTTCTTCCCCTTCTTTCATTTTTCTTTTCCATCCTTCAGGGTCATTATATTTGCTTCTCCTTCTTTCAAGCTTAGCTTCCAGAGCATCTCTTTTTTCTTTATCTTTTTGCTCTTGCACATTTTGTTGCGCTTTTCGTTTCTCCTCTGCTTTCTTCCACGCGGACACGCGCTTTAGGTCTTCTTCACTTGGTGGCTTGTGTCCTTTTGCTTTCCGTGCCACAACCTTGGGACCCTCTTCCGCTCTTTTAAGATTTTCCATCAGGATTTGATTCGCTCTGTCTTGTGGTGCGTGCGGTGCGTGCGCTCCTCTTCCACCGTACTGCGGTGCTCTTACTTTCCCTCCATTGTTACTCCTTGCTACCGGATTTCCTTCAAATGACATATTGTTTTTATAAAATTAATGTTAATAATCCTATACCAACTTTAATACCGACGGACAACAGCGTCAAATAAAAAGAGCCCCAAATTGTGCATAACGCTCTATGATAAAAAATTATCCAATATCGGACTATAAATAATATCCTCACGTACCAGCCTGTAATCAATAATTTCCTCAGGAGAAAACCAGTGTTCCACTTCCATTTCCGCTTCATCAACCGAGCCGGATGCGTGTATAAGATTTCGCACAGCACGGGAATCCACATCGGCAAACTGATATGAATCAAGCACATAATCACCGCGAATAGTGCCAACTTCCGAGGTCAGTGGCTCGGTTCCACCCGTGATTTTGCGTACGATATGCACAGCATTGGCGCCTTCCCACACCATACACACAATTGGTCCGGATGTCATATATACTTTCAACCCCTCCAGAATTCTTGCTGTAATTTCAAACGGGTCTTCAGATGGGGGCTCCAGTCCTCTATCCTTGTAGCTCTTTAGAGTTTTTTCACCTGTAACACGTCGCCACTGCGGGTCCAAAGTATAATGCTTTTCAATATGCTCCGGAGAAACAACTGCCATTTTAATTGCAATCAATTTCAGACCGACATTTTCATATCGTTTAATGATCTCACCGATTAAATTGCGCTGTACACCATCGGGCTTCACTATAATAAGCGTTCGTTCTTTATGTATTCTATGTGTCATACTGAATAAATATAAATCTATGAAATAAAATGATGCGGCACCGGATGCCACGCCTTGTTACTGTATGTTTTTAAGTATAGCGGTTTAATGCGACGCAGTCTAGTCCACAGGTTGGGAGGGTCAGACCCTCCCAAAAGCCCGGGCGCGGGCAATTGCCCGCGCCCGGGCTAGTCCGCACACTCAGATGGTCTGCGCGTTACCACAAGAGGACCACCCTCCTCAACAAGAATAGTGTGCTCAAAATGTGCCGAAAGCGAACCGTCTTTTGTGTGATACGTGTATTCGTTTTCATCTATAAACACACCCGATTTACCCTGGTTTACAATTGGTTCAAGCGCGAGCACCACTCCGGACTCAAGCAATTCGCCCGTACCAGCATGCCCCACATTTGCGATAAACGGCTCCTCATGCACATGTGCACCGACTCCGTGTCCACCAAGGATCGGCACAGCTGAAAAGCCACTTCCCTTAATGGCAGACTCTATTGCATGCGATATATCACCCACTCGGCTCCCCGGTTGCGCAGCGGCAATGCCCGCCTCAAGCGCCGATGCTGTGCGCTCCATAAGCGCGCGTGTTGTTTTGTTCGGTATACCGATTGAAATTGTAAATGCAGAATCAACAACAATTCCACCATGTGTCAGACCCAAATCAAAACTTACCACATCACCATGTTGCAATACGCGCGGGTGCTCATTTGGAATACCGTGCACCACCTCTTCGTTAACAGAGATGCAAATAGATGCCGGAAATGGACGGCTCATTCCCTCCGGCACATATTTCAAGAAAGATGGAATGTCCCCTCCCTCACGAATACGTGCTTCCACAAACTCGTCCAGCTGTGCGGTTGAAACGCCCGGGAGCGCCCTTTCAGCCACTTCGTCAAGAATAATTCCCAGGCGAGCACCACCTTCAATTAAACGCGCCCGTTGCTGTGCCGTACGTACAATCATATTTTAGAAACCGAGAGTCTTAACGATATCATTTGCGATAGCATCCTGATTATTTTCACCATTGATATCTATAATTTCACCGGCATCACGAAACAGCTCAAGTGATTTCTCGGTATATTTATGATACTCATCCAACCGCGTTTTAATGCTGTTATCATCCATACGCTGTTGCGTCTTGCTGCGCCCCTTAATCCGTTCATACACAACCTCGTCAGAAACCATCAGATTAATGACGATGAAAGAACGCTCAAGCCACTCAAGCGAGCTTATCACCAAACGCGCCTCATCGGGCTTACGATTAAAACCATCGAAAATAACACTGGCACCGTCGGGCAATGAAAAAAGAGCTTTTTGATATAAATACATGGCAAACCAATTCGGCGCCAACAGCCCCGCCGTCACCTCACTTTTTATTTTCCTGCCAACCGGCGTGTCTTCGGTTGCAATTTTGCGAAACTGATCACCGGCGGTGATAATGGGCCAGTGCGTATGTGCCGCTAATCTTTTTGCCTGCGTACCCTTTCCGGAACCCGGTTTCCCAAGAAAGAAAATCGTATGTGTTTTTTCCATAATAAAATAAATCGTTTATGCTCTTAGTGTATGCGATATAACGCTCTGTGGCAAGGAGGCGCACACCCCGCCTATATTTCGGACATCGGACATCCGATGTCCGATGTCCGAAATATAGGCGGGGTTATGCTGTGCTAATATTCTCTCAGTGAAATTTGGGCGTCAATTTTAAGCACAAGATCAAGCACCACCTGCACCACAATAAGAAGTGCGGTACCTCCGACCAAAAATGAGGCGATACCGGTAATTCCTTGCACGATGGACGGAGCAATCGCCATAAGCCCCAAAAACACGGCGCCTGGAAGTGTAACGCGATTTACAACACTGCCAATATACTTTCTTGTTTCGCGCCCGGGTCGGACGCCCGGAACAAATGCTCCGCTTTTTTGCAAGTCATCGGCAATACGATCCGGGTCAAATGTAATTGCGGTATAAAAATAAGTAAAGAGTATTACCAAAAGAAAGTATAACGTTCCATATTCCCACGGGTTCGCTATAAATGATGCATACCAGAGCGACATTGCAGAGGCTCCCGGTATCCCAACCGCACCAATCATTGAAAGTGCAACCTGTGGCAAAAGAAGAAGCGACAGTGCGAAGATTATAGGAATAACACCAGCTTGGAGCATACGGATTGGAAGATAGGTTGCCGGTGATTGTGAATTTGCCGTACTACGTACCGCGCGAGCATAAGCAATTGGGATTGGTCGCTCCGCATCGGAAACGACAACAACTGCATATATCATTGCAAGCGCGAGCAACGCAAACCCGAGATAGGAAGGTATGTCTGCGGCGGTAGCGGTGAAAAGTCCGTGAGATATCGCCGACGGAACGCTAGCAACAATACCCGCGAAGATGATAAGCGACACACCATTACCAATGCCGAACTCTGTTACCAGCTCACCAATCCACGTAAGTATGATGGAACCGCCGGCGACAAGTGCAACGTTTGCGGAAAACGCAAGAAGCCCCAAGTGTGGCAAGATCCCTTGGTTTTGCAAAAGGAAGAGAAATCCGATGCCCTGAGCAAATGCAAGCGGGATGGTGAGAATACGTGACCACTGAATAAATCGCTCACGCCCGGCTTCACCCTCTTCAAAATAAGCCGCCTTAACTTGCGGAAATATCATAGTTGCAACCTGCATTATAATTGACGCATTGATGTATGGAGCAACGCCTAACATGACGATTGAAAGATTTGCCAAACCTCCACCGGAAAAGATGTTGAGAAGCCCTAAGAATTGATTGTTTGCAAAAAATTCCTGCAAGCGAACATAGTTTACGCCGGGAACAGGAACCGCGGCAAGAAGACGAAAGATTGCAAGCGCGGCAATAACAATCAGAATTCTGTTACGAATTTCCTTATCGGCAAAAACAAGTTTTAGTTTTGTAAAAAATAAATTAAGCATTGGAAATGGTTCCTCCGACAGACTCAATTGACTTTCGCGCCGTCTCGGATACTGCACAGCCGGTGACGAGCACTTTTTTGGTTATGGAACCGTTGGAAAGAATTTTAATCTTTGCACGACGAACACGAACAAGACCCCTGTCCAAAAGTGCGCGCGGAGAAACAGTTTCGCCCGCCTCAAAAGACTGCTCAATGACTGAGAGTGAAACGGCGACAGGTGCGATACGGTTGGTGCGTACGGTACGACTTCTATTTTTCCCATGCCCGCGCAGTTTTGGAAGCTTCTTAATACGATCTCGTATTTCCGGACGGATTTTGTGTCCGGCACGTGATTTCTGACCTTTGGTGCCATGACCGCTTGTTTTCCCGCGCTTGCCACCGCGACCAACTCTTTGGGTTGATTGTGTTCGTGCTGTAGTGCCTATGTTATGAAGTTGCATAATGTTATTTTTTAAGGAAATGCCTGTTTACGATACCACCGACTGCGCCTTATGGCTACTTTTTGCCCGCTCGGAAGAATCTTCGGATTTTGTAATTGATGCGCGTCCCGTCTTAGCGGTGGAAAGTGCCTGCACAGTTGCACGCGCGATGGTAAGTTTATTTTTTGAACGAGAGAGTATCTTCCCGACAACGTCGGTTACCCCTGAGAGCTCAATCACGATGCGCATGGCGCTACCGGCAACAATTCCTCTCCCGGGGGATGGGGCGATGGTGACGCATGACGAAGTGTATCTTGCTGATACCTCATGCAAGATTGAGCCGGATGACGTAAGTGGTATTTGTATTAAATGCCTGCGTGCATTGCGCGTGGCTTTCTCAATGGCAAGTGCCGTATCGGTTCCTTTCCCGATACCGACACCAACGCGACCTTTATGGTCTCCGATGACAACGGTAACACTGAAGCTGAAACGGCGCCCGCCGGCAACAACACGCGCAACACGGCGTACGTCAATTGTCATTTGATCAAATTCAGATCTTTGACGTTCGCCCCGCCCGGTTCTTGGGCGTCGCGCGCGCGCGGGGCGCGTGCGACGCCCCGCGTTTTCAACTGTCGTGGGAGCTTGAGCACCGCCTGTTACACCTGCGATTGCCACCTCAGAAACAGCATCCGCAGAAGCGACGGTTTCTACAACACCCTCTGCCGCATCATTATTCTTGGCATCGGCACCAACGACTGCCGGCGCCAATTCCTCGGCTTCATTTTTCTTTTCTTGTGTCGTGTCAGTTGTAGTAGTCATAAAATTTCAATGCGTATATTATTAAAATACCAGCCCGCCTTCCCGCGCTGCATCTGCGAGCGCTTTAATGCGAGTGGCATACGTGTAGCCACCGCGATCAAACACTATGGTCGTTATGCCCTCTTTTTTTGCTCTTGTGGCAATAGCATCACCGACGCTCTTTGCTTGCGCGAGTTTTGACCCGCCAAACTCTCTTCCATGCGCATAAACAAGAGTGCGCCCGGTCGTGTCATCTATCACTTGTGCCGATATAAACCGCAAAGAAGAATATACACTGAGTCGTGGGCGCTCTGTCGTTCCCGAAATACGCGCGCGAATGCGCGCATGACGACGAGCTCTTGAGATTCTGCTTGTGATAATTGTATGCATAATAAATAATTTTAACTATACTGATTTTTTCCCCTGCTTTCTGCGTATCACCTCACCTTCGTAGTGAAATCCTTTCCCAAGGTATGGCTCCGGCGGTTTTATTGCTCGTATAGCCGCCGCAAATTGCCCGACTTGTTCCTTGCTCATCCCTTCAATACTAATAGTATTTTTTACAACCTCAACTTTAATGCCGTCAGGAATATCGCGCAAGACAGGATGCGAAAAACCGACCGCGAATATCAACTCTTTCCCCTTAAGCTCGGTTTTATAACCAATCCCATCAAGAATGAGCACTTTCTTAAAAGGGGTACCAACTCCCTCCATCATATTTTTCAAATGAGCCGCAAACGTTCCCGTAAGAGCATTGGAGAGCTTACTGTTGTTCTTCGCAGAAATTGATACTCCTTCTGAGCCAACTTCAATTTTAATGCTTGAGTGTATCGTACGTGCAAGCTCCCCAAGAGGACCCTTAACGGAAAGGGTTTGTGCATCTACGGAGACATCCACTTTGGAAAGAACCGGGATTGGGTTTTTAGTAAATCGTGACATAGTATATTTTTTAATTACCAGATTTCAAACAGTGCCTCTCCACCCAGACGGTTTCTACGTGCCTGAGCATCTGAAACGATTCCCTCCGGAGTGGAAATAATGCGCACGCCCGTGCCTCCGGCAACCACATGCGCCTCACGATGCGATATGTATACCCGTCGTCCCGGCTTAGAGATGCGTCGTACATCTCTAAGCCGGGCACTTCCATCATCAGCATACGCGATAACAACATGTAACCCACGCTTATCGCTTGATTGCTCCACGTCCGTAAGAAAGCCGAGCTCGCGAAGTTTCTGCGCAATCGCATGTATGTGCTTGCTGTATGGAGCCACCACACTTTCGCGATGTATCGCAGAAGCATTCTTCAAGCGAATAATAAAATCACCAACTCTGTCGCTTACCATGATGCTTTTTTTACTCCCGGAATATGCCCCTCACGAGCAAGTTCCCTAAACACAATACGTGAGACACCGAATGCGCGTACATATCCATGTGATCGACCTGACACTGCGCAACGATTTTTTACACGCACCACTGATGAATTTCTGGGAAGTTTTTGCAACCCATCCCAATCTCCAGCTTTCTTGAGTGCCATACGTCGCGCAGAATATTTCACCACGAGTGCCATTCGTTTTTCGTTTCTTGCCAATTGTGATTTTTTTGCCATGTAAATAAGAAAAAAGACGCAGGTGCGTCATGTATATCATCCTATCAGGATTTCTTGCTCGCGTCAACGCGCAGAGGAAGACCGACGTGTCGCAGAAACGCTTCCGCCTCATCACGTGTCTTTGCTGTGGTAGTAATGGTAATCGCCATACCAAACACATCCTTGAGATCTTCGTTCGCCGCCTCCGGAAAAATTGTGTGCTCACGGATGCCGATTGTAATATTTCCCATGGCATCTATAGCGCTTGATGGGATACCTCGGAAATCGCGAGTACGGGGAAGAGCAATGTGAATAACTTTGTCCAGGAAATCATACATACGCGGACCATGCAAAGTAACAATAAGCCCGACAGGCTCTCCCTCGCGAACCTTAAACGACGCGACAGACTGTTTTGCCGGGCGCGATGCGGCGTGTTGTCCGGTAATCTCAGAAAGACGCTCGGCGATAAAAGCGACCTGCTTTGCATCTTTCTTTTTTCCGGTACCCACCGATACTGTTATTTTTGTGATTCGTGGCGCAGCCATATACGTTGAATATCCAAACGTCTTGGAGAGCGCCTCAAATGCTGTTTTTTGTTTTTCTTTTGAAAGTATCATGATTAAATATCTGTCGTTAAAATTATTTAAGGACCGCGCCGGATTTTACAGACACGCGCGTACGCACCCCATCTTTATTTTGAATACGAATGCGTGTTGGCTTTTTTGTGTCCGGGTCAACAAGCATCACATTTGAAACATGGATTTTCGCGGGACGCTTCACAATATGCCCCACCTGCCCTTCCGTACCGCGCGTGTGACGCGTTACAATCGCAACACCGTCAACCACGATACGCTCTTCGTGCGGGAATACTCGCAGGATTGTTCCCGTCTTGCCTTTGTCTTTTCCCGCAATTACTTGCACGGTATCATTCTTTTTTAATTTCATACTATTTGTGCGTTTAATTTAAATTACTTCCGGCGCGGCAGAGGCTATTGCCTGCCAACCACGATCAACCAATTCACGTGGTACGGGACCGAATACACGATTTCCCTTCATCACCATTTCATTTCCTCTCTTTTCAACCAATACCGCGGCATTGCTGTCAAAAGAAACATATGAACCATCTTTGCGCCGTGTTGGGTGCGCTGTACGTACGATAACCGCTCGCACGATGTCCTTTTTCTTCACTGGCTTGCGTGGCTCGGCGGTTTGAATTGCCACCACCACCACATCACCGACATGCGCATATCTTCGCCTATGCCCGCCGAGCACCTTGAACACCCTGGCTATCTTGCCACCTGAATTATCAGCTATGGTAACTATGGATTGAGGCTGAATCATACGGTTTTTGTAAGAAGCGTAAAGTGCTTCATTTTTGAAATTGGGCGCGAAGCGACAATCGTAACCCTATCGCCCACTTGCGCTGTGTTTTCCGGATCATGCACAAGATATTTGCTAATGCGTGTTTGATATTTCTTATACTTTGGATGCTTGACGTAGCGCGATACGGAAACCACTGCGGTATCTTTCCCAGAAATTTTTACAACCACACCCTTGAAGGTTTGCGGTTTTTTTACAGTGTCTGTTGTTGGTGTTGTTGGTGTTGTTGTCATGATAGTCATAAGTCAAATATAATATTACGCCGTGCGATTCTTTGCGTTAGTTCGTGCGGAAAATTCAGTAAGTATGCGAGCGATTTCTTTGCGAATTTTTGCCGATGTACTTGTATCTTTCGGACGGGAACCGGCAGTGGCAAATCTTACAACACGAAGTTCTTCCCTCTTTTCAGAAAGAAGTTTCAAGAGTTCTCCGTTCGCCACATTTGTATAGTTATTCTTTTTTGACATATATTTTTTATTGTCGTGTTACCACGACTGTTTTCATCGGCAGTTTTGAACCGGCACGACGAAACGCATCGCGCGCGACCTCATCAGATATTCCGTCTATCTCAAACAATACGCGCCCCGGATGAACCTCAAACACAAAGTGCTTTGGGTCACCCTTTCCATGCCCCATACCAACTTCCGCCGGCTTTTGAGTAATCGGTCTGTCGGGGAAGACACGAATCCATACTTTACCACCTTTTCCCGTTGCGCGCGAGAGTATCTTTCTCGCCGCCTCAATTTGATTGCTGGTAAGGCGTGCAGGAGTGGTCGCTTTTAACCCATAACTGCCAAACATAACTGTTATTCCACGCGTATCCGGGCGAGCCAAACGCGCCGGGCTTTTACGCCCTGTCTGCCATTTTCTGTGTTTTACTTTTTTTGGAAATAACATAAACAATGATGGGCTATGCTTGCGAACGCGTTACGCCATTGATGCCTGCCTGCGCGACGTAGGTACTTCCGCGATATACCCACACTTTTATTCCGATAACTCCGTATGGAAGATGCGCTTGCTCATACGAAAAATCAATATCGGCGCGAAATGTTTGTAAAGGAATTCTGCCTTTCTTTATTGATTCTCTGCGGGACATATCCGCACCGCCAAGCCTGCCGGAAATTGCGATACGCACGCCAACCACGTCGCGCACCGCCATGACTTTTTCCACGGTTTGCTTCAACACACGACGAAACGGCATGCGTTTTTCCAGACTTTCCACAACCATGTAAGCAACTATTGCCGCTTGTGTTTCCGGTTGGCGTATCTCCGTTATGTCAAATTTAACAGTACGATTGTGTTGCGGGGCGATACTTGCAACCAGCTTTGTAATTTTTGCACGCAGTTTAGTTGCTTGCTCACCGGAGCGACCAATGACGAGTCCGGGGCGAGATGTATGCACAAACACACGCAACTCGGTTGCGGTGCGCTCAATCTCAATAAGTGCCACATATGCTCCACGCAATTCTTTCGTAAGAAAAACTCGTATGGCATTATCAATTTTTATATTTTCGCGAAACTGCTTTTTGTCTGTGGCAAACCAACGGCTTTTCCAGTCGCGAATGATTCCGAGCCTATGTGCATATGGATGAGTAATGTGTGTCATATTAAAATTATTTGGATGCGACTTCCGCCGACTTTATGTTTTCTGATTCAACCGATACCGCCTCTACTACCTCTGCCGTTTCTGTGACGGTCTCAGAGAGCATTACGTTTATATGGCTCCTTCTGTGACGAATGGTCGCCCCGCGCCCGAATGCGCGAGCTCTGTACCTGCGAAGCATACTTGCTCCATCAACAGTGATGTTTTCAATACGGAGACTTTCTTCTTTGCCACCTTGCTGTATCGCATTTGCCACAGCGGAACGCACCAGTTTTGCAATTGGCTTAGCGGCACGCTTTGACAAAAAAGCTAGCTGTTCAAGCGCGGTGGTTACCTGCTTTCCTTTTATAAGCTCCGTTACCAAACGAACCTTGCGGGGAGACTGATTATAATCAGAGAGTGTTGCTTTCATAATTATTTCTTCCCCACCTTTGCGGTAGTTGATTCTTTGGCTGCCTTCGCCACAGAAATTTCCGCTTGCTGACGCTTTTGTTCAAGCTCTTTCTGCATCTTGCCACCGTGTCGTATGAATTTCTTTGTCGGCGAAAATTCCCCAAGCCGATGACCGACCATGTCTTCTGTGACGAACACCTCCACATGTTGCTTTCCATTGTGTACCCCAAACGTAAACCCGACCATGTCCGGAGCTATTTGGCTCGCTCGCGCCCATGTCTTGACAACAGAAACGTCAGACGGTTTTTTCCCGCTTATCTTTTCCATGAGTTTTACGTCCACATAGGGACCTTTTTTAAGTGATCGTGACATAAGAAATTAATACCCGCGAAGCGGGATATCTGTAAAGATACAGGAATTCTTCCCAATAGTCAACAATGGTGATGTGCTCCCGACAAAAAACACGCCTTATGTCGTTTATACACCTGTAACAACAAACATTAGATAACAAAAACCGCGACTCCCTAAACAAAAAATAATACATTTTTTGTTTAGGGAGTCGCGGTTACGGAGTGATTCAATCTACACCCCCAATCGCTACACCCCAATCGCCCTCTTAATCTTGTTCTCCAAGAAATTCGCAACTTTTTTCCATTCTCCTCCGCAAGCGCGCAGTGGCGGGATGAGAATTGGAATATGATAATTTTTCGTTTCCCCCTTCTTGCGCTTTTGTTTTTCTTCGGTACATCCCGAAAGCGTGCGCATGTTGCTTAAGTTGTCGCACAATTTCGCGACAATGGCACTTGGCCCACGCGCCACGACACGCCTCAAATATTCCTCCGTTCCTTCTCCACGGCGCAACTTTGTCACAGCGCGAACGTCCAACGCGACGTCCACGCCGAAATTCATACTGATTCTGTATGAGGACAACAAATATGTATCCTCAGACAAATCGTGCAACAGCAGGTCCGTTATTATTCTTTGGTTCCTTCCATTGAGCTCCTTGATGTAAATCCAGGCAGCCGCCTTCGGATGGTCAAAATACCTTGATCCATCGTCACGGAACTGTTTCGCATGCCCATATTTTGACACGAAGTATGCGAACTGGATCCTTTCAATTTCCGCTGGTGATAAGACAACAACCAGCGGAGCGAAAAACAACTCATACCCCGGCGGACGGGCTGGAGAGAGAAAACACCATGTGTGATTATTCATTTCAATGTCCTCTC
Source organism: uncultured Candidatus Saccharibacteria bacterium (assembly GCA_964518755.1). Lineage (GTDB taxonomy): Bacteria > Patescibacteriota > Minisyncoccia > Phycocordibacterales > Phycocordibacteraceae > C7867-001. Next base: position 35,929 of record CAZFHH010000004.1, read on the forward strand.
AATGTCTTCCGTTCGTATAAACAAAATACCGGCGAGAAATCCCACCAGACCTTTTATCACTCTACAGGCAGTAAATCACTCAAGTGTGCCCATGCCAATTTGCTGTGCTACCACGCAAACACCAATCACTCCTCCCCGACAGCTTCGGCATTGATAGTAAAACAAGTACTTCGCAGACAGCGCTATAATTTCTTCCAGCTTGCTTATTTCGCTATTTGGTTATATATCCAAGCGATTACCACACCTGCGATAAACCCGTCTGCGAATGCCCAGAGAGCCCCGATAATTATGCCGACAACCGACGCACTGTATCCGACATAAAGGGAAGAAATGACGTTAAGGATTGCATTTCCCCAGCCGAATATTGCCGTTATGCCGATAAAAATCACATATGCAGACCACAGCGCGCCCACTGCCACACCAAGTGCGATAGGATGACATTTGTTCATAGAAATATATTTGCGATTAAGTGAAAATTAATAATGTGACCTGTATACAAGCATCCCCCACTCCTGAAGTGGCCGTGTGAGTTTTTGGGTAAGTTTATAGAGTTATACACACCCCAGTATCAAAATAGTCTTGACTATTTTGATACTGGGGTGTAAGTTTAGTATATGGAAATCTTAAAAAGCAGGAAAATTTACCCCAAATTAAAGCAAAATCTTGAAAATAGAAAGATAATCATTTTGACTGGCTCGCGCCAGGTTGGCAAGACAAGTTTAATGAAGATGCTTAGAGAGGAAATACCATCTGGCGCAAAGTCTGTTTTTGTTGATATGGATATTGTTTCAAATAGGGAGTTTGGAGAAAGTCTGGAGAAATTCCTCGATTTTTTGTATTTGAATGGATATGAAGAAAAAGGAGAAACTTTTTATTGCTTCATTGATGAGTTTCAAAAAGTTGCGAGTATTGGAAATATTTTTAAAAACTTGTATGACAATTATCCGAGTATAAAAATAATAGCATCTGGTTCGTCTTCGCTTTCAATAAAGAACCACATAAAAGAAAGTCTAGCCGGAAGGAAATTTATTTTTGAAATATTTCCGCTTGATTTTGAAGAATTTTTGACATTCAAAAGTAATCCTCTTCCCGAGGAAGTCTATAGAAACATACATAAATTAAAACAAGAAGAGATTAACATGCCCGCAGAAATGCAAAGGTGTTTGGAAGAATTTTTGACATTTGGAGGATATCCGGAAGTTGCGCTTGCAAGCGATGTAAACAATAAGAAACAAATATTAAAAAGTATTTTCGATCTGTACCTAGAAAAAGATATTATTGGCTTCTCAAATATTGAGAATTTGTCAGCATTTAAAAAACTGGTTGAAATACTTGCAGTTCTAAACGGACAAGAGATAAATTATAGCTCTTTGTCAAAAGAGGTCGGCATTCATGTAAAGACACTGAAAAACTATATTCTTCTTCTGGAAGAAACTTACTTACTTAGAACAATTAGGCCGTTTTATTCAAACAAAAAGAAAGAGGTGGTAAAATCCCCAAAAGTTTATTTTTTGGATAACGGAGTTAGGAATTTTTTCTTAAAGAATTATAATTCTATAGAGAAGCGAATTGATAAGGGCGCTATCTGGGAGGCGTATGTTTTCCAAGAGATTATTAAAAACATAGAAGATGTACCAATAAATTTTTGGAGAACAAAGCAGGGTCAGGAAGTTGATTTTATTATCGGTGGTCAAAAACCGCTTCCTGTGGAGGTGAAATATAAAAGTACCGGCAAGACAAGAGATTTTGGAAATTTACTGGCATTTATGCGTCTCTACGACATAGAAAAGGGGATTGTATTAAGTAAGACTATGAACAAAAAGGTTGTTATTGATAGTTATAAATTAAATTTCATCATCGCGGTTAATTTTGTTGATAGTTTAAAACAATAAGAGTTTAGATAACTTTAACGCATTAAAATGCATACAAAAGTATGGGAGCAAGAAAATGTATTCCTTCCTCTCGTACTAAAGCACTGTAATGGTTATTTACCGAAACTCTACACCCTACCCCAGAAAATCTTTTGTTCTTCTATTGAGACGCTTGCTGTTTTTTGAGTTCCTTTTGAGCTGAATTCAATCCTGAACTGCACCCACTCATTTTTATATTTAGTGTTCAACTATTAAAAACCCACAGTGCAGTTGCTATGCAATTGCCATGCGGGTTTTTAAATTCGTACTCGTCTATTTCGCTATTTGGTTATATATCCAAGCGATTACCACACCTGCGATAAACCCGTCTGCGAATGCCCAGAGAGCCCCGATAATTATGCCGACAACCGACGCACTGTATCCGACATAAAGGGAAGAAATGACGTTAAGGATTGCATTTCCCCAGCCGAATATTGCCGTTATGCCGATAAAAATCACATATGCAGACCACAGCGCGCCCACTGCCACACCAAGTGCGATAGGATGACATTTGTTCATAGAAATTTGTACATGATGAAATAAAGATTATTAATGTGACCTCACTACAAGTATACTCCGCTGTTGCCATGTTTGCCGTATTTGAAATTATAAATGTGCAAATGAAGCGGCGGGAATTAGGAAGCACACTTCCTAATTCACGGAGATTACTCTCACTCTACATAGTTTACAATCCGGCTCGTAAAGAGTTCTTGGTAAGCAGAATGGATTTGAGTGCTTCTGTTATGATTTTTGCATTTGTCGGTGTTTGCCCGAAAATATTAACTTCGTTTGTTTTTATGATGCCACCTTGTGTTGCAATTTTAATAGTCACATTTACGAAGCCGAATATACGACCCGGAATGGATTGAACTATATTGACGTCTTGAATTGTGCTGTATGGAATATGTTGCTCAGGTTTGCCGATAACGCCGGTATTTATCACAATGTATTCCGGTAAAAATTGAAAACTGTGGTTCTTCTTCAGAGCAAGTAAGTATGCAACAAGAAAAAAGAATGAAAAAATGACCAAAGCAACACCAAACATAATGTTGTCTGTGGAAATATCATGAGTAAATTGTAAGTCAATTATTATACCCAAAGATAGTGCATACAATATTGCAGACGATATTTTACTCATAAACCAACCAGTTTGAACTGGGTATGCTTTACTGGAAATATCATTTTGGGAGCTCTGTGCAATCGCCTGCTGATTAGTCATTGCGGTTTAGTTTAGCACGGGCGGACATTTAATGTCCGCCCGTGCGAAGCCCCCGGCGCGCTTCGCGCGCCGGGGGCTTAATTAAAATGTAATACTTATTATCTGCGTTTACCGACTTTCCTGCGCGAAACAATAAATACGTTTGAAAACTTTTTTGGTGTACGCGTCTTTTGACCTTTGCCTGACGGCTTGCCCCACTTTGTCTTTGCACGACGCATACCGCGACCCTGACGTCCTTCACCACCACCATACGGGTGGTCAACGGGATTCATAGCGCTTCCGCGCACTGTCGGGCGCTTGCCCATCCAGCGACTTCGCCCCGCTTTGCCAATGTTAACAAGCATGTGTTCTTCATTTCCAACCGTTCCGATAGATGCAAAACACTTCTCCGACACTTTTCGTATCTCGCTTGAGGGAAGTTTTATTTGCGCGTACCCGGCATCGTGAGCAATAAGCTGCGCGAATGTACCTGCGGAACGCACTAGTCGGGCACCTGCGCCAATCCGCAATTCAATATTATATATAGATGTACCAACAGGTATGTTGCTCATTGGCAAACGATTTCCCGCCTTGATGGGCGCAGTCTCAGAAACAATGAATGTATCTCCAACCTCTATTCCTTTGGGAACTATCACGTAACGACGTTCACCGTCTGCGTACAACGTACATGCAATGTTTGAAGAACGATACGGATCATATTCAATCGTTTCAATTTTTGCCGGGACGTCATGCTTATTGTATGTAAAATCTATAAGACGCAGACGGCGTTTGTGTCCGCCACCTTGATGACGAGTGGTAATGCGCCCAAACGCATTTCTTCCGCCCTGACGCTTTTTGCTTACCAAGAGACTCTTCAGCGGTTTATCACCGGAGAGAGTTTCTCTGTATGGTAGCGTTGACATGTGACGACGACTTTTGGTTACCGGTTTGTATGTTTTCATAATAAAGCTGTGTTATACGATTTGAATAGTATCTCCCTTGGTGAGATATACATATGCCTTTCTGCGACGGGGGCGGGTTGCAGAACCGCTGCGAGTACGACGCGACACGCGCTTTCCGGGCAAATTGGTAATACGAATACTGCGTGGTGTTACTTTATATACCACCTCAATGGCATGTGCCACGTCTTGTTTTGTCGCCGCGCGCGGAATTGCAAACACATATATGCCGGAATCTGTACCAATGAGTGCCTTTTCAGACATCCACGGCGCAATGAGTGTTTGCGCGGCGCGCGCGCGCAGCGCGCGCGTAACCTCCACCTTTTTCTTCGTGGCGGATGTTTGCTTACTCACCGGCTTCTTACCGGCGACAGTATTTTTTTTGTTTGTGTGTGTTTTAAAGATTTCCATATATTTATACTGCTGAGCGCTTCTTTGCGGAGACACTTCTTGCAGATAGCGCCTTGATCATCTCCGCGGGATTTTCAATAATCAAGTAACGATACGAAAGTATTATGACCGGATTTAGGTTGCGTACTTCCTCCGTGTGCAAATTACCAAAGTTGCTAAAACTCTTCTCAACCGCAAAATCTTTTTTAGATAGTGCGATAAGTGCCGCGTTAACACGTCGTGTTGAAAGCTCTGAAACTCCGGATGCCTTTGCAATCGCTTGCACCACCTCCTTCGCCTTTTGTGTTTTTGGCTCCTTAAATGAGAGTGCGTCAACAAATATAATTTCACCTCTTTTCAATTTGCGTGACAACACGGCGGTGAGCGCGGCGAAACGCATCTTACGATTTATTTTTTGTGCAAAAGAACGTTCCGCGCGCGGACCATGCGTTACACCACCACCACGCCAGATAGGTGAACGAATTGATCCATGACGCGCACGCCCGGTTCCTTTTTGCTTCCATGGTTTCTTCCCACCACCGCGAACCTCACCGCGCATCTTTGTGTGTGCAATTGGGGTTCGCGCATTCGCTTGAATGGCAACAATGACTTGTTGTACAAGATCGTTTTTCCATGGCGCACCAAATATGTCTTCCGGAAGTGAAATAGTATCAGCAGTTTTCCCGTCCATCGTATATACCGGCGCGGACAATGCATCAACATTGCGTTTTGAAGTGTCAGCTTTTGAGGCACCCGTAGTTTTTACACCGTCAGTGCGTACGTTTGTTTTTGTATCGGTTTTTGTTGCTGTAGCGGTCATAGTAAAAAAATAATTATGCGGAAATAATTTCCACCAGCGAATCACGCGAACCGGAAACCGCCCCGGAGACTATTATCTCACCAAGCTTTGGGTCAACGGCAAGGATGGTTAGCCCTTTTGTCGTCACACGATCGCTACCCATTCTGCCACCCATACGTATGCCTTTTGCCACACGGCCGCCTGCGCGTCCGCCAGAGCCACCAATAGAACCGGGTTCACGCTCCGAGTGCTTTTGACCATGGGTGCGCGGACCACCATGGAAACCGTGCCGCTTCACAACCCCTGCAAAACCCTTTCCCTTGGTAGTACCAGCAACTCGTACTTTATCTCCAACAGAAAAAATGTCTGCCGTGATTTCATCACCAACAGAATACGCAGATGTGTCATCAACCCGAAACTCTCTTAGCACCTTAAATGCCTTGTTTTTCAAATGCCCAAGAACAGGCTTGGAGAGACGCTGCGGTTTCTGTGTATCAAAACCAACCTGCACGGCGGTATAGCCGTCCTTTTGGGAGGATTTAACCTGAGTGATTTCAATCGGCCCGGTCTTCAAAAGGGTGCCTGCGCGCATTCTTCCCTCATCGGTGAAGATTTGCGTCATACTCACTTTTCTTGCTAGGATAAATTTCATACGTGATAAATAAAAAGCCGCAGGCGGCTTATGTAAAGAGAATACCGCATTATACGAAAAATGCAAATGCAGGTGCAATATACAGTACTATTCTTCTATATCGACCAACCCTAGACTAAACCCCCCAATTATTTAAAATCGGGGGGTTTGATACAATTGATTGTATCAATTTCATACATCCTTACAAAGGTATCATGAGTGTTTGCCTCACTAAGATCTTCCTTTAACTTATCAAACCCTGATACCTTTTTCAGTTCTCCATCCATGGCCATCTGGCTGACATCATCCTCCACGCATACGCAATCGCGCATCGGATTAACAATCAACTTCTCAAGTATCTCATCTGTTAAAAAATCCGCGAGGCTTTCTTCCTTAAGCGCTTTCGTGTAAAGGATACTCATTAACTTGTTTCGGAGTTTTTCTTTGGCCATCCACCTTTCATGCTCTACCTTAGCGCGTAAAGCATCGGATACTAACATGTATCTTACTTTACGGTTTCCCATGGAGCTTTGAATTTTGGGAAATGTCTCTTTGAATAGACCCCATTTGATTTCAAACTGGCGGATATTCTTCACACTTCCCATGCCTTTCAGAATATCAGTATCGCCTCCCCCTCTAGAAGCTTGCCAGCCATCCGTTGATATGGGGGCCAATATATACAGAGTAGCCCAATACCAAATGGCGCAAGCCTAAACTCACTCATCTCTATATAATTCGCACTCCCTTTTATGATTTTATACGCTGGTTTTATTGAGATGTGATAAAACCAAAATACAGAAAACATAATGACAAATCCCGAAAAGAAATAAGATCCCGAAAAGAAATAAGATCCCGAAAAGAAATAAGATCCCGAAAAGAAATAAGATCTGAAAAAGAACATACAAACCAGCACGATTAAAAATATCATGGTGGTTACCGCATTTCCGACGTAACTTATATTTCCAACATACTTATTCGTTACCATAACGGCACCCCCCATCCTCTGTTCGAAATTAAGATAAATCTTTCCAATCACAGCCTACCACTTGTTGCCATATCCGACAAATTCACTTCCAAGTGTATATTAAACGTCGTGCCATCAAAAAACCACCCGTTGCCGGGTGGTTTTTTGATGGATTACCAAGATAGATGTATCAAGAGTTTTATTAGGCATTCATTTTTACATCAATGGTAACTCCGGAGGGAAGATTCAGATTGGTAAGTGCCTCAATGACTTTCTGAGACGGATTTAGTATATCAATCAGTCGCTTGTGCACGCGCATCTCAAACTGTTCACGCGCATCTTTATAAACGAAGGTTGATCTGTTCACCGTCCAGCGTTTTATCTCTGTTGGAAGAGGAACCGGACCAACTGTTTTTGCATCAAATCGTTGTGCGGTATCCATAATTTGCTTAACCGAAAGGTCAAGCACCTTATGTTCATATGCACGGATACGAATACGCAATCGCGGCTCACGCACAGCGGTTTCCGATGCTAATTTCTTCACCTCCTTTGTTTTTTTAGTTACGGTTGTCATTGCTATTTTTAATGTACTTTCTGTGTATTATCGCGATTACGCAATAATCTTTGTTACAACTCCAGCCCCAACGGTTTTGCCTCCTTCACGAATAGCAAAGCGTAGCTGTTCTTCAATGGCGACAGGTGCGATAAGCTTCACATTAAATGTGACGGTATCGCCCGGCATGACCATTTCCTTTCCTTCCGGCAAGGTTACTTCACCTGTTACATCCGTTGTGCGAATGTAAAACTGTGGCTTGTACTTTGAAACAAACGGGGTACTTCGTCCTCCTTCATCTTTATTGAGAACATATACCTCCGCCTCAAACTCAATACGCGGATTAAGTGTTCCCGGTTTTGCAAGGACTTGTCCGCGATGGACATCTTCTTTCTTTGTTCCACGAAGAAGAATGCCGGCGTTATCACCCGCTTGACCCTCCTGAAGCTGTTTATTGAACATTTCAATACCCGTAACGGTTGTTTTAGATGTGTCTTTGATACCGACAATTTCAACTTCTTCACCGACTTTGACAACACCGCGTTCAATACGTCCCGTTACCACTGTGCCACGACCTTCAATTGAGAAGATGTCTTCAATGGGCATAAGAAACGGCTTGTCCAGATCACGTTTTGGCATGGGGAAATATTCATCCATGGTGTCAACCAGTTTTTTCACACTCTGAGACCACTCATCATCCGCTGAAGTAGATTCAAGTGCTTTCAAAGCGGAACCGCGAACAACCGGTGTATTTTCTCCATCAAATCCTTGCTTTGTAAGAATCTCTCGCACTTCTTCTTCAACCAAGTCAATAAGATCAGGCTCATCAACCATGTCAATTTTGTTAAGAAATACAATTAGCTTTGGAACACCAACTTGCTTTGCAAGAAGGATGTGCTCGCGTGTCTGTGGCATTACACCATCAGTTGCGGCAACGACGAGTATTGCACCGTCCATCTGTGCGGCACCGGTGATCATGTTCTTGATGTAGTCGGCGTGTCCGGGTGCATCAACGTGTGCATAGTGACGATTCGGTGTTTCGTATTCCGAATGGTGGAGCGCGATGGTAATACCGCGCGCCTTTTCTTCAGGGGCGTTATCAATGTTTTCAACTTTCTCACTGCGTGCCGAGTAGCCGTTCCCCTCGTTTAGCTTCAGCACGTTTAGGATTGCCGCTGTAAGAGTGGTTTTCCCATGGTCAACGTGACCAATGGTTCCCACGTTCATATGCGGCTTGCTACGATCAAATTCTGCTGCCATAAGCGTTTATAATAAGTTACTTAAATTAATAAAAGGATAAATATATTTCCCTATGTTAACGCGCCGTGCACTGCTGAACTCGCCGTGCATATTCGCCAAAGGCACATGAAGTGCCCGCGAAATACGATTGCGTTATATATAGACTACATGCCCACGGCAAAAAGGTCAAGAAATTTGTACACCGTGGCTCATGGTAACCCCGTTTACAAGCTGTAGAGAACAGACGCAGTACCAAAAATTTTTATTGTTTCTGTATAGACATACTTGAACGCCCTCCCGCTTGGGAACCAACCCCTTAAGCGGGCGGAGTAGAAAAAACGCCCCCAAACGAAGAGGGCGTTGCGACGAGCATCTTCACTGGAGGGCCTCCTTGAGTAATTTAACTTGCTCAAGAAGCTTGGCCCACGCGGGGACAATCATCCATTCCCCGCAGATATGCACCCTCAGCAAAGCGTCAAAGTTATTGTTCTCTCTCTGTATCTCATGCAATCTCACACACCGGCGCACATCTTGCGAACCTATGCCCGCCACGAACCCTTGTCCTCGCTCGTACTCGAGAATGCTCTTGCGAGCAATCTCTCCAAGCCCCTCCTCATAGGTCGGGCGGTAATCGGCAGCATTCGCATCGGCGAACATTTTCTTTCGCCGTTTTATATATTCCAATATTTCGAAGACCAGTAGTGGCTCGTTCATCACGATTCCTCCATCCTCCAAGCTGTGAGAAGATATTTCCACTCATACAATACCACCGCTGTTTTGCAAAGTCTATGACTGAATTAACACCTGAAGTGCACACACTTAAAAACCTGCCGTGGCGATATAATACTCGATACCAACAATCTAACACAACGGATATGCTATCCGTATGCAACAAAAAACATATGAGAGGATCCCTTGCTTTGGAAGAAGGGCTCATTGAGCCTTTTATGAATTAGTTATACACATCTGCCGATTGCGATACGCTATACCGCTCGGTTAGTATTGAGTCGATGCACACACTAACCAAGGAGAAACTATTACTGCCGTTGTCTGTCGTGGGTTTTTTGATAAACTTATTTTTGTTACTTGTGTTTTTTTCACAAACTCTGATATTAATATCACTTTCTATCAATACTCTCGCGCTGTTCTACGCCTTCTCTATTCTGCACCAAAATCAAAGTAGCAGGGTATCCAGATTCTTTTGGTATGTCGGCGCTATTGTCAGCACAATATTCATCGTGGCTATTGTTGCCCTCTTTGTGGTACTTATAACACTATATTCACTGCCAAACATCTCCGACTCATCACTGTTTATATTGAGTATGATACAAAACGCTCTCTTATTACCATTGATTTTCATCGGCGCCGTTATTCAAACCATATTCTTTCTCGCTCAAGCGATAGCAGAGTCTATTCAAAGACTTCGCAAACTTCCATCAGTGCAGTGGGCGGTTATTGCCGGCATGTTACTTCTTGCCATAAGTACGGCAACTGTAATTATAGGGTTAATTATAAGGATAGTGATACTTAGTGCGCTTGGCGCTTAACATTCGGTTCAAAACACGACCCACAAATTATGAGTGGTTTAGCCAAGGTCTTGCGCGGTAAGCACAAAAGTACTTCCTCGAGCAATTTCTCCGGAAAGGAGTTTTTTGGCGATAATATTTTCTACAGTATCCTGCATCACCCTGCGCAATGGGCGAGCTCCAAACTCTTTGCTAAACCCCATTTGCACCATTTTTGTCAGCGTGGCTTTGTCTGCGGTAACGGCAACACCCTTTCCTTTTAAGCGACGGTTTAAATCGGCAAACATCAGTATCGCTATTTGTTCTTCTTGGTTTTGCGTCAGCGGTTTGAATATGACAATGGCATCAAAACGATTTAAAAATTCCGGACGGAATACTCCTTGCTCTTGCAGGCGATTAAGTATCTGCTCTTTGGTTAATGCGCGCTGTTCATGCACTTCCGATTCGCGAATCATCTCGGCACCGGCATTTGAAGTTGCAATAATAATGGCATTGGTAAAATCCGCAGTCCCGCCAAGAGCATCTGTGAGGCGCCCGTCATCCAAGACCTGCAAAAATACATCAAGTATTTTAGGGTGAGCTTTCTCTATTTCATCCAGAAGTATGAGCGAGAATGGGTGGTCAATAATTTGCGTGGTGAGCAACCCACTTTCATTATCGTGCCCTATCAACCTGGAGAGAGAATCTGCATTTTGATATTCGGACATATCAAAACGAATCATGTGTTCTTCCGAGCCGAAATATGTTGTAGCCAGAGCCTTGGCGGTTTCGGTCTTGCCAACGCCCGTTGGACCAAGAAATAGAAAACCTCCTATCGGTTTTTTCTCCGACGCAATACCTGAGCGTGCGCGACGCATGGCATTTGCAATGACAGATATGGCGTCATCTTGCCCGATAATGCGAGTGTGTAAATCAGTTTCCAAAGAAAGAAGTTTATTCCGTTCCGCATGTGCCGATGTGCCAAGTGGAATTCCGGTTTTGCGCTCTACAACGGACTCCACATCGGAAGAGCTGACAACATGTTTCTTTTTGGTAAGCACATATACCGCCGCCTCTTGAAGCAAAGCGATGGTTTTCTCCGGGAAAGGTGCATTCTTTATGTACCTATCGGAAAGTTCCACTGCGACATGGATAGCTTGAAAAAGTACCCATACTTTTTCAAGGGCCTCAATATGTGGCACCACATCACGCAATATGGCGTACACATTTTCTTTTGCCGGCTCTAACACTTCAACTTTTTCAAACGCCTGCGACAGGCTTTGGTCTTTCGCAACAGTATCGTGATAGTGTTCCGGCGTTGTGAGTCCGATTATTTGAAGGCGTGCAGAGGTAAGAAATGGTAACAAAAGTTCTGCGGCATCAATTGTCCCGACGGCTCGTGAAGAATCAAAAAGCGTGTGGATATCTTCTATAAATAATATGACGTTGCCGGCGCGTAGTGCATCAGCGAACATGTGCCGGAAACGATCTTCTATATCGTACGCATTATTACTGCCAGCAAGCAACGCGGCAACATCAAGCCGAAGGATGTGCTTATAGGCAATCGGGTGGAGTGATTGGCCGAGCGAGAGCCGTTTCGCGAGTGCGGAAATGATAATGGTTTTCCCAACACCCTTTTCACCAACGAGTATGGCGTTACTCTTTCCATCTCGCGCAAGAATACGCTCAACCTGTTCAGTTTCCGCCATTCGCCCATAAAGCCGCGGAGAAAATCCCGCATATGCCGGAAGCCTCGTCACCTCCACAGCGTATTGTTCCATGCGCGCCGTATAGCCGGATGCCCAGTCGTGCCCGATGCCACGAGTGCGCATAAGGTTACTTCGTTTCCAAAATTGTCGGCTAATTTCGCGCTGTTCGTAATCTTGCTGTTGCCACGCAAGAATCATGTGTACGTCTTCGCGCTCAATGTGTGCATCAAATATAATTTGTTTGAGAAAGTCCGAATGCGTGCATAAACCCAAAAACAAATCACGCCACGACAGAATGGGCGATTGTGATGGTTGCCGAGCCTGCTTTTCAAGCATGCAATCATTTAAGAAAGACACCCTGTCTTCGCGGTGGGAGTTGGCGTGCGCTTGCAGATATACTGCAAGCGCACGCCTAAAATCCTGCGGGGCAATTCCCATACGCAAGAGCACAAATGAAAAGCCTCGCATATTCAACATTGGCAGAAGCATTTGCGAAATATCTTTGCCCGCGGAAGAGGTTACTATTTTCATCGCCTGATAGTCAAGAAAGTCGGCGAGGTTTTGGTTGGATGGTGCGTGTGGCGGAACCATATCAAGATAGGTCTCAAAGAAAATAGTGTACACCCAAAGTGCGTATGTGATTGCCACTGAAATGATTATGAGATGCCACCAATTCGTGTGTCCGACACCGAAGAGCCACAATGCAATCAAAGCGAGAGTGACAACTGCACCAAGCGTTACTGTCGGACGAAGTATTTTTTTGGGTAGGAACCGCCCAATGCGTACCGCGCGATAGACTCGTGTCCCTTTCGGATTAAAATATGCCATGGTGTAAAGAAGTGAGTATGCCGGAAATCCGTAAGAATATGTGAGGAAATGAAATAGAGAATGTCGGCTCATGGGAAAAAGCAAATACGAGCAAGAGCGGAATTGTAAACCACAAAAACAACCACAAAATACCAACCGCCACAATAAGCACCTCAACCAAAAGACCGAGGACAATGGTGATGGAACGAATGAGGAAACCGATGATGCGCGAGAGAGTGTTTATTATAATGGTGCTGAGATACTGTCCGACATCCACACCGCCGCCATACGCTTCAAAGTCATGGTGCCAGTATGCAAACAACGTGCGCACATGGAGTGATATAGAGAAAAAATTAAAGTTCGCCACTAAAAAGTTGCCGGTAATCGCGGCGATATTCCCGGGAGCCAACACCGCATACCACAATAAAAAATCCAGTACGACATTGCCACTGTACAGATGTTGCGATTCTAAAGATACCGGCGATGAATTTTTTAGTGAATTATCCATAAAGTTCTGATAACTATTCATAGTATAACCCAAACAGGCACGAGAGTACGTAAAATAAATATATGATGTGTGGATTTTAATTTACCCGCCCGAAATTGCCTGTGGCAATTTCGGGCGGGTAATGTTTTGTACGAATTAAATGCCGGGCGGCGGTGTTGGAGGTGGCGATGCAGGTGGAGTGGAAGTTGTTTGTGCTGTTGTAGCTGCTTGAGACGGAAAGAAAGTTTCTTTGAAATTAATGCCTTCCAGCTGTGCGGGGCCGTATTCATTTCCACCACTATTCCCCGGGATAAAGAGAATCAAAAGACCGAATATAAAGTTTACGCAAGGAACAATAAACAGAAGTGCCAGCCAGCCACTCCATCCAATATCATGCAAGCGACGAATGGCCAGAGAAAAAGAAAAGAAAATACCCGCAATACCAACAAGCATCAAAATAAGCATACCGATAACTCCCAGAAATTTTATAAGAAAAATTGCAAGGGCGAGGAAAGAAAATGCAATAACAAGACTGGCTACAAAATAATTAAGCCGGGCAATTCTGCCACTAAATAAGTTGTTCATGCCATTATAGTAACATGAAATGCTCCTATAAAAATAAGCGACGTGGATAAATACTGCGATATTTTCTTATATAACAAAACTCATGAAACCTAATTCGTTATTGTAATTGGGAATGAGTTACTTGTGCCTCTGCCGTCAACGGAAATAATCAATAGATATTTTCCACGAGTGATTGTCATATAAGATGGGCATCCTCCAACCGCATAGGAATATATACAAACATGCGATGATAAAGTGGTAGTGATTGAGCTTGTTGCCGTTGTTTTCGGGTCATCCGGCTCATTCCCTGCCCACAACACCGCCCTTTTACCACTACTATTTTGAATATATAGTTCAGTGTGTGGATTGCTAATCCACCCATTCCCTATGTACCCACCGAGCGGACTAAAGTTTATGCCCTTAATAATCAAAGTGGACCCGATAGATATTTGTGTTGGGTTGACGGAAAAGATACGAGTATCGGATTTTGTTATTGTAATTGGGAATGAGTTACTTGTGCCTCTGCCGTCAACATTAACGCTCACAGTATATTGCCCCGGTATTACTTTCACTGAATTACAAGGCATTCCGTTTATCTGTGAACGAGTGCAAAGAGAAGATTTTATTTTTACCGTAACCTGTTTAGAATTGTTATAATTTCCATTTTCAAACAAGATTGCATCTTTGAATGTTTTACCGGATAAATACACAAAAATATGTGGGCGCGAAAGACAGCCGTTTCCATGACAGTCTACTGGAATTATCCAATCAAAATTATTTCCCATTATGCTGATCTTAGACCCTATTGACGCCGGTGACGGATTGATACGGTTTATTATGGGGGAAACTGATGATGCGGTTTGTGCTGTTGAAGTTGCTTGAGAACTTGTATTTTGAGTAAATTGGACTTGTTTATTTTGTACATACACATACACTCCTCCACCAATAAGAAGAACGACGGCGAACGCGATGAGAGAGCGTACGATGAATTCTCTTTGCGAAATTTCCATAAAAAAAGAATAGCACAGTGGCGCCGTTAGCGATAGATGCCACCGGTCGCGACAGGAAGCCGTGACCGGTGGCTATAAAATTATACCCCCCCCACTTGAAATGAACCGCATTGGGGGACATCCGATGTCCAAAATGCGGATTGGGGTCGTAAACCAAAACCGCACCAATTTCAGCCCCCGAAGTTAGCATCTGAAAAATTTCCTTACTACGGTATCCATAGTGGACATATCCTAAACCCAAAGGAGGTGGGCGACGTCTTGACGTCGCCCACCTCCTTTGGGTTTAAAACACCGCACAATAAAAATCTTATTTCCGATTCGCAACTATGTCATCGGCAACATTCCCCGGAACCACGTCATAGTGATCAAACTCCATAGTCATGGAACCTCTGCCTTCTGTCATGGAGCGCAGCGTGGTTGTATATCCGAACATTTCCGAAAGTGGCACTTTTGCGTGCACAGCCTTATTCATACCATGATCTTCCATACCCTCAATAAGCGCACGCTTGCCCGAAAGATTTCCGGTTATGTCTCCGATAAACTGCTCCGGCATTATCACTTCCACACGCATAATCGGCTCAAGCAAAACCGCTTTTGCTTGCTTCGCAGCGGTTTGAAAAGCCTGGGAAGCGGCAATCTTAAATGCGATTTCCGACGAGTCTACCTCATGGTATGAGCCATCATACAAATCAATTGAAATATCTACCATCGGATACCCGGCAACAACTCCCCTGTCCATCGCCTCACGAATTCCTTTCTCAATGGCTGGAATATATTCTTGCGGAATTACACCGCCTTTTATGTTGTTAATAAATTCAAAGTGGTCTTCACGTTTTACATTATTTGGTATTTTCGCACCCTCTTCAATTGCCTCAAGCGGTTTAACACGAATTTTTACATGCCCATACTGACCCCGTCCACCGGTTTGCTTGATATATTTATTTTCCACATCCGCGGTACCGCGAATGGTTTCGCGATATGCAACTTGCGGTCGCCCCATATTTGCTTCAACATTAAATTCGCGACGCAGGCGGTCAACAAGAATTTCAAGGTGAAGCTCACCCATACCCGAGATAATGGTCTCCATTGTTTCTGGGTCGGCGGCTACCTGAAACGTCGGGTCTTCATCGGAGAGTTTGTGCAACGCTGTTCCGAGCTTTTCTTGGTCAACTTTTGTCTTCGGCTCAATGCGCATAGACACCACCGGCTCCGGGAATGTTATTTCCTCAAGAAGAATCGGCGCATCTTCACTGCAAAGCGTGTGAGATGTTTTCGTGTCTTTAAGACCAACCGCGGCGGCGATTTCACCGGTAAATACTTTTTTCACCTCCTCGCGCTTGTCTGCCTGCAAACGGACAATACGCCCAACACGCTCTTTCGTATCAAGATTTGCATTGTATACATATGTACCGGACTCTAGTGTTCCGGAATACACACGGAAGAAAGTAAGCGCTCCAACAAACGGGTCGGTTTGCAATTTGAATGCAAGCGCGGTAAACGGCTCATCATCGGATGGTTTGCGCTCTATTTCTGCACCTGTTTTAGGGTCAACACCCTTAACCGCCGGCAAATCAACCGGCGAAGGGAGATAGTCAACAACCGCATCAAGAACAAGTTGTACTCCTTTATTTTTTAACGCAGAGCCGGCGAAGACCGGGAATATCTCGTTTGCGATAACCGCTTTTCTAAGTGCCTTTTTCAGCTCATCTATTGGTGGTTCATTCCCTTCAAGATAGGCACTCATAAGATTTTCATCTTGCTCCACAATTCGCTCAACGAGTTCATCGTGATATTTTCCCGCGTCCTCTTTTAGATTTTCCGGGATTGGTCCGGCGATAATTTCTTTGCCCATTTCGCCCTCAAAACGAAACGCTTGCATTGTGAGCAAATCAACCATTCCTTCATGCTCGCCCTCCTCACCTATTGGTATGTGCATACGCACCGCCTTTTTTGAAAGATTATTCAAAATACTCTCGTAGGAACGCTCAAATGATGCTCCGGTACGATCAAGCTTATTGATAAAACAAAGTCGCGGGACGTTTGCTTCGTCCGCATAACGCCAGTTTGTTTCCGATTGTGGTTCAACTCCAGACACCCCGTCAAAAACAACAATCGCCCCGTCCAAAACACGCATTGACCTTTTCACCTCTGCGGTAAAATCAATGTGCCCCGGAGTATCAATGATATTAAAACGATATTTTTTAGAGGCATCTTTTTTATCCTGCTCAGTGGTTTTGCTCCAAAAGCAGGTGATGGCGGCGGCGGTGATGGTGATACCACGCTCGCGTTCTTGCTCCATCCAGTCGGTTGTTGTTTCGCCCTCGTGGACTTCGCCGACTTTATGTTGTGAGCCGGTATAGAACAAGACGCGCTCAGACGTGGTCGTCTTGCCCGCATCAATATGCGCGATGATACCGAAGTTACGCACCTTTTCCAAAGGATAATCTCTATTCATAAATAAATACTAAAAATAAAAGCCGCCGGAGCGTTATATATAATGTATCAAAGAGTTTGCGATACGTAAAGGTGCAGCCCCGGGCTACTTAGGGGGGCGACCCCTAAGTAGCCCGGGGCTGTGTGCGTTACTATTTTAGTGTTCAATTTTTAATCGAGCAACACCATTGGCAACCGTAAGAAATGTCCTGAAATTATAGTATTCCATACTCTCCAGATATAATTTAATCTCCT
>CAZFHH010000005.1:0-50166 GCA_964518755.1 uncultured Candidatus Saccharibacteria bacterium
CCCGGCTCATGGCGGATGGGCACATTCCCAAAGGCCCCATTGTTGATTTTGAAGGTCCGGGACACCTTCCTTCCAAAGCGTTCTTCATTCGCAACATTGAGTATGCAGTATTGATTGTGCTCCGCACAATCAATGAATTGATGGCGGGCAAAGTGAAAGAAAAAGGAAATATAAAAGAAATATACAACACGCTTGATAAACCAAACTGGACAGAGGTTGTAAAAGAAATAGCAAATCTTCACTTTTCCAAAGTGGACACTGCGCACGGTGGCTCCGTTGAAATCGGTGATGACCAATATCCAATCATCAGGATGCTCATAGACTTTCTTAAAATCTACAACATTGACCCAGCGAAGGTAATCCCAAGCGACGAAGAGATAAAAGCCATCGCAAAGAAGCTCACGAGAGCCAAAGAGGAGTAGCACCTGTGAAAGCATTATTCCGCAAATTTCTTCCCTTTTCCCCTTTAGAAACACCCTGTTTGTTCGCCATATTCATATGGCAATACGATATTCCATTTATTATCTACCCGAGAGTATTTTGGTGTCGTTTATTATTAGCCCCAGGGAGTAGTTGCAGAAATAATCAATATGTGGTATGCTCATATTATGCTTAGTAAACGAATAAAAACAAGGATTATAAAGGATGTAACCCGCCACGAGTCTGATACCGGCTCTCCGGAGGTGCAAGTTGCGTTGCTTACTCGCCGTATTGAGGAACTTACCAAACACCTTAAGAAAAACAGTAAGGACAATCACTCTCGTCGCGGACTTTTGCAAATGGTCGCAGACAGGCGCACTCATTTGCGCTATTTGGAAATACATAACAAGCGTCGCTACGGAATGATAATTAAAAAGATGGGGCTTAAGCACTAGAGAGGGAGCCCCGCCCACATAAGCGGACGCTTATGTGGGCGGGGAAGGGCCGGAAGAAAAAAACTAACGTACGTTTTTCATATTGCGTGTACCAAAAGAACAATCACCCGGGGTTGAGTTGAACCTCTGTGATTGTTAAGTGATTATTTTGTTGTTTGCGCACGTTTTCATTTTTAATGGCAACAACGTGCAGAGAAACAAAGTGTGTTCGTGTTACAATATATAAGAACAAGCGTGCGCAAGGTTCTTTTTTAAAAAATTAAAAATAAATAGACTAGTTAATTCACTATTTCACATATTATGACTGTTATAAAACATAGTGCGCAAAGGGTTGGTGTTTTTATAGATGCACAAAACCTCTATCACAGTGCGAAACATTTGTACAAAACTCGTGTTAATTTTGCAAAAGTGCTGGATGAGGCGGTTGGGAAACGCACACTGGTGCGCGCAATCGCTTACGTTATCTCAACGGAAAGCGGGGATGAAAGAAACTTTTTTGATGCGCTTACAAAAATGGGGATTGAAACGAAAGTAAAAGACCTGCAGATATTTGCCGGTGGAGCGAAAAAGGCGGACTGGGACGTGGGAATGAGTATTGATGCTGTAAAGTTGGCACCGAAACTGGATACTATCGTGCTTGCAACGGGCGACGGAGATTTTGTGCCACTTATTGAATATCTTGATATGCATGACGGATGCCAAGCGGAGGTTATTTCTTTCGGAAAATCATCATCTGCAAAACTAAAAGAAGCGGCACATGCGTTTACAGATATGTGTGATGACCCGAAAAAGTTTCTCATTGGATACAAAGATTAAGAAAAGATAAAAACGTATCGCTCGGTACGATAACAGGCGCGCACTTAAAGTGCGCGCCTGTGTGTATTTTCTATAACCAAAAACGTGAACATGGGTTACTATAAGTACATGCCGCCGGTACACAAAAATACAAACGATGGGAGCGTGCCTGTTCCCAAAATACACAACAAAAAATTTGTCGTGCGTACATACGCGATGGATGTTGCCGCCGCAAAACGGAACATGCCGAGCACGCCCGCAACAAGTGCTGTACCAACTCCGCCAATACCGACAATGGCTGTGCCCGCACCACCAAAACCACCGGTTACAAAAGATGGCGGGCAAAGACCTTCTCCGCCGACACCAATGCCAACCCGTGAGACACCGGCATTGGTGCAAACAAAAGCGGTTCCTGTACCGCCCACGGCACCCGCGCCGTCTTCCGGTGTTTCGTCGTCGCCAGTTCCAGCCCCAACAGCAACACGAGATTTGGTGCGCAAACTTGCGGCGCAGCTGCCCGCAGAGCAAGCCACACCGGCACCATTGCCACAAAAACAATCATCGGCGGATGGGCTTGGACATACACAACCCACGCCACCTGCGCCACCACTGACACAGAATGATACACCCGAGAAACATACGCCCACGTTAATTTCAAAATTGGCAAAAAGAAAGGAGGCGCCGGAAATACCGATTGATTTGGTAATATCACACCGCAACAAATCCACCGATTCAAATTCAAAATCCGCCTTGGCAAAAACATGGACATGGCTCACCGGTAAAAGCGGGGAAGTCGTTCCGGCAAAAGCGGAGATACATGAAAACATAGTGGTGCCACGAGAAAATGATATCGGACACACGCCATCGTTTCCAAAGAAAATGATGGCGGGCAAGTCGCCACAAGAGAACGTTCCAATATTTAACCAGGAGCAAATGCCGGGCACGCAGATTGCATCACTGCAAGATGCTGTGATGGTGCCGGAGATATTGCAACAACAAGAAGTACAAATGCCCGCGCAGATGGAAGTTGCAAAACCGGAGGAGAGCGCACCACCCGCACCAGAACTTGCACAAACGCAAAAAACAGAGCCTGCGGGAAGTACGCAACGAGCACGGGTTAACGAGCCTGCGGTTTCAGCAACTCCATTAGCGGAGCCCACACCATCTACACCACCCGAGATAGTGACATCTGCGCCCGCTGTACAAGCTCCCGCGCAACAGGCGGAACAAAACTCTGCCCAACAAGCGCGCGCAGACCTGATACGACAAGCGTATCAAGACCTCGCGGAAGCGGAAGCGATATCTCCGGACACAACGGGAGTTGGGGCCAAAGCCCAAAACCCACCGCCAAGAACATGGTCCCCTGCACCCCGCGCACAAAAAGAACCCAATTCCCCAACCATTTCTCCACTTCACACATACCGAATGGACGTTGCCGACACCATAGAAGATACCGGAGCGTCAACCACGTCCATCCTCGCACGACAACAAAATGCCCAACCCATGACCGAGGCATCTTCCACGCAAAAAGAGAAAGAAAAACGTACATTGCTATGGTTTGCCATAGGAGGTGCACTTCTTTTTGTGTTGAGCATTATCGGTACCGGGTACGCCTATCTCTACCATGCTAAAAGTGTTGCTCCGGCACACGTTGCTCTCCCCGTTCCTTCTTTAGTACCCACAAACGCCACCAAAGAATTGTCCGGCGTCGGGGTGGTTTTGCTTGGCGAACTTTCACAGGTGGCAAAAACACCTCTTCAAAACGGCACCATTAAAACCGTCTACATAGCAACAAGTACAAGAGAAAGTAACGGCGCAATAGAAAAGCGTCCGTTGCCCGGCGGATACCTTATTGCGGCAATGGGGCTGCCCATGCCCGCAATCTTGATGAACAACACGGCGGTTGACAGCACCGTCGGTGTGGTGGGCGCGGATAATCAAACATATCCGTTTTTCATATTGCGCGTTGCCTCATATGATTCCGCATTTGCCGGTATGTTGCGATGGGAAAGCAGTTTGGCATCAGACATGCGAACGCTTTATCCTTCTCCTGTTGAGAATGCCTCGACATCGTCAACCTCAACATCAACCTCTTCGCAAATATTCTCATCCATAGAGCAAACGCCGGTAACTTCGGAGGGTTTTGTTGATGAAACCGTCGCAAATCATAATGTGCGCGTCTTGCGAAATTCTTCCGGACAAAGTATCCTGCTCTATGGCTTTGCAAACAAAAACACGCTTATCATCGCTCGCAATGCCGCCGCATTTTCCGTTCTTCTTGGCAAACTGAGTCAAAAATAAGTGCGGAAGCAATGATGATACACTGATTGATACATAACACGTAAAATAACTTCATTATGATTGATACTACACATTATAAAAAATTACTCACCGAAGAGCATGAGACTCTTAAACAAGAATTGAATACTCTTGGGAGACATTTCCAAGAAAATCCGGATGCGTGGGAAGCGGTCTCTCCCGGGGTGGAGCCCGAGGCGGAAAAGGGGGATGTTGCGATGAATCTTGAAGAATATGCTATGCGGGAAGCGCTCGTGCTTGAACTGCAAACGCGCTACAAAGAAGTGAGCGATGCTCTTGAGCGTATAAATCTGGGAACATATGGAATGTGTGCCACTTCCAAGGACCCACACCCCATTGAAAAGGAACGCCTTGATGCCGATCCCGCGGCGTGTGTGTGCATCGCACACACACGCCGCGGGTAGCCCACGCTCCAAGCGCCAGGGCGCTTGGAGCGTGGGGTGTGGAGCGGTGCTTTTATTTTAATTTCAAACAATACCACCGTGACAAAAAATACTTCCGGCCACGAACAAGAAATATCCGGCTATGCGACTGTCACTTCAGCGCAACCTATGGGAGCATATGCGACACTTGTTGCCGTTGAAGCGGACGTAACACGCGGGCTACATTCTTTTTCAGTTGTGGGGCTCGCCGACCGGGCGGTTGAAGAATCACGCGACCGAATCGCTTCCGCCATTCGCCACGCCGGCTTCAAATCACCCAAATCGGAAAACCGGCGCATCACTCTTTCTCTTTCGCCCGCAGACATGCGAAAAGAGGGTTCGCATTATGACGTTCCGCTTGCTCTTTGTTATCTTCGCGCCACTGGTGAAATTTCCGAGCTTCCGCAAAAAATGCTGTGCACCGGCGAGCTCTCTCTTGACGGAACCTTGCGTGCCGTGCGAGGAGTGCTCGCACAAGTGCGTGCCGCATATGCCCGAGGTATCACTATCGCCTATGTGCCTCCCGGAAATGCAACCGAGGCGAGCTTGGTTACGGGAATGAATGTGTATGCCCCCAAAACACTCACTGAATTGATAGAGCACTTGCAAGGCGAGAGGGAATTACCATTGGCGCACTCGCCACATAATGCTCACACAACAGCCCCCGACGTTGACCTTTCAATGATAAAAGGACAGGAAAGCGCGAAGCGAGCACTTGAAATCGCGGCAACCGGGCGACACAATATCGTGCTATACGGACCGCCCGGCACCGGCAAAACACTTCTTGCAAAGGCACTTCCCGGCATTTTGCCACCGCTTACACCGGAAGAGGTGCTTGAAGTAACCGCCATTCATTCTACTGCGGGCATTCTAAACCCGGGCTCTGTGGTATTTTGGCCACCGTTTCGCGCCCCGCATCACACGGCGTCGCACGTTGCTATGGTGGGCGGTGGTACCTTCCCGCGCGCCGGAGAAATGACACTGGCACATAAGGGTGTTCTTTTCCTTGATGAATTTCCGGAATTTGCTTCCCAAACACTTGAGGCGCTTCGCCAACCACTTGAAGAACGCTGCGTAACAATTTCACGAACAAAAGCAACAGTTACGTTTCCGGCAGATTGCATGGTGATTGCAGCGATGAACCCGGCGGAAACCGTAACCACCGACGCAACCGTTGCCATGCGCACCGCGCGAAAGCAAGCGAGAAAAATTTCACGCCCCATTGCCGACCGGCTTGATATGTGGGTTGCGGTACCCGCGGTCCCACACGAAACGCTCGGAAAACTTTCCGGCGGGGAAGTGTCGCGCGCAGTTCGCGAGCGCGTGCTTGCCGCGCGAGACTTCGCACAAGAGCAAGATAAAAATATCTCAGCCGGGGGTGTGGAGGCGCCTGCCTCCACACCCCCGGACACAAAACCACTATCGCAAGACCTCTCACTTTCAAAGAGGTGTAATGAAGAAACCATAGACACTCTCGTTCAGGCGACAAAAAAACTTGATATGTCCGCGCGCGGATATTATCGCACGTTGCGCTTGGCACACACCATTGCGAATTTGGCGCATTCCCCCGACGTTACCAAAGAGCATGTTTTTGAGGCGTTGCAGTATCGTCCGCGCGGAATGTTCGGACTTTCTTAACCCCTCCCCGCGCACGCCTTAAGGCGTGCGCGGGGAGGGGTTTCATACAGGCGCGCGCCTTGCGCGCACCTGTATGAATGGGATGCTATACTAAAAAACATGCCTCTTGAAAACACATACTCTGAAGAAAAAGATGTCGCCCGATCAACGCAGGGCGACTCTTTCATTATTAAAGGGCTCTCCGGAGAACACACATTGGAGGGCGATATCTCTGTTTCCGGAGCAAAAAATGACATTCTGAAAATAATGGCGGGAGTACTTCTCTTTGAAGACGCAGTGCATATTGAAAATGTGCCGGATGTACTTGATGTTGTTGCACTTTCCGCCATTCTTGAAGAAATAGGCATGTCTGTGGAAAACATTGAAAATGGAATTGTGCTCAAAGCACCCAAACAAGCACACACCGTGTTGCCAAAAGACGGAGCAAAAAAATTGCGTGCGTCGGTGGTGCTAACCGGACCGCTACTCTCTCGATATGGCAGTGTTTCTTTCCCGCACCCCGGGGGATGTGTCATTGGCGCTCGCCCTATAGATATTTTTATTCACTCTTTTGAACTTATGGGTGGTACCTATACGCAAGATGATACTCACTACACATTGTCTGCGCCAAACGGACTTCACGGCGCTGATATTTTCTTCCCTCTTGCAAGTGTAACAGCCACGGAAACACTAATGATGGCGGCCGTGCTTGCGCGCGGGACAACGATAATCAGAAATGCTGCCATGGAGCCGGAGATACAAAACCTCGCACAATATCTAATAGCGTGCGGGGCAAACATACAGGGTGTCGGAACACCGACCATCACTATTGTTGGCGGAGAACTGCTTCATGCGCGCGAAAAAACTTACACCGTTATTCCGGACCGAATTGAAGCGGGAAGTTTTGCAATTCTCGGAGCATTATCGGGAAAACAAGTGCACATCACCAATTGCAACCCTCTTCATATACGATCTCTGCTTGATATTTTTGATAGAGCCGGGGTTGCGTACGAACAAGATGAAACATCTCTTACTTTGCGAGAGCCTCGCGAACCATATCGATCCATATCGGTACGCACACACGAATATCCGGGATTTTCAACCGACCTGCAGGCACCGCTGACCATTTTTCTTACACAGGTGCAGGGTGAAAGTTTGGTATTTGAAACATTATTTGAAGGAAGATTGCGATATACTGATGACATTGTTCGCATGGGTGCGGATATCACAATGTTTGATCCGCACAGAGTGTTGGTGCGCGGACCTAAAAAATTGATTGGGAAAGATCTTGAGGCGCCGGACTTGCGCGCGGGGCTCGCCTACATTATCGCCGGCGTTATTGCGCAGG
This sequence comes from uncultured Candidatus Saccharibacteria bacterium, assembly GCA_964518755.1. GTDB lineage: Bacteria > Patescibacteriota > Minisyncoccia > Phycocordibacterales > Phycocordibacteraceae > C7867-001. The sequence continues at coordinate 7,377 of CAZFHH010000005.1, forward strand.
GAACATCAACCGTTCGCGCCGCGCGATATATTGACCGCGGATATAGCCATATTGAAAAGCGCTTGCAGAAAATAGGGGTGGACATCGTTCGCGCTTAAGCCCGGATATTCGCCACGCAACAGCACAGCACCTCTCTCCCGGCAAAATTTTTGGACATCTAATGTCCAAAAATTTTGCCGGGAGAGGAAACATCCGCGCTACCACTACACTGCGCCCCAAAATGCTTGAAGCTGTCACCCGAGAAATTTTTAGTTCAATTATTTTGTGGTTTATGCAAGAACAGCGCACGGCGAAGCCGTGCGCTGTTCTTGCATAAAAAATCAATACCGCAGTGTCTTCGGATAGCACACGTGCTCCAAACGACACCCCACAAAAGGATTGCGCGCCCCGCGCACTTCAAAGTGCAAATGCGGTCCGGTTGCTTCTCCCGTCATGCCCACATATCCCAGTACTTCACCGCGAGAAACTCTTTCACCCACGTGCGATATGTTGCGTACCATGTGCGCGTACAACGTTTGCGTACCGTTTCCGTGATTGATAACAACGTAGTTTCCGTATCCTCCACCCCATCCGCCTTTATGAGCCACGATAACAATCCCGGGCGCCGCCGCATGAATTTTCGTCCACCTTGGGGCCGCGATATCAACCGCATTCCACCCATGCAACCCCTGTGTAATTATGCCACCCGGAAGTGGGTTACTGAAAAACCCGGGGAGTGAGGGTCCGCTTCCGCCACGATATGGATTAAATGGAGCATGGGTTATACGCGGATGTCCGTAGCGCCCTACGGAGCGCGAAGCGCGACGGGGGGCGCGGGCGATTATTTTCATCTCTCCTCCGGGAATAACGATTGACATTCCTTTGACAATCGGCGCCGTGGGCGCAATGGCATTATACAGTGCTATGTCATCTACGTTCCCATGATATTTTTTTGCTATGGAAGCGAGTGTTTCTCCTTTCTTCACTGTGTGTCGTATGCCTGAAATCGGCAAAATAGTAAGCGTCATTCCCGGCTTAATGATATTTCGGTTTGTTATATCGTTCGCCCAAAGAATCGTATTTACCGACACCCCGAACATCTCGGCGATGCCCGAAAGCGAATCACCGGGACGAATCACATAAAGTGAAATCTGCCCATCGGTAACATAAGGTGTTTTTTTATTAAAAGAAGTGGCGCTATCCGGACCGGTATTTCCCAAAAGAGTGGTGTTGCCGGTTGTGACTATGGCAACCTCATTTGCGCCCGCGTTTGGGTTGCTGTTTGTTGCCGCGCGCAATACTGCCTCACCTCCGGTAGCAACAACGGAGCTGGCGATGCCCTGCGCATATGTGGGCGTACCACCAAAAAACCAAAAAGCGTTTGTATTTTGCGGAATTGCAACAAGCGCGACAACAAGCATCACAACCCCGACGGTTGCGACTGATATCTTACGGATGTTCCGACTGTATCTTGAACTAATGCTGTCGGAAGTATGTATAGGTGACAAAATAAGTAAATTTTTTAGATGTTCTTTCATGCATTCAATTTTCTAAAACGGCTCTATTTAGCCATTTTTCCATACTTCCATATCTTCCAGTATCGCTAGAGTATAGCGCAAAATACGCCTAGGTCAATGCAACAAAAAAATACAAGTGTATAAGATTTCCCGCCGTTGCGCGACAATAAAAAGAACGTTCGCCGTGAGCTTACGGGGCGGGGGCAAGAATATAAAGAGGGGAAGACTTGTCCAAGCGCCCCGGAGTGCTCTCTTTATATTCTTGCCCCCGCCCCGTAACATTTCGCACACTTGGGAGTTGCGCTCCCGCTACGATAAAAACAACTTTTAACATTTCTGCGGTATAGTGGAGATATGTTTTCACTGAACACACTAAACGAGCGACAAAAAGAAGCCGTACTCACTACCGAAGGACCTGTCGCCGTCCTTGCCGGAGCCGGCTCCGGCAAAACACGCGTGCTCACCACACGAATGCAATATCTTTTAAAAGAAAAACATGTACCGGCAAAAAATATCCTCGCCGTCACATTCACAAACAAAGCGGCGCGCGAAATGCGTGAGCGAATGAGCATGGAAGACGCCCCTCTTATTGTTACTTTTCACGGACTTGGGAGAATACTTCTTGAAGAATACGGCACGTCAATCGGTATTCCGCGCTACACAACAATTATTGACCGGGGTGATTCGCAACGCATCGTCAAAAAAATATTGGAAGAACTCGGTATGGACCCAAAAGAAGTTCCACCAAAAAATATACTCTCGCGAATTGCAAAAACAAAAGGAAGCGGTATGACAATGGAAGGGTTCCTGGATGAAAATCGATCTGCAAACAGCTTTCAAGCAAAAACCGTGGGCGCCGTTTTCCCGTTGTATGAAGCGCAACTGCGAAAACAAAAAGCCCTTGATTTTGAAGACCTCATTTCTCTACCGGCACGAATGCTCGCCCAAAAAGAAGATGTTCGCCACGCAATACAAGAGCGCTTCAGGTATGTACACATAGATGAATACCAAGACACCAACAAATTGCAGGGCGAGATTGCAATGGCAATCGCGGGGAAACACCACAACATTTTCGTCGTGGGCGATATAGACCAAACCATTTACACGTGGCGAGGGGCAACCATAGACAACCTCCTTTCGTTTGAAGATTTCTACCCCGGCGCAAAGACAATAATTCTGGAATACAATTATCGCTCTTCAAAAACAATCATTGACGCGGCAAACACACTCATCGCGCACAACAAAAACCGAAAAGAAAAGAACGCCATTACCGACAATCCGGAAGGGGAGCCCATCGTCGCCCACCTGTGCGCCACCGCCGAAAGGGAAGCATCGTGGATTGCCAAAGAAATAAAAAAAGAGCTTGCGAATGGTGTTCGCGCAGAACAGATGGCTGTTTTATTTCGCACAAATTTTCAATCGCGCACAATTGAAGAGGAGCTACTACGCGAAGGCGTTCCATACAAACTCATCGGCACACGGTTTTTTGAACGTAAGGAAGTAAAAGACGTGCTTTCGTGGATACGCCTTACACTGGATACAGCGTCCGAGATTAACCGCGTGCGAGCGGTACAATCTCCACCGCGAGGCATAGGGAAAGTAACTTTGGGAAAGATGCTTTCCGGACAACAAAATACTTTTACGACACTTGAACGCGCACGCGTTGGCGCTTTTGAACAGCTCGTTGAAAAATTTACAAAAGCCGCACAAGAACTCAGCCCGTCCGCCCTTGTGCGCATGGTGATAGAAGAAAGTGGATTGCAAACAAAATGTTTGACAAGTGGTGAGGAGGGGCAAGAACGACTGGAGAACATGCGCGAGCTCGCAACGCTTGCCACTCGCTATGACGCCATGCCAAAAGAAACAAGGCTTTCCGATTTTCTATCAGACGCCGCGCTTGCAAGCGACCAAGACGAGCTTGATCGCAAAACACAAACTGCAGGGGTTGTGCTTATGACCATTCACGCGGCAAAAGGGCTTGAGTTTGACACTGTCTTTATGACCGGCATGGAAGAGGGACTGTTCCCACATGAACGCATTGGAAACGAGGCTCGCGACGAGGAGGAGGAGCGCCGGCTCTGTTATGTCGCCGTAACGCGAGCGAAAAAACGGCTTATTGCCACGCTCGCGCAGACGCGACGTATCTATGGCACCGACTACGTGCAAGAACCCTCTTCGTTTTTACAAGAAATGGATATCAATATTGATCCCGTTGATACACCGGCAACTCTTGATTGCAAAGACAACTGGGAGGCAATTGTTCGTCTGTAATATATGCGCGCAAAAAAATCTCTCGGGCAACATTTTCTCCTACACAAACAAATTGCACAGCGCATGGTTTCGGTCGCGCACATTACAAAGCGTGACACCGTTGTGGAGATTGGTCCGGGCACCGGGAAGCTCACCGATGCTCTCCTTGAAAAGGCCGGAAAGGTTATTGCACTTGAAGCGGATAAAGATTTGGTAAATGTTCTTGAAGAAAAATATGCGCTCGCCGTAAGCGGCGAGCGCCCCGAAGTACGCCACCAAGACATTCGTTCTTTTAACCCGCAAACAATCAAAAGTCATTACGTATTGGTGGCAAATATTCCATATTATTTAACAAGTGCCATACTGCGCCAATTTCTTGAGACTGCTCACCAACCCAAAAGCATGGTGTTGTTGGTACAAAAAGAAGTGGCACAACGTATCGCCAGAGATAAAAAAGAAAGCATTCTTTCCATATCCATAAAAGTATTCGGCAATCCGCACTATGAGTTTACGGTTCCGCGCGGAGCATTTTTCCCGCAACCGTCGGTTGATTCCGCGGTACTTTCAATACAAAACATACACAATCCGTTTGCGACATCGCACGCCACTGCATCATTTTTTTCTGTGCTACACGCCGGCTTTTCCCATAAAAGAAAAAAATTGGGGAACAATCTCTCAACAATAGCCGACCCACATATCGTGCAAGACGCATTCATTTCTACCGGCATCGCGCCCGACGCACGCGCGGAAGACATCCCAATTGGAAAATGGCTTTTGCTGTCACAATTTTTTTCCACCGACACCTCAACGTCACAAAAAAAATAATGCACATGTAGTACATATCTTGGTGTGCACATTTGTCCCATAACTTGGTATACTTATATACATTGTGGCTTGGATAACACAACGATGGGGGGTACCACTTGCAACACTGTTTGCCACAGTGTCAATTGTCGGCGCCTACCTGCTTGGAACGGGCGCTCTGAAGCCACTTCAAGCAAACGCCATTTCGCCGGCATCTCTTCTTCAGAGCATCGCAACAAAAGACAGCGACCACGATGGTTTGCCAAACTGGGAAGAAGCACTTTACGGCACAAACCCCTATAAAGCGGATACATTTGGACTGGGCATGACCGACGGCGAAGCGGTTGCGCGAGGACTCATCGTACCAAAAGCATTCACGCTCCCGAGCACGGTGGCAACTTCAACCCAGCCCAAGAGCTCCACAACTACGCCATACGATCTTGCATCGAAGCCCGGCACTCTTACAAGCCTTTTTGCTAAAAACCTACTCTCAAGTTATCTCACACACAAAGCACTTAACAATGGCGCAAAACTTTCAAAACAGCAAATGAACGATATCGTGCAACAGGCAATGGGTCAAATCAATATTCAAGCCACACAACAAACACCCTACCGCACACTCTCGCAAATAAAAGTGTCGGGGTCCGGGGAAGTTGCAATGCGTGCATACGCCACGGCGGTGCAAAAAGCATTTTCAAAACATACCATCACGCAAGATAAGGGAGTGTTAACATACCTACAAGAGGCGGAACAAAATCCAAGCACCGCCTCAGTGCCCTTGGCGCACGTTCGCGCCATCGCCGGAGTATACAGAGACTCAGCGGCGAGCTTGGCACAAATGACCGTTCCAAGGGAAGTATTGCAAGCACATTTTGAATTGGTAAATGCATACGCACAAATGGCAAACGTTTCCGACAGCCTGTCCAAGGTAATTTCCGACCCGATTACCGCCATGCTCGCCCTTTCCGAATATAAAAAAGACGTGTTGGCGCTTGCAAAAGGGTTCACTGATATGGGGACCGCCTTTCAGTCCGCAGGAGTAACGCTTGCGCCATCAGACCCAGGAGCATCATTTGTAAATCTCATAAGTAGTCTTGCCAAAGAGCAACACCCCAAAACACAGTCATGAACTTCTTCTCCCAAAAAACAAAATCAATCCTTGTGGGAACCTTCATAATTTTTCTCGTTGCCTCCGGACTGCTCGTGGCGCCGCGCCATACTCATGCACAGTGGGCTGTATTTGACGGGGCATCAATCGCCAAAGAAGCAATGAACGGAGTTCTAAGTGCCGGGGAGTTGGCGGTCACATCGGGGCTCAGTCTCAAGGAGTATGTACTTGATGGTGTGGCGTGGATGTTTGCAAAAAGTATTTTGAGAGAGATGACAAATGACATGATAAAGGATGTCGCCACGGGACACGTAAACCCAAACGGCAGGACAGGGCCGGGTTTTATTACAAATCTTAAAAGCTATGGATTAAAAGTTGGTGATCGCGCGGAACAAAAAAGTATCCATTATATACAAAACAATGTACAGCCGGAAGCGACAACATATGCAAAATCTGTTGCAAAATCTGTTGGAAAACATGTACAAAATGAATACTATAAAGCAACGTCGCAAAAGGGGTTTTGGTCTACACATAAAGAAACACTCTCTGCTAATGTAGCAAGCACCAGTGATTTTTTTGCCGGAAATTGGACAGATGGCGGGTGGAACGGGTTCAATGCCATAGATGCAAACGTCAATAATAATCCGTACTATATCTATCAAAGCGCGGAAAACTCAAACAATAAACAAATTGCAACTGCAAAAACAAACAAAAAAACACTCCTCAGTTTTGGGCAGGGGTTCCTTTCAAACAAAAACACCCCTGGCATTGTTATAAAGTCGCAGCTTAATAAATCCCTTGGGTCGGGGGTAGCATCACTTGTCGCCTCAGATGAAATTGATGAAATAGTCGGCAGCCTGGCACAAGGACTTGTTTCAAAAGTGGTTGGCGGCGGCGGGTTAACGGGAGTTGCCGGGGCAGCAGCGGGCGGAGGAGCGTCATATCTCAGCAGATATCTTCACGAGCCACCTTCGACAAAGTATACAAATAGCACCAAGTTATCCATGGAAAACCAAATCGCTAGAAAAGAAAGCGGTGTAAGTGGCTATATAAAAAATATGCAAACAATTCTTAATGCCACCGGCAAAGCAAAGAACGCCCTGCAACAGCTCATAAACTACACCCCCCCGCAAACAACGGACTCCTCAAACGAGTGCGCCGGCACTCTAAACAAAGATGTGTTCGCGGCAAAAGAATCACTTTCAGATGTTCAGGGCGTTTATTCATCCACACAGAAATCCATAACCCGGTCTCAGCAGGGTCTTTCATCACTAAAACAACTTAAATCTAAACTGCAGTCGGCATCTGCAACAAACATACAAAAAATAGCCACGCAGTTCCGACAGCTTATAAGCTATGATGGCGAATTGCCCGGCGCACAAGAAATATCAAATGCACAAACAGAGAGCGCAACAAGTGTTTATGGCGTAACAGCCAGCGTGGGTGGAGTAGCAACTCCTTCAGCCGTAGCTTCCTCGGGAGTGGCAGGGCTCACTATAACCGGGGGAACCACCGTTGACAGAATGAATTTGATGGCACAAAAAGCGGGAGAGGCGCTTGGGAACATACAAACATGCTTTAACTCCTACCTCATTGACAATTTTTAATTTCAATTTATGCAAACGCTCCGACAAAAACTATCTACTTTGAAAAAACCCAGCGTATACGGCGCCCTATTGGCTATATCCTTACTGTTTCCAACCTCGTTTGCACTTGCTTCCACCGATGGACCGGGCGCTTTGGCGGGAGTAATGACATTTCTAGTATCCATATTCCATTTTCTTGTAACCATAGCCGGAACACTTATGGGCGTAACCATGTACTACACGGTTGTGCGCATGGGATATTATGTGCATCAGCTTGGAGCACTGCAAACCGCGTGGGAGCTGTTTCGCGACCTTGGGAACATTTTCATCGTGTTCGGGTTTATCGCAATCGGTATAGCCACCATACTTGACAATGCCTCATACGGAGCAAAAAAAGCGCTCCCGAAACTGCTTATTATCGCCGTGCTGTTAAACTTTTCCCTATTTTTTGCAGAATTTGTTGTTGATGCCGGGAATGTATTTGCAACACAGTTTTATGCCTCAATAAATGGAGGGGCGCTCCCCTCGTCGGCGTCTACTTTTTCAGTGAGTAAAGAGCCTATCTCCGGCTCAGTAATGACAGTATTAAAAACAACCGGACTATATAAAGTAACCAACCCGCCTCTTGGTTCGGGGAAAATGATAGAGCTCGGTCTGATATCCATAATCATGTTTATCATTATGTCATTTGTATTTTTCGCAATTGCCATAATGCTTATCTCTCGTTTTGTTGTGCTGTTGTTCCTCTTTATTGTTTCCCCTATAGGATTTATTAGCTTGGCTGACATCCCACTAATCAGTAGTTACGGGAAAAAATGGTGGGGCGCCTTAACCAACCAAACCCTGCTTGCCCCGATACTTTTTTTATTTTTACTCGTGGTAACAAAAATGATACAAAGTGGATTTATGCAAAAACTCACCGGGAACGAAACCATGACCAACGCGCTTAGCGGACCGCAAGTTACTTCCATGGCAAACATCTTTCTGGCGTTTTCAGTAGTTATGGGGCTGCTTTTTGTTTCTTTGATTGTTTCCAAGTCGCTCTCGGCGAAAGCGGCGGGTTTTGCCGTTGGCACAAGCAGGAGGCTGGTGGCGGGGATATCCGGATTAGCGGCAGGTGGTGGTGCCCGCGTTATACGCAGAACGGCGCGACTTACAGGAGACAATAAGTTTTCCCGCGGGGTCGGTCATCTTACGCGCCCCATTGAGCGCGCTAATTTTGATCTTGTGGGCACGCTTGGCGGGAAGAAAGTCATGGGAATGGATAAACTAAAGGATACATCTTACAGGCACATGTCAACACACATGCCTCTTGTCGGCGAAAACGGCATTCTAAAGAGAGTGAAAGAAAAGAACCTCGCCGAAATGGATGTGGAAAGAAGCAAGGAAAAGAAAGAGGTTGCAAAGAGAATTCTTAAAGACGCCTTGGCCAAGCGTGCTGCAGCAATGGCAAACAAAAAACGAGACCCGAAAAATGGACAAAGGTACAATGATGAAATAGGAGAGGCGGACAGAGTCATCTCAAACAGCCTTTCATCATTGTCTGTAAAAGAAATTTCCGAGCTCAAGGGTATTAAAAACGGCGTTGCGGGACTTGCACAAAACTTTTCACCTGAGAAATTCTCTATGCTTATGAAAGACGGCGCCATCTCCGATAGACAAAAGTCAACTCTCCGTTCACAACGATACGAACAAATAACCCAAGCCGTAACATCTAATAATTCCAAAGCGATAAAAGAGCAGTCCGTAAAAGACATTGAACAATACGCGGAACACAATCCGGAACAATTTAAGAAAATGGGAGAAATGTTGTCTAACCCCCAAGCAGATGCGCTTCAAAGGAGTGGCTCTTTGAGCACCGTACAAAGAAGAGACCTTAAAGAGGACCGTGATAACAGATTCAATAAGACAGTGAAGGAAGCGCGAGAAGCTCTGGAGGGTCTGAACTTGGGAGAAATTGCAAAATTGCCAACTCGGATACTTACAAATAAAAACACCCTGGACGCACTTCCTTATGGAACGATGAGAAGCTTGCTTAACGACCCGGGTAATCTTTCACCCGAGGCGCAAAAAGCAATTACCAACCATGCTGTTGAAGAAATGCAGAAAGAGTCAGAAAAGGGACTTAAGCTTAAAATATTTATGGAGAACGACGCAGGTGCGGCGGCAAGATGGGGGATAGCAAAACCGTGAATGAAACCGGAGAAAAATAAAATTATAACACCATGATGAAAAAAACATATTCGGAGGAGGAAATATTAAAAAGCTTTCAAAGCGCTCCCGCGCCCGTAAAAGAAATCCTTACAAGCACAAAACTTGTTGATCTTATTTTTGATATGATAAAAGAAAATTCTTTGCCGACAAACAAAAGCATCCTGATTGCGCAATATAATCGTAACTTATTGCTTGGATTAAGCAGCCCTGCGGAAGTACTGGGAAATCTTATTCTTTCCGGCATACCGGCGGAGAAGGCACAGAAAATCCTTGAGGAGCTCAACCAAAAAATATTCATTCCAACGCGTGAAAAAATGCTTCACGGAAACCTGCCCGGACAAAATATCAAACATGAAGAAGCTCTGACAGAGACTGAAGGAGTACCGCACCCGGCGGAACAAGTGGCAACACCCTTGCAAGTACCACCGCCGCCCGCTGTACAACATGTGCCCGCTCTTTCGCCAACCGAACCTCACGACCACGTCTCTGTACACAATATCCCCCCCCAAGAAACAGCAACGCCCGCCACACCACAGACGGAAGCCCCGGGCGAAAGTCCTAATCCAGCGAAAGAAAGACCGCCATCAATAGGGCATGTGACCGACCCCTACAGAGAATCTTTTGAATAGGGGAAAACAAACACAGACATTGGTGTCTTTTTCGGTTATACTAAAAGCAATGAAGTATCAAGTCCCGCAGTTTGTTGACGTGGAAAGTAAAATAATAGGACCGCTTACTCTAAAGCAGTTCATTTATGTTGCCGGAGGAATTGGGGCATGTTTTTTGTTATTTCACTTTCTACCATTTCTTATTGCCGTTCTGGCATGCATACCGATTGCCGGATTTGCCGGGGCTCTTGCGTTTTATAAAGTAAACGGGAAGCCTTTTGAAAAAATTGTTGAGGCGGCGGTAGCTTATTACTCTTCCTCAAGGTTTTTTCTTTGGAAAAAAGAGCAGACATCCGGTAAAGCAAAAATTGTTTCCGTAGCAAAGCCGGCAAACGCCCCCGTGACCGCCGCTCGACTTACCAGAGGGAAATTACACAACCTTGCTCGCTCGCTTGATGCGGAATATACGCGAGGAAATGTTGTCGCCTAAATACTATGGGAACCTCACATGCCACATCTGCACAAAACTTCGTTTCAATAAAGGACATCCGCGAAGATGTTGTCATTCTTAAAAGTGGTGGATACAGGGGTATATTAATGTGTTCATCCATAAACTTTGAACTGAAGTCCTCCGATGAACAAAAAGCGATTATCGGTGGTTTCCAAACATTTCTCAACACTCTTGATTTCCCCGTGCAGATAGTTATGCAGTCACGCAAAATTGATATCCTACCATATCTCTCGCTCTTAAAAGGAAAGGAGAAGGGGCAACAGACCGAGCTCCTGCGCATACAGCTTCGTGAATATATGTTGTTCATAAAAACCCTAACGGAAAACACCAACATCATGACTAAAGAATTTTATATCGTCGTCCCCTACGCTCCCGAAGGAACAAAAGAAATAAAAAATATGATTACCGGACTGTTTGATCATAAAACGAGCTCCGAGAAAAACACCGCCGAGGCGAATGCCGAAGCAGTGTTTGAAGAGGCCCGCGTACAACTGAGACAGCGCATGGGGCTTGTTGCGTCAAGCATATCCGCGACGGGCGTGCGCGCGGCGGCGCTTGGAACAGAAGAGCTCATTGAGCTTTTCTTCCGATCATTTAACCCTGGGGAGGTAGATGACCCGATTCGCCTCTCATAATAAAATACTCTTATGTCTTTTCTTGATTTTTTACACAAAAAAGAACCTTCCGCAAGTAGCGAGCTTTCTACGATTCTTCCGCAAGACATTTACGCTCAAGGGAAGCTAAATCTTATTGACACCCTGGCACCCACCGCACTGAAAATCGGATCACGAGAGATAGAGCTTGATGAAAAATTTGTACGCACTCTTTATACCATATCCTATCCCGCCTTTTTAAGTGATGGGTGGTTCGCGCCGGTTATCAACCTTGATAAAGTTCTTGATGTATCTATTTTTGTACACCCGATTGATACTGAAAAAGCTCTGCACGATTTCCAAAAGAAAGTCGCCGATGTCCAAAGTCAAATAAACGAGAGGGAACACAAAGGGCTGGTGCGCGACCCGAAACTTGATGCGGCATATCAAAACCTTGAGTCACTGCGCGACCGCCTGCAACAAGCACAGGAAAAACTTTTTGATGTCGGATTATATATAACGGTCTATGGAAACTCAAAAAAAGAGCTGGACAAAACCGAGGGGGAGATACGGGGCATCCTTGACGCACAGCTCATCTATACCAAACCAGCGCTTTTCCAGCAAGAACAAGGGTTTCGTACCGTGCTCCCGCTTGGAAATGATGAACTTATGGTTGAATCCAAACTCAATTCCGAGCCACTCTCATCAATCTTTCCGTTTACATCATTTGACCTCACAAGCGACGGCGGTATTTTATATGGAATAAACCGACACAATTCATCTCTTATCTTATTTGATAGATTCTCTTTGGAAAACTATAATTCTGTCGTTTTCGCAAAGTCCGGGTCCGGGAAATCCTATGGCACCAAGCTGGAAATTTTGCGCTCGCTTATGTTTGGCACTGATGTTATTGTCATTGACCCCGAGCGCGAATATGAACAGCTTACCGAAGCAACCGATGGGCGTTCCTTTGATATTTCTCTTTCTTCGGAACATCACATTAACCCCTTTGACCTTCCGGCGGTGCAAGAAGACGAAAATCCCAAGGATATTTTGCGCAACAACATCATCACCCTTGTTGGTATGTTCCGCATCATGCTCAGCGGGCTTACGCCGGAAGAAGATTCTATCATTGACCGCACCATTGCGGAAACATACGCACTCAAAGACATCACCGGAGAAACGGATTTTTCAAACTCACCGCCGCCACTTCTCTCAGACTTTGAAACCGTACTGATGGGAATGGAAGGGAGCGATTCTTTGGTGGAGCGCCTTGCAAAATACACGCGCGGCTCGTGGTCGGGCTTTATCAACCAACCCACAAACATTGATATCAACCGTCAGTTCGTGGTGTTTTCCGTGCGCGACATGGAAGACGAACTCAAGCCGGTGGCAATGTACATTATCACGCACCATATTTGGAACGCCATACGACACAACCTAAAAAAGCGCCTCCTTGTTATTGACGAGGCGTGGTGGATGATGAAATCCGAGGATACGGCATCGTTTTTGTATTCTCTTGCAAAAAGAGGTAGAAAATATTATTTGGGTGTTGCCACAATTACCCAAGATGTGGAAGACTTTTTGCGCTCCCCGTACGGCAGACCAATTCTTACCAACTCCTCCATACAACTTTTGCTGAAACAGTCCCCAACGACAGTTGATGTATTGCAAAAAACATTTAATCTTACAAATGAAGAGAAGTATCTGCTCCTGGAGGCCGGGGTGGGAGAGGGGCTATTCTTTGCGGGGTTAAAACACGTTGCAATAAAAATCATCGCTTCGTATACCGAAGACCAAATCATAACCTCTGACCCGTCACAGCTTCTTGCTATTAAAAATGAAAAACAGCGCCTTGATGCACAACAAGAGGAGTCCCAATAAAAACAAAATATGCGACAACAATTGAAAAAAGCAAACATTCTGCCACAAATGCCAAAAAAAAAGATGCCCTCCGCCCGGGCAGCGATGATGCTCGGTGTTGCGCTTTGTTTCAGCATGCTCATTTTTATCTTTTCCATACTGCCGATTACGGCCCCGATAGTATTGGGCATTGGTACGGAAGTGTATGCTGAAAACGCAACTGGGAGTGAAACCATCGGAAAGGCTGCCGGGTGGGTAGCCGGAGTATCCACCGGCGTAGCTGAGTTTATAAGTGGTGTTGGTGTTGCCGTAGTTGGTTTTATTGGTGAGATGATGTCGTTTGCGCTTACAATTTTGGGTTGGGCTATATTTTATGCGTGGTTTGTTGCCGCAGACATATCGCTTATGGGTGGCAGCTCCGCGAACAAACGTTTTGCTATTGCTGGCGTTTCGCTTGTTATAGGAATGATTCCTTTCTTAGATATTATTCCGGGGCTTATTATTGGAATTGTGTTAATTGTAATGAATGTGAGAAGAGAGGATAAGGAAAATCTCGCCAAATACGAACAGAAGCTGAAAGAATACAATGCATATAAAAAGAATTTGCTGTCGCGCCGCATAGCACTACAGCAAATACTTGCCCAACAGGCGGTGGCAAATGACAGTAATTTTGGAGGCCCCGACAAGCTTGCAGAGGCCACCTAAAACAGAAAAAGCCTGCTCTGCTTAAAAAGCGTTGTGGAGAAATCCACGCAAACAACGCATGGCATTATACACACATCCACATTATGAGTTATACTAATAAGCAATGAAAAGACTTGTCACTGTAATATTTCTGATAAGTGGGGTATTTTTATTTTCTATCCCGGGCAATGTTATTGCACAGACTTCCTCTCTGGCTCCGTTTTACATTAACCTCACCCCCAGCTACCCGCAACCTTATTCATCGGTATCATTATCGCTATCCGATAATTCAATTTCCGTTACCAACAGCACTTTTTCGGTTATGGTAAACGGAAAGAAAGTTGGCACAGGCACGGGAAGACAGCCCGTCTCTTTTGAGACTGGCGCACCCGGCAAGGCCTTGTATGTGGTAGTTCATGCGGTCTATGATGGAAAAACATACACGCGAGCAGTAACTCTTCATCCGGCAAATGTCGCACTTGTGGTAGAACCTGTCTCCACCGCACCAATGTGGTATTTGGGTACCCCGACAATTCCATCCTTCGGGAAAGTACGCCTTGTTGCCATACCAAATATGCAAATAAACAGCACACCAATTAACCCATCAAAATTATCTTATATATGGAAAATAGGAGATGAAACCCTGCCCACATCCGGAGTTGGCAAAGATTCCGTAATTATAGATGCACCCCTTCCGTACAGAGAAGATAGTGTTTCGGTAACAGTGCATGACTCGCAAAATACGCAAACCGCACAACAAACACTCACTCTCGTTTCAAGCACTCCCGTCGTACATATATATGAAAACAACCCCCTTACCGGCACCGATTACGGGCACGCTCTTTCTTCCGACTCCGGAGCGACAATCGGCTCATCGGAATCAACATTCGTAGCGGTTCCATATGGTTTTTCCCTTACCGGCGGGACGCCAACCGTAACATGGTTTCTTAATGGAGCAAAAGTACAAACCGGACCATTGCTGACCGTACGCCCAAAGGGAGCGGGAACCGGGTCCGCCACCGTGAGTGCGCTTGTGGAAAAAGACTCGGCATACGAGAGCGAAAAGGCACAAACATCTCTTCAGTTTGGGTCAAGTTCGGGTGGGTTTGGACTATTTGGACTATAAATACGCGTATGAATATTTTTAATAAAAATCACAAAATGAAGTGGCTCCTGTCTATCGGGAGTGGCTTCGTACCGATTACAAATTTCCCGGCATTTACATCTTATTCTGCGTCATCATCGCTCACTCCCTTTATAAATAATCTTTATACGTACGCTATTGGTATTGCCGCTATCTTGGCTGTCATTGAAATCATCTGGGGTGGTTTTCTTTGGATGGGAAGCGGTGCCAGCGTATCAAGCAAGGAAGCCGGGCGAAGTAAAATCACAATGGCGATTTTGGGACTTGTTCTGGTTCTTTCGCCATACCTTATATTAAGCATTCTTAATCCAAACATGCTCTCACTGCGACTTGGGGTTACCACTATGAATATCAACCAAAAGGGTGTTTCTACTCAGACCCTTCCAACAGCTAACGACTCCGATATATGCGATGCCGGAATGCTGTTCCGAGTATCTGGCGGGTGCAAAAACGCAAAAGCCATAATGAAAGCAAACAACTACCTTTCGTGCAACGACATAAAAACATCAAACAGCTTCACGCAAGTGTGTTTATATAATCATAATGTTTCCAACCCAAACGCAAGTATTGTACCAAAAGCCCAGCGGGACGCATGTGCGAAAATAATAACCAGTAAAAATAAATACCGTTGGTCTCACATATCTACTTTGTGGGATTATGCATCCCAAAGGTGGTCTTCAAAAATATTCAAGGTTGCCGGCGGTGGTTGTTCCGGAGTAAAAATTGGAGCCGGGTATGCTTGCACGGCTCTCACAAACAATTCCGTATGTACCTATAAAGTATCTTCTTCCGGCACGGGCACAACAAATAAAAACCCCAACAAAACAAATGCGGTTAGTGTTACGCAAAAACAAAAAGATGAGTGCGCGAAAATAATAGGTAGCGTATTCGTGCACCCTCTCCAAAGAGGGTCTTCAAAAGTGTTAAAAATTGTTGGTGGTTGTTCAGGAACAAAAGCGAAACAGTTAGAGGCTGGTGGAAAATATATTTGCAAAGACCTCCCCTCACCGCCCAAAAACTATGTGTGTGTTTACAAAAAATAAACCTATGAAAAAGACACTTATTATAATTGGGGGGGCGCTACTTATTATAAGCATCGTGGTTTTGGTGTATGTTCTTTTCTTTGCCAACCGAGCGCAGGTGGTAGTTGCTCCGCAAAATACAACACAGCCGATGTTTCCTGTGGCATCAAACAACAAGGTGCCCACCACCATTGCCGGCATAACGGGTGGGGCAAGACAAACGCAAAAAAATATAACGGGGGCAGGCGCGACAACGGGGACGTTGCCACGCCTGGTGCAAATAAGCAAAGGTCCGGTGGTGCCATCAGTTTTTTCTTTTGATTTAATAAGCACTTCCACGGCGACAACCACCGCCACAACAACACTCCCCACGGCGCCCGTTGTTGTGCAATATATAGACCAACAAAGCGGAAACATTTATCAATATAATTCCTCCACCGGCAAACAAACACGCACATCAAATAAAACTATCCCTGGTATTCGCTCGGCAGCGTGGCTCTCTGACGGATCACTGGCATATGTGCAATACTTATCGCACACGGGAAACGGGGCCGGAGATGTTTCAACCTATGCCCTTCCTAAAAATGGCATCGGTGGTTTTTTTCTCCCGCAGGGGCTGTCCGAGGTGTTTGCAAAAGGATCGAACTCGCTTCTTGCCGTTTCCTCAGGTGAAAATGGTTCTATCATAAAGAAAACAAGCAGGGATGCATCCAGCGTGTCCACAGCATTTCAAACCCCTCTCTCTGCGATACGTGTTATGCCCGCCGGACCGCAAAACTATATTGTGTATACAAAACCATCATCCACTATTGGCGGGTATGTTTTTCTTGAGCACGGGGATACCGGGATCTTAACACCAATTGCAGGTCCGAAAAACGGGCTTGTTGCGTTGTCAAATCATGCGGGGACAAGCGTGCTGGTAAGCTACGTCAATTCTGCGGGCGACATGCGGACAGAGCTTGTATCCACACAAACACGCACAGTTACTCAGTTGCCAATCTCCACAATCGCCGGCAAGTGTGTTTGGTCACAAGACGACAGTTCCATTTATTGTGCAACCCCGCAAAACCCGCCACTCAAACCTTATCCGGACAGCTGGTATCAGGGAACTGTTTCATTTACAGACCAGGTGTGGGAAATAAATGTCACCGGGCGCTATGCAAAACTTTTATTTGATTTTTCCAAAGAGGAAGGGAAACCTCTTGACGCCATCTCACTTTCTGTTGATCCGGATCAACAGGTTCTTTCGTTTGTAAACAAAAGAACGGGCGCCCTGTGGGCATACCGGCTACAATATTAATTCTCTGAAAGAAGAGTGATTAGGCCGTCTTCTCTGTAATTGCATGTGCATCGGGTGGTTCTGTTTTTATCTTCGCGAGTGAATGTTGCAGATATTTTTCTTGAAAGATGCCAAACAGGTTTGTTGCTACGAAATATAGAGCAATTGCCCCTGATGTTGAGTATGCAACAACCGCGATAATAATAGGAAATACAAAACGTATTTGTGAGTTCATGATTTTACTTATGTCTTTCATTTTTCCGGTCTGCTGAGTTGTTTTTGTGCGGGTAAGCGTGAGCGTCGCCTGAAAATACTGTGTTATTCCGGCAAGTGCGGCGAGTATCATGCTTTTTGATGTCATATTAAAGATACCTAGGAAATTCATTGAGATTGCATGTGGAGCAGACACGAAAGAATACAGTATCTTGCTGTCAATATGCGGAAGCGCCCCGTACAAAAACACCATATACAATGCGAGCAGTATCGGTATTTGAAGAAACATAACAATAAAACTTGAAAAGGGATTTACATTCATTTCTTTATAAAGCGCCATCGTTTCTTTTGCTTGTTGCTCTTTGTTGTCTTTGTGTTGCTCCTTGATTTTATTTAAATGCGGTGTCAGAGAGCTCATCATGTGTTGTGTTCGCGCAGCCGAAAGAGAAAGGGGGAGAAGAAGAAAACGAACTAACAAAGTAATAATAACAACTGCCACACCAACATCCCCGGTTGGAATTATGTGTATAAATAAAACCAATATATTGTAAATCGGATTATAAAAAAAGGTGTGGAAAAGGTTTGTTATCATAAAAGCAGTGTTTAAAAAAATGTTATATCCCCATTATAAGCGATTCAAGCTCTTTTTGTACATCTTTATAAGGCATATCGTTTATTTTTGCCTTTACAAAAATAACATAATTTTTATGACTGTCTGCAACGGCGCCGACTATTGAAAAGACCCTCCGTTTTGTTTTGTTTCTGTTCACTGCGAGTTTCTCAGTTTTTTTACTAACAACAACCGCACACCCGGCGTTGCCAGCGCCACAAACAACAGAGAAGTGTGAAGACTTTGCTTGTTTTCTTGATTTTAACACTACCAACACCTCCTGCCGACCAATTCGACGCGGCGCCGACATAGCACTACACTGTTAGACTTTTTCTTCCTTTCCTTGCGCGATTACGCACGACCCTTTTCCCGGACTTTGTTTTTGATCGCGAAAGAAAACCGTGTGTTTTCGCTCGCTTTCTTTTTTTAGGCTGATATGTTCGTTTAGGCATACTATCCACATCATATTAACAGGTTATCCTCAAAAAAGCAAAAATCCTTTGTTTTTCGGGTTAAGTATCTATTTTAAAAGAAGGGGGTATAATAAAAAGTATTATGTATATTGAGGAGAAGAAAATGGTGCACATAACACTCAGTCCGAAAGAGTTGTGGGAATATGTGCTCACACAAATGGAGCTCTCCATCTCACAAGCGAACTTCAACACATGGTTTAAGAAAAGTTTCATCTTAAAAATAGAAAATAACGTTGTTTTCGTAGCTGTGCCGAGCCTTTTTTTTAAGGAATGGTATTTAAAAAAGTTTCATTCCGCAATACTGAAAATCGTCCGCTCTGTTTCTTACGAATTTAGAAATGTTGAGTACGTTATTATTAAAGAAAAACACAAACAACAGCCTGTTGTGAACAAAAAACACACCACCGCTCTCCCACTTAATGATTTTTATGTTGATAAAAATGACAACTTAAACCCACGGTATACATTTGACTCTTTTGTGGTTGGTTCATTCAATGAAATGGCGTATACTGCCGCGCAAGCTGTTATTAATCGGCTCGGCATAACATATAATCCTCTTTTTATTTATGGCGAGACGGGAAGAGGGAAGACCCATTTGATTCAGGCCGTTGGAAATCAGTTTAAGAAAATATATCTAAATAGAAAAGTGTATTATCTTACTTCTGAAAAATTTACAGTTGAATATATAAATTCATTGCAAAACGGTACCGCAAACAGATTTAAAGAGCGATATAGGCAATATGACCTACTTATTATGGACGATATCCAATTTTTATCCAAAAAAGAAAAGTCTCAGGAGGAATTATTCCACCTGTTTAACACACTCTATGATACAAACAAACAAATAATTTTTTCATCTGATAAACCACCCTCTGCAATTCCAGATCTTGCAGAGCGCCTGCGGAGCAGGTTCTCTGCCGGCATGATGATTGATATTGGCGAGCCGGACATAGAATCCCGCATGGCAATTATCAATAAAAAACTTTCTCAGAATTCAACCTCACTTGATAGCAATATTGTTGAGTATATTGCTACAACAATCCCCGGAAGTATACGAGAAATTGAGGGGGTTATTAACACTATTGTGTGTTATGTACAAACAAAGGGGTCTTCTTTGGATTTATTAGAGGTGCGACAACTGCTTCGTTCTTTCTCCAGAACAAATAAAACCGTGTCTATAAAACAAGTAATTTCCAAAGTGTGTGATTATTATAATATGGAAAAAGATGCTGTATACAAAAAAACAAGGAGGAGGGAGGTGGTTCGCCCACGACAAATTATCATGTATCTTTTAAGAGAGGATTTTAATGTTTCGTACACAAGTATTGGTACTGAGCTTGGAGGAAGAGACCACACAACAGTTATTCATTCTTGTGATAAAATCAAAAAGGATTTGGATAAGGATTTTTATCTGGTAAAAGAATTGGAAGATATTCGCTCTTTATTTAAATAAATTGTGTATAACTTCTGTATTACATGGTGATTACTATCTGTATATTGCGTGCATAATTAAACACTTATCCCGAACCCTTATGAAAATAAACAAAAACAAAAAAATCATATATCCCGTTATAAATACTTATTCTTTATCAACGCTCGTGTTTATACACACTGTCTCCTCTAAATATAATACTTATTTAAAGGCTTTTATTGGGAAATACACAGTATCCACACCCCTAATAAAGCGTGTTAATATAATTAATATATAAAATATGTTTATAACTATTGAAAAGAAAATCTTTATCGAAGGTATTCAAAAAATTATTCGTTTTACGCAACGTGGGGCAACCAGCTTGCCCGTTCTATCTTGCGTTCTTATTATCGCCGGTGATGACGGGATTAAACTGCGTGCAAACAACCTTGAGATAGCCGCTGATTTTAAAATTCCCGGGAAAATAAACAACAATGGTATTGTTGCAATTCCGGCGGGGATTCTACAACAAATAACAGCAACCCTAAACAACAATGGTGTTATTACATTTGAGCAAACGGGAGACACTGTACTTGTTACAACTGACTATATAAAAAGCACCATCAAGACAATATCACAAGAAGATTTCCCAAATATTCCATTTACACAAAACGAAGAGTCCATATCCATAGATTCAAAAACCCTAACATCAGCTGTCGAGGCAACGATTTCTTGTGCGTCCACATCAAATATTCGTCCTGAGCTTGCGAGCATTTTCTTTACACTTACGCAAAACTCCATGACGGTGGTGGCAACAGATTCGTTTCGTCTTATTGAAAAAACAATACCTGTTTCATTGTCTGTTAAACAAGATATTTCTTTTTTGGTGCCCGCCAAAAACATATCCGAGATATTAAAAACCATACCTCAGTCAATTAAAATAACCATGTATATTGACGAGCACCAACTTGTAATTAAGTGGGGTGAAAATACAATAACAACCAGATTAACAGGCGGTACATATCCTGACTATAAACAAATAATACCAAAACAAACAACAAAAAAAGCAGTTGTACTTCGTAAGGATTTTGACACACTTTTGAAACAAATAAGCATTTTCTCCGATTCTTTTCAAAAAACAACACTCGTGTTTGATCCACAGAAACAAACGGTATCATTATCATCTCATAATAACGATACCGGCTCATCAGCAGGGTCTGTTCCGGCGGAGGTGTCCGGAGACCCTATCGAGCTTTCTTTTAACTATCGTTATCTGCAGGCGCCTATCTCCTTGGTACAGACTGAAAATTTGTCACTTAACGCAAACAATATAGGACAACCATTAATTGTACGCAGTGTTGGTGACAGCTCATTCCTTTATTTGGTTATGCCCATGAACCAATAGGGTTACCTATGAAGCAGATTAAAGACCTCCTGCTTAATAATAAAAAGGCGTATATACAAACAACGGAAATTCAATCCGCGTGTGCAAAAATAATTACAGAAATTATACGCTTTCAAATATCACCATCGAAAATTCAACATAAAAACTCAGGACTTATTGTTTCCGTACCGCCAATTGTAAAAACGGAAATATATTTACACAAGGTTGAGATACTTCATGAAATACAGCAAAAAGGGATGACCATAACAACAATCAATTGATGCTGTTTGTTGAAGAGGACACAGTGTTGTTTTTTACCCACCGTGTTACAGAATACTCCCAATATTTATATTGAGGGTCAAGCGAGGGGTCAATTGGTTGTGGTCCTCTTGGGTTATCCTTGCTTACCCAATAGAGAAGGCTGTGTGTTTCGTCCCGCCCGGTGGCACTCGGGACCCCATATATCCCTCGCAACACAGGAGAAACATTTTTTGGAATAAGAGTTGGCTCACCAAAATATTTTTTTGGATAGGTACTTAATGCATACTGCATTATCTTATGCCACATCGGTGTAACTATGTACCCAGCAATTTTCTTTACCATTGGGGCATTATCGTTGTTGCCGACCCACGCACCTATTACAATTGAGGGTGTATAACCAAGTGTCCACGCATCTCTGAAATTATTAGTTGTACCTGTTTTTACCGCAACATCATACCCGGGGAAATTAAGCGGATTAACAGGTGGGTACTCCGGATATCGCGCGGAATTATTTGAAAGCATGGTAGAGATATCGTTTGCAACAAGGGCGGGCATAATTCTCTCCGGGCTATACGTGTATTGTTCCAGAACGGAGCCGCCGGACTTGGTTACAGAAAGTACGGATGCTGTTTTATTATGAATACCTCCGGTTGCGAATGTTCCGTACGCATCCACCATATCCAACAATCGAACATCTGCGGCGCCAAGAGCAAAAGAAAGCCCGTATTTCTTTGAAGCCTGTATGGTTGTGAGCCCGGCTGCACGCACAAGGTCTATAACCGGCTGAATACCATCTAAATAAAGTACCTTTACCGCAGGTATGTTGATTGATTGCGCAAGAGCGGTGGTGAAGGTCATTGGTCCTCGGTATCTATTGTCAAAGTTTACGGGAGCATAACACGGAGGTTTGTTATTGTGGTTGTCTTGCGGTTTGCACAGTGTTGAGAACTGTGTCGGAAGGTCAAAGATGACCGTGTTTCTGGTAAACCCTTTTTCAAGTGCTATCGCATAAACAAACGGTTTAAATGTTGAGCCGGGCTGGCGCAGGGCTGTTGTGTCATTGAAATTCCCATCATTTTTTATATTAAAATAATCAGGCGAGCCCACCATGGCGAGAATCTGCCCTGTTGATGGATCTATTGCAACCGCCGCCGCATTTTTTGCCCCGAAGTTTTTTATATTTTCTTTGGCATATGTTGATATTATTGATTGCATTTTTTCCTGGAGAGGGACATTCAATGTTGTTATTACTTTTAATCCACTTTGTAGTGCCTGTTGCCCGTACTTGTTTTTTAAATTACCAAGAACATAAAACACAAAATGCGGGGCTATAATCCCGGAGTTTTTTATCGGGTAAAACACAACTTTTTCATTAAGCGCCTTTGTATATTGCTCTTGGGTTATAGAACCAACATCTTTCATGCGCTGCAGCACGAGATTTTTCCTTTGTTCCAACTCTTTTACATGTTGTCCATAAGGAGAATAATATGTTGGGGCCTGTAATAGGGCGGCAAGATATGCTGCCTGAGCAATATCAACATCACCGGCGTTTTTGTGGAAAAACGCCTCACTTGCAGCTCCAACGCCATAGAGTGTTCCACCAAAAGGCATGTCGTTCAGATATGTATTTAAAATTTGGTCTTTTGAATATTTTTGTTCAAGTTTTATTGCAAGTACCCACTCGTGGATTTTGCGCGGAATACTTTTTTTATCGGTGAGGATGGTATTTTTAACAACTTGTTGCGTGATGGTAGACCCTCCTTGTGTGAACGATCCGCCGAACAAATCAACAAACATGGCGCGTAGTATTGATGATATGCGGATTCCTCCATGGCTGTAAAAACTGGCGTCTTCAATGGCGATAACAGCTTTCTGTATATTCGGAGAAATACTTGATAGTGGAATGACACTTCTTTTCACGTCTCGCCCATAATCGTATAATAATATTTTTCCGGTTCTGTCATAAAGTTTGGTTGACTGCACTACCTGGCGATTTGTAAATGAGGTGATATCTGGCACAGGGGTAAATGATGCCCACAATACAATTGCTCCTGCGAGCAGGAAAAATAAGCTAACCAGAATTAAAAAAAGGACAAAAAGAGGGCGCGGTTTACCGGCTTTTTGGTGTTTGTTTATTTTGTGTGGAGGCTTTTTAATTTTTTTCTTCATGGGTTTTTTGTATGATACTAATACTAACACGGGTGACATACGTACGTATGTCACCCGTGTTAGTATTAGTATCTAATTCGGCAGGGCTTTATTCGTCATCATTGTCCTCACCAAACCCCACTGGGTTATCGGTACTCTCCCCGACCTCATTATCTTCACCAAGTTCATCGTCAGCCCCGCTAATATAATCAAACATATATTATATGTGGTTATCTTGAATAAATCTCACGTATTCGTTACGCACAAAAAGCACATTAAGTAACGAATATTCACTATTCTTATCCAAAATAAAAATTTTTCAATACCCCATTATCGTAAATGTGGATAACCCTCCGCAAGTGCCGTGATGCCAAGCGCGATGGCGTCAATCTCATCGTCAAGACGTTTTTGTTTGGGGAGTGTTATCAGTTTCTCAACCATACGCGCGACAGCCTCTTTTTTTGCATTTCCATATCCGGTTACGGCAAGCTTTACTTCTTGCGGGGAGTATTCAGTTACCGGAACATGGTTGGTACTCGCCGCAACAAGTATTGCACCCCGCGCATGAGCAACGTTAAGAGCGGTCTTTTTGTTTACGCTGAAAAAAAGCGTCTCAACCGCAACAATGTCGGGGCTGTATTTTTGTATCGCATCAGTGACGGCGTAAAACACATCCGCCAGGCGCTGTGGCAGGGCTCCTTTTTTTGGTATGACACATGTCCCATATATAAACTCCGGGCTTGATGCCGTCCCGCTTATTACTGCGATTCCAAGTCTGTCAAAGCCCGGGTCAATCGCGAGTATCTTCATATCCGATGGCATTTGTGTATACACACTGTACATCGTCATGCTCATCGAGCAAGGAAAGGGCGTCGCTTATCTTTTCTTCATCTTCCGGGGAGGCGGTCAATTTTGTTTGTTCATTTGGTTCATAAGAACCATCTGTGGTTTTATTAAATGCCCACGTAGCGGCACCTGGAGACGCGAGCTCCGCGCCGTGTTTAAGAAGCAGGTGTTTTATTTCTTGGGTGGTACGATTTTTATTATCAGTGAGAGCGTCAATAAGTATTGCAACCCCGCCGGGACCGTAGCATTCATATATAATTCGCTCCAGCGTCGTTGCGTCTTTTGAGATTCCTTTTGCGACCGCCCTGTCAATATTATTTTTTGGCATGTTTGCCGCCTTTGCCCTGTCAATGACTGTTTTGAGTGCTGGCATTGTAACATCGCCACCCGCATGTTTTGATTCAAGAGCGATGAGTTGTGAAAAGCGAGAAAACGTTTTGCTTCTAGCCGCGTCAGTTACCGCCTTCTGCCTTTTTATTTGTGACCATTTGCTGTGTCCTGACATGTTTATTTTTATTATGTATAAAACCGGTGTGCAAGCATTATAACAAAGTATTCTTTGTATTTGAAATATATTCTCTTCCGTTTATGGAAAGTATTCGCCCGCGAGATAATCGTTCAATGAATCCGAGGCGAAGCAAAAAGGGTTCATATACCTGCTCAAGCGTTTCCGCGTCTTCGTGTAGTGCGGCGGCAAGTGAGCGAACACCAACGGGTCCACCACGGAATCCGTGCTCTATTGTTTGCAGATAGCGCCTATCATCTTTGGTAAGTCCATATTCATCTACGCCGAACATCCGGCATGCCTCATCGCACACTTGGGCCGAAAGATCTTTTTCATAAACCTCACCAAAATCACGAATGCGCTTAAGAAGGGCGTTTGCCGTACGTGGAGTTGCTCTGCTACGTGATGCGATGCGTTGCAAGACCTCTTTTGGAACCGAGAGCCCCAGAAGCTTTGCGGAATTGGCGAGTATGTTTTCTATGTGTGTGTCATTATAAAAATCAAGCTGATAGACGCCTCCACTGAAGCGCGAGCGAAGGGGTCCTGAAACTTTCGCCACTCGCGTAGTTGCTCCTACCAACATAAACGGTGGGAGCGATAATTCAACCGTTCGCGCCGAAGGTCCTTTGCCAAGAACAATATCAAGCGTCCCATTTTCAAGGGCGGGGTACAAGAGCTCTTCTATTTTGTGTGAGAGCTGATGAATTTCATCTATGAACAGTACCGTATTAGGTTCAAGGTTGGTTATGATTGCCGCCAAATCACCCGCGCGCTCAATTGCAACGCCGGAAGTGCTTTTAAGTGGTGCCCCCATTGTTTTTGCGATAAGGTGTGCAAGAGTTGTCTTCCCAACGCCCGGTGGCCCATAAAACAACATGTGTTCCGGAATCTCTTTGCGCTTTTTTGCAGCCTCCAAAATAATATGTATACTTGATTTTACTTGCTCTTGCCCGATATACTCTTCCCACAGTTTTGGCCTAAGGGCTGAGTCAAGAGACTGGTCTGGAGAGGATGTTTTGGGAGTACTTGACATATATTTTTTACGTGATACCATTCTACCATACGGATAGATGATTCGTAAGGTCCTTTTGAGACATGTGCTCAAAGAGGAATTTCTTTTTTATTCTGCATACAACCCTCCAAGCAAGGCTTGACGGCTTATCGGCGGTTCCCCGAGGATCTTTCTCTGGTGTACAGACTTTGTTTGTATCGCTGGTGGTCCCCTTAGGCGAGTCGCCAACCTTCTTTCACGAGAAGTGATGTTTGGAGGGTTGTGGGCGGAATATGTAAAAACAGGGGCGCCACTTTAAAAAGTGGCGCCCCTGTTTTTTGTGCGGAACAGTAGGGAACTAATCGCGCTCCAAATCAACCACGCGGTTTACTTCATCCAAGGTGGTTTCTCCCGAAAGAGCTTTCAAAACCCCGTCTTGCGCCATGGTGAGATATCCTTGCCTCCTAGCTTTTTTTACAATATCAGCTTCACTTGGGTTATCGCGCAAAAACATTCCCATATCGTTATCCATAAATATCGCCTCGTACAGCCCGACTCTGCCATGATAGCCTGTCTCACCATCGTCCCGCGTTTCCGGAACCCACGTAGTATCAAAATTTTTTGGGAGAAGAGTTTTATCCTCAACGGTGGAAAGCACTCTTTCAACCGTGCGTTTTTGGTCGTCGGTTAACGGTACTTCTTTTTTTACGTCCGGTTTCAGTTTGCGTACCAGTCGCTGTGCCATTGAAACCGTTATCGCAGAGGCAAATTCTTTCGGGTCAATGCCAAGGTCGGCAAAGCGCGGGAAGGTGCCGGCGGCGTTGTTTGTGTGAAGCGTGGAGAATACAAAGTGTCCGGTAAGTGCCGCCTGCATCGCTATCCCAGCGGTTTCATTATCTCTGATTTCACCAACCATGATGACGTCCGGGTCTTGTCGCACAATGGAGCGGAGTCCGGATGAGAACGTGTACACCTTATCTTTGGTTTGTGTTTGCACGATACCGTCAAGATGATATTCAATAGGGTCCTCAATGGTTATGATTTTGATATCAGGATGAGTTATCGCTTTTAGAAATGCGTATAGGGTGGTTGTTTTGCCGGAGCCTGTTGGTCCGGTGGTAAGTAACATGCCATTTGGACGGGTAATTTCATCTTTAAGGCGCTTGAGCAATTTGGGATGTATGCCGAGCTGTTCAAACGAAACCTGTATGGAGCTCGGGTCAAGAATACGCAACACAAACGATTCCCCGAAAGCATTTGGGATAAGCGAAACGCGCATTTCAATGTCTTTGTTTTGCAAATTCACACTAAAGCGTCCGTCTTGCGCCCGGTCGCGCACATTTAGTTTTAGTCCAGAAAGAATTTTAAGGCGCGAGTCAATAAGCTTGTACAGATGTGGCGGGATTGTTGCAACCTTGGTCAACAGTCCATCAATGCGGAAGCGAACCGTAATTCCATCATTCCCGGGTTCAAGGTGTATGTCTGATGCGCGCGTAGAAAACGCTCCTGCAAGAATGTATTCCAGCAAACGAGATATTTTAGTGAGGTCTTTTTGTTGCTCCAGCGAGGCGATGTGTTCACGCAGGGCGTCTATGTCTTTGAGCTCTTTTGATAGTTTCAACAATTCTTCCGCTGAGATATCAAACACACCGGTGGCAGACCCTGATGAAAAAGAGAGGTCGTCGTAGCGTTTTAGAATTTTGCGCATGCTCCTCTCTGATACGAGGAATTTTTTTACCATGTATCCACGATCCGTCAGGTCTTGTATAACCTTTCGTACGTGTTCATCGTTTGGGTTGTGTATCGCAACGGAAACGTGTTTCCCTGCGATATCAAATGCCGCGGTTCGTGCAAGTACGGCGTCTTTTTGCGGAATGAGTCGAAGGGCCTCGCCACTTATTGGCAACATGTGCAGGTCAACATATTGCATCCCGTATTTTTGGGAGAGGATTTCCTGCACATCTTCTTCCTCCGCAAGGCGCGCATTTTCAACCTCAGCCTCTTGAGAATGATCATCAAATGTGAGTGTCATATATGATATACATAATACCGCACGGAGGGTGCTTGTGCTACAAGAGTTTTGTAATTTTATGATATGTGATGATGTTGAATAATATACTATACAAGGTGAGGGCTTCGGACTGCTCGGTCAAACCCTGCTCATTAGCGAGGATTTTATTTCCCGTTGGATGCGCGCCTTTGGATTTTCCCGCGTGTGTATCACCAACATCTCGTACCTGGTACAATGGTGTTATGGAAGTGTTTGCAGATACACAAGAGGACACGATGCGTGAGGCGGCACGTTTTTTCAAAACGTGCCGCCCTGTGGAAGGACATGCCACGCTCGTCACTCTTTTTGGTGATTTGGGTGCGGGGAAGACGACCTATGTGAAAGGGGTGGCATTGTCGGGTGGAGTTACTCGGACGGTTACCAGCCCGACTTTCGTTTTTATGAAAGAATACCCACTTTCAGAGAAAGAAAATCTTTTTAAGAAACTTGTTCATATTGACGCGTATCGTATGGAGACACCGCAAATGTTACGTACCGTGATACCGGAGGATATTTTCACAGACGCGCGGAACATTATTTTTCTTGAGTGGCCACAGTGCGCGGAAGGATTTCTACCTTCCGCAGAACACACAATTTTAATTGAGGCGCTCCCTGACATACGTCGGCATATTATTTATGACAACATCTCCTAAAAAGAAAAAACGTTTGGTATTGCTTGATGCGCACGCAATAATTCACCGCGCCTATCATGCCCTCCCGGATTTTACGGACCAAAACGGCGCTCCAACCGGTGCGCTGTATGGTATTGTGTCCATGCTCATTCGCATCATACAAGAATTACAGCCGGACTATCTTATCGCGTGTTATGACTTGCCGGGACCAACAATCAGGCACGAAGCGTATGAGCAATACAAAGCAAACAGGCAAAAATCAGATGACGCGCTCATTGCCCAAATTGTTCGCTCGCGTGATATCTTCAAGGCTTTTTCAATCCCTATGTATGACCGCGCCGGGTTTGAAGCTGATGATGTTATCGGTACGATAGTTCACAAATTATCCGCCGGGCGTTCCATAGAAGATATTATCATTGCCTCCGGAGACATGGACACGATGCAACTTATTGATGATAAAAAAGTTCGCGTGTACACCCTTAAAAAAGGACTTAACGATACTATTTTGTATGATGAGGACGCGGTGGAGCAACGGTATGGATTCTCTCCGAAATATATTCCGGATTGGAAGGGTTTGCGTGGTGACCCCTCCGACAACATAATCGGAGTGCCCGGGATTGGTGAAAAAACAGCGACCATACTTGTGCAGGAGTTTGGAAGTATGGAGCATTTATATTCCGTCTTAAAAAAAGACGAAGAGAAACTTCTTTCTGTCGGAATAAAACCGCGCATTGTGTCCTTGCTCAAGGAGCACGAGGACGACGCTCTTTTTTCAAAAGCACTGGCCGTTATTCGCACTGATGTGCCGCTCGCGTTTGCCATTCCAAAGGCGCCGTGGCGCCTTGAAACGCATCTTGATGCGGTGGTACATTTTTTAGAGGAGCTGGGTTTCCGGTCACTGCAAAACCGTTTGCAAAATATAATGCCGGATGCCGGCAAGGACGGGGTTGCCCCGTCCTTGCCGGCTGATGACTCGCAGGAAAAGGTTTCTCCTGAAGAATTCACAAGAGCGCAAATTATGCTCTGGTTACTTTCGTCGGAGATGACAAACCCATCCTACGAAGACATCCTTGCCTATACGAAGGCGCAAACTTTCGCAAAGGCATATAAAGAGCTGAAGATACTCATTTCTCGCACCGGCAAACTTTCCGAGGTGTACCATCACATAGAGGAACCACTTATCACCATTATCGCGCGCATGGAGCGTAGGGGTATTCTTATTGATACCACTTCGCTTGAGGGGCTGTCAAAAAAGTATCACGCGGAACTTACTGTGCTTGAAAAACAAATACACACTGTGGCAGGGCATGATTTCAATATCAATTCTCCGCAACAGCTCGCCACGGTTTTGTTTGATGAGATGGGTTTGGCACCCAAAAATCAAAAACATACTTCCACCGGGAAGCGCTCAACACGAGAATCTGAATTGCAAAAACTTCGAGGGCAACACAAAATTATAGACACCGTTCTTGAATACCGAGAGGTGCAAAAACTTCTCTCAACATATATTGATAATATGAGTGCGATGCTTGATTCCGAGCATCGTCTGCATGCGCGCTTTTTGCAAACCGGCACCTCAACGGGGCGAATGGCATCCCACAATCCAAATCTTCAAAATATTCCAAACCATGGACCTCGCGCATCTGCGATACGCAACGTATTTGTAGCATCGCCGGGGTACACATTTGTCAGTCTGGATTATTCGCAAGTGGAATTGCGCCTCGCAGCCATTCTTTCCGGTGACGAAAAACTACTCGCCATTTTTCACAATAATCGTGATGCACATAGGGAAGTCGCCTCGTATGTGTTTGGTGTTCCGCCCGAGGAGGTTGATGAGAGCATGCGCCGACATGCAAAGGTGATAAATTTCGGGATTTTATATGGTATGGGAGTACAGGCGCTCCGACAACAGACGGGGACGTCTCTTTCCGAGGCGCGCAATTTCTATCAAAGATACTTTGAGGAATTTCATCAGTTGGAGCAATATCTTGAGAGTGTTAGAGGGAAAGCGCGCAAGGATGGCTATACGGAAACATTGTTCGGCAGGCGTCGTTATTTCCCCGGGATGCAATCCACGTTGCCATATGTGCGAGCGCAAGCGGAGCGCATGGCAATCAACGCACCAATACAAGGAACTGGTGCTGATATTATCAAAATAGCAATGGCGCGCGTAGACGATGCTCTGCGGGAAAAGCATCTTGTACAAGATGCGCACCTGTTGCTCCAAGTACATGATGAGCTGGTCTATGAGGTTTCCACCGATAAGGTGAACGAGGCGATAACACTTATCGCTCACCACATGGAAAATGTGCTTCCCGAAGATCAGTCACGCGGAGTTATCATGCGCACGGAAGTAAAAAAAGGCGATACGTGGGGAGGTCTTGTTCCCCATACAAAAGCGGTATGATGTATGTATTTACGGGGACCGATGAGCACAGCGTAAGAGACCATGCTTTTTTGTGGATTGCCGCTGCGCAAAAAAAAGAACCAAACCTAACATATGTCCGCCTTGCCGGCGGTGAGCTTGATGACGCCACTTTTGAGCTCATCATCGGGTCCGGAGCTCTTTTTGTAAACCGGCTCCTGGTTCTTATTGATGATCCATATGCCACCTCAACGATAAACTCATCGCGTGAGATGTTGGACGCTCGTCTTGATGAGCTGGCACACACCAACAATGCGATTGTTATTATCGCTCCGCGCCACGGGAATACAAACCAAAAAACACTGCTTGAAAAAGCAACCAAGGTATATGTTTTTGATAAAAAAATCACGGGCGCATCGGAACGAAAATTTAACAGCGCACTTGTTAATGCGCTTGGTGAGAGAAGTCCGGAAAAACTGTGGTTGGAAGTCGTATACGCGTTTCGTGCAGGTGATGCCCCGGAAATGATACACGGGCTCTTGCATTGGAAGGCAAGGGAGCTTATGAAAAAGGGTTCGCGTGCATGGACTCCAACACAGGCGCGTTCACTATCGCTTGCCATCCTCGCTGTCTTGGGAGATTCTCGGCGAGCCGGGTCCGACCTTTCTTTAGATATTGAGCGCTTCGCTCTTTCCATCAAGGGGGGAATCTGATATATTTAATGTATATGTTTTTCCAAAGTAAACCACCATCACCATCCATTTCCGTGCGTGAAGCGTATGAGCGAGTAGCGGCCCAAAAAGGAGTGCTTATTGACGTACGCACGCCCGAAGAGTTTGCAGATGAACGCCCGGTCCTTGCACAACTTATAACATTAAGCGAGTTTCCCACCCACGCGGAAGCCCTCAAGGTACACGATGAAATTTATATTATTTGCCGTTCCGGAGCTCGTAGCGCCACCGCGGTTGATTTTTTGCACTCGCAAGGAATTACAAACTCTTTAAATGTTGAGGGAGGGATTATCGCATGGAAAGGAGAAGGGTTGCCAACTGAACGATAGTTAAACGTTTTCGGATTTTGATTTTCCGCCCCACGAACCATTAAGACTTCGTCTTAATGGTTCGTGGGGTTGATTAAGCAAAAACAGTTTTATTAGCTCTCCCGTCCGACCCGCCCGCTTGGGGGCTAGGCCCCCAAGCGGGCGGGAACAATATCGGACATCCGATGTCCGATATTTAAATATAAAATCTATTGTAGGTATCCGCCCAGCAAGAGCTACGCTCTTGCTGGGCGGGGGCGCTCGGAGAAAAAAATCGCTTCGCACCTATACACATAAAAAATATACCTGTATACAAGTACGCCGGTATATTTTTATGTATATAGAAACTGCGTTTCTTTTTTCTCCTCGCTTGTCCGCCCAGTAGGACTTGAACCTACAACCAACGGCTTAAAAGGCCGCTGCTCTACCAATTGAGCTATAGGCGGTGATTATTATAGGTTATAACATAATTTACAAAAAATTTCTCGTATTTCTTTCACACAAGCACAAATCAAGAACGGGCATATGGTTTTTGTTGCTCAAAATATCACGCGTTCTTAATAAGAAAACATGTCCACAGTCTTTCCTTTCGCATCAAGAAGCTCCACCGTTTCGTAGCGAGGGCGCCACATGCTGTTTGTCCGCCCGAGATATATGCGCCACGTATCACTGAGGAATCCGGCATCATTTTCATGAGAGCTGACGCAGCCATTGTAATTCATGTATGTGGTCAAGAAGGTGGAACACGAAGTGGTGAGTCCTTGCGGGATTGTTCCCACAAGCGTACAGCGTTGAATATTTTGTACTTTTTTTATACAGGCAAGGTCTTTACTGTATGGCTGTGGGCGATAGAATTTTTTTAATTCACTGTTCGGGGTCGGGCACACGCGAGGAAGTGGCGGGTAGAACGATTGATATTGTGCAAGGTATCCCGTGCAGATATTTTCTTGAAAAGATGCCCCTATGGGGGATTGCCCGGAAGTAATAATTGCTTCATCACCCGGAGAAATGATAATGTGCGTACCGGCATTGATAATTCCGGAACGTGGCACTTCTGTTCCTCGCGGTATAATCGCTTCCTTGCCGGTCGTGCCACTTTTCAAACGCCATCCGGAAATGTCCACCCCGCGTGGTGCGTCTGAAGAGACATGCAACACTATATATTCCATGTTCGGATTAGACGAGCCCGCTCCCCACACAGAGTGATTAAGAAAAACTTTCCCGCGATATGGTGATGGTGTTCCAAACAAAACCGCACTGCTCACGCCCCTGGAAAGTTCGTGCACCTGTCTGCTTACTTGTGAAATTTTTTGTTCAATTTGTTTGTTACTCGCGCGTGAGGTATTTATTTTTCTCTTAGTTGAAGAAAAATAACTTACCCGGGAAGCCCCGCTACCGCTGTATCTTGCACTGCCACCCGATGAGATTGTCGTGTGGAGCACCGGCCCGGCAAATGAAAGGGGGTGAGTCGGCCCACCTGTAACCAGCCACAGAATAAACATGAAAGCGAAAACTCCTATAATAAAAAAGCCGTCATCCATATGTATTTTTTGATTATATCAAAAACCACCCTATTTTGTTTGCAGAGTGGAAAGTTCCTCTCGCGCAACATTAGCATCACTCCATGGAATCCTACGCCCCCTGGCACTCATAATATACGGACCACTTCCTTTGCCGGAAATCAGTACCACGTCCCCTTCTTTTGCAAGCGAGAGTGCGTGGCGTATTGCCAGGCGCCTGTCTATAATAATGTGTGGTTTTTGTTTCATACCCCGTGCCATTTCTTCAGAAATGGCACGGGGGTCTTCATCATAAGGGTCTTCGGTTGTAAGGATAACCTCGTCACATTCTTTGTCCGCAATACTTCCCATAACCGGGCGCTTCCATGTATCGCGCCCTCCTCCTGTGTTTCCAAGCACACATATTTTTCGGTGGGCGGGAAATGCGCTGTACAACGCATGGAGTGAATCCGGCGTGTGTGCGTAATCAATAATCACCATGAAATCTTGCCCAAGCGAAATATGTTCAACACGCCCCAATACCGGCTTCATGTGAAAGAGGGCGCTCGCGCTGTCTTTTGTTGCGATGTTAAACGCTCTTGCCATCTTCATGGCGGCAAGAGCGTTTAGGGCGTTAAAGTCTCCGGGAAGAGGCACTGTAACGGGTATTTCTTCATAAGTAAACGAAACGGAGTTATCTTTGGGTGAGAGATTTTGCAACTCTTCTTTTTTAAAAGAAATAATGTGTGGTATTGTCGCTTTGAAAAAAGGTTTCAATTCCGGAATGTCGCCATTCATAACGAGCGTACGGTTTTTCTTTTTGGACTGCTCAAGCTCGGCAACGATTAGGCGCTTTGCCGCAATATATTTTTCAAATGAACCGTGACTTTCTATGTGCTCGGGTTGGATGTTGGTAACCACAAGCCCATCCAAGAAAAGAAACTTATGACGATACTGAAGGGCGCTTTCGGAGGTGAGCTCCACGATAGCGTAGGTGCAATGTGCGTCTTTCGCACGTTTGAGAAATTGTTGTATAAACCCGCGCCCCGGGGTGGTTCTTTTAAGCATGTTTGGTTTTGAATCGTCTCCGATGGCAAATCTGATGGTTGATGAAATGGCAACTTTCCCCCCCGTTGCTTCATATATTGTGGCGAGCATCTCAATTACCGTTGATTTTCCTTTCGTTCCGGTAACGCCTATGACAGTGAGTCCCCGAGCTGGAAACCCATAAAAAAGTGCTGAAGAAAACGCCCATCCCGCGTGATAGAAAGGAAGCAGAGCCCGCACCAGTGTTCGCGGGAGTATCTTTTTCAAAATGGAAATAATTTTTGCGGTAATGCCACTCATATTATTAATTGGACACTCCGCCATTTAGTGCCACTTTCAACCGCTTTTCATTTCCTACGACAGATACGGGAACGGTGCTGAGTGCTTTTTGTGCGTCGCGCTCGGTGTAGCCGAGCGCGACGAGCATATCAAACACCTCGGTATCGGTATTCTTTCGTTGTGCATCGCCAATGGTTATTTTCTCTGCGAGCTCAACCACAAGTTTCCCCGCGGATTTTTTACCAAGCCCGACGACTCTCGTAAGATATTCCACGTCGCGATTGGCAATCGCCACCTCAAGCTGTTTGCGTGTCGCCCTGTGCAACAGCGCAAGTGTGGTTTTTGGTCCGAATCCGGAAACAGTGAGCAACTGTTCAAAAAAATCTCTATCCGTCACATCTGCAAATCCGTATAATCGCACACCATCCTGCTTCATAATCATGTGCGTTGCAAAAAAGGTGTGTTCGCCAACTACAAGAGAGAGGTTTTCGTTTGTGTGGATGCGCAATCCAAACCCCGCAACTGTAATAATGACAGAGCCATTTTCAATAGATTGAATAATTCCTTCAATATTGCGAATCATTGTATATATCCTATCACACACCCCGCATTTGCGTTTCTTTTGTTTTTAGCGTAATATGTTTTCATTATGCCAATT
This sequence comes from uncultured Candidatus Saccharibacteria bacterium, assembly GCA_964518755.1. GTDB lineage: Bacteria > Patescibacteriota > Minisyncoccia > Phycocordibacterales > Phycocordibacteraceae > C7867-001. The sequence goes on from CAZFHH010000005.1 coordinate 42,950, forward strand.
ATAGCATCAGCAAAAAAAGCGCACCGCGCCTCGTTGCGCAAACACGTATTTAATTTGCGTCGCAAAAGAGAAATGCTTTCGTCAATAAAAGAAGTTAAAAAGGCAATCACAACCGGAAACTCCTCGGAGGCGGAAAAACTGCTTCCGCGAGCATACAAAGCCGTTGATAAGGCGACCAAGCGAGGAGTAATTAAGAAAAATACCGCATCGCGCACAAAATCTCGTTTGGTCGCCGCTATTCGTCGTACACAAGAACCTAAAAAATCTTAATAATTTGAGTTTTTGTTCGCACGCGGGTACTTATTTTAAGCCTCACTTATAAATCTTTGTTCCGGTACTTTTCCCACGCAACACATCTTGCAATTGCCCAGGATTTTTTCCATTTATAATATAGGTAGTGGTTTTATCGGTATTTTGTATCATGTCGCGGATAATTTTTAATTTAGTGTTCATACCGCCTGTTCCCGTGTCGGTTTTGCTCACATCGCAAATCTTTTCAATATAAGAGTTCTTCAAATTATCCGCGGGCACCAAGGGAATGGTGCTACCGTTTTCCAAAACGCCATTTGAGCTTGTGTTAAATATAACATCGACTTCTGTAAAAATTTTATCGCACAATATTGCCAGTAAGGCAGTGGTTTTGTCATTATCGCCAAAGTCACCACCCCTTATTTTAATCAGCTCCTCGTCAGTTACAAAGTCATTATCATTTACCTGTATCACCGCACTGTTATCGGTCCCATCGTTAAAAAGCGAATAAATGATTTCAGCGATGCTTTCTCTTGGTGTTTCCAGGATTAGGTCCCTGTGAGTAATTAGTCCCTGCAAGACTTGTTTTTTTGGAATTGCACGGTCCCAGTTGATGGACAGGTGCGGATTTCCAAGTGCCGAAAATATTCTCCTTCTGGCAACCTCGTTCTTTATATATTCAAACTTGTTTCCCATGGTTTTCCCAAATGCTACCGCTCCGGAGCTTACAATTATGGTCGGGTGAGGTATGTGATTGATAATCCGTCCATGAGCAACTATGTTTTCGTAATCAATCGAGGTTTCATTATGTGCACCATTTGTAACAAGAGTGTTACTCCCATACTTGATAATTATCAGTTTCTTATTTATTTTTTTCGTTTTCGTCATTAAAAAATAGTAAAATAAATGATGTGTAGATAAGGATGGGCACGCCAACTTGAGTATTTATTTTTTCTTCTCAAAACGGTCGTTGTCTCTGTTGTAGCACTTGTCTATGACTCTTTGCAGGTGTATCGACAGGTCTATATGTTGCGAATTGGCAAGGCACGCCAGTGTAAAAATAATATCTGCCATTTCATCGCCAAGCTCTTTGTCGCTCTCAGTGGCTTTCTTTTTCTTGTGTCCAAAGCGAGCGTTAACTTCGCGTGCCAACTCACCGACCTCTTCAGTTGTTTGTGCCAGTATTTCATGGGGGCTCCAATACTGTGTGGTGAACTGCCCGGTCCATCGTCCACCTCTTTTTGAAATTGTTCCATTTTCATAAAAGTTTTTTGTTTACCCACTGTCTATTTTACCACAGAGTGATGTCTTAAAAGGATGGCGCCTTGTGAGGAAGGCGCCATGAGGAACGGGGGAGAAAAAAGAAGAGGCCTGTCAGGCCGTCCTTATTCTTTTGGGTACACAGAGAGCCAGTATTCTCTTGTGTACATGGAAAACCAGGTTGCTACAAGCCTCCCGCAGACAGAACATTTTATTTTTTGAGGAACACGCTCTCCAACACGGCACGCCTCTCCGTACCTAACGTGATGATATTCAGAGCACCCTACTTTTACGCAGTGGTGCCCGCCGACAATAACTACTGGCAACTCGCCAGGAGTGACCTTTGTGTACATACACGCCCTCCTCTGTTTCATAGAGACTGACCGACCCCGTCCATTAATAGCACGTTAATTTATAGACGCAAGTTATTGTGAGAAATGCCTTTTTGAAAGAGTTCCATTTTCATATCCAAATGACCTTACCATAAGTGTAGCATACAAAAACGTTCCAATATAAAACATAAGAGGGGGGTATGACCCCCCTTAAGAGCCGACACCGGCTCAATACTTCTTAAGTGGTTCTGTAAGGTCCACCTTTTTTGAAAGGGTGTTGAAACCCCTCCGGAGGATCCTCCAGTTGTACTGCGGGGGACATTTCTTCTCCGCAGCGTGGGCATCTCGGAATGGCGCCAATAATTTCTGACGTTTCGTACCCACATTTTTTACACTCCCATCCAAAACTACATCCATCCTCTTGTTTTAGATCCTCTTCTAACACGGCTCACCTCCCATGTTTATTTAGGTCCGTTCTTATTATATCACGCTCGACGAATTCGCGCGGTGGCGATGTTTTAGGTATGACGATTGGTATTTCAGCCCTGGTGGCGCTCCATGGAGCGCCACCAGGGCGCTTCAAAGAAAACATTACCCGTAGAATGTATCTTTACGACACAGTGCGAAACCATCTCCTGAAAAGTTTTTTACGAAACCTATCTCTTCCGCTTCGTTCCGGCGTAGTGGAAAAAAGTCGATAGGAAATTCTACCACATCCGGTTCGGAAAAATTCGCGCCGATAATTACCAAAACAAATGCAACCAAAGAAAAGAAAAAGGGTTCGCTACCTTACGATAGCGAACCCGAAGAATCCGTTGCGGATTCGTACTTACTTACTTGTGTGCGAGGAACTCACGCCCCTTGCCAACGTCCGTATTGACTGGAGCATTCCGCTTACAGAGCGGACAAGTTGCTTCGTCCCACGCGTCGAGCTTTACGTTCACGAGCGCGTCAATCCTGGGAACATTGTCCACGTCTTGCGGTGTGATTCCTCCGCGATTACACAGAACGCCGAGTCCGACGACGTTGCCACCGAGGGCTCGCGTTGCCTCAACCACTTTCTTGGCGGAGCCACCGGTGGTGAGAACGTCTTCCACCACTAGAACGTTCTTATTGGCGATGAACTTGTCATAGCCACGTTTGATGACGAAAGCTCCGCTTTCGGATTTCTCTGCGTAGACACCGAACACCTCGTAACCGTTTATTTCGGTTAAATGATGAGCCGTCCACTGCGAAAGAATCACTCCGCCGATTGCCGGAGCGATGACCACCCGCACGTCATCATTCGCAAATCGCTCAGCGATGGCGTAGCATATACGAGATGTTTCCGCTGTGTGCGGATAGAGCGCATCCTTGTTGATGTACGCAGTTCCGTGTTTGCCGGACGTGTAGACGATGTGCCCATTAGTGATTACTGCTCCGACTTTCCCGAGGATTTGCAAAACCTCTTTTTCGTTCATGATTTCATCTCCTTTCTATCTGTGTTGGTCTGTGTTGGTTGATTAGGTTACGGAGCTTCTCCGTCTCGCGACGAGCGACTTCGGCAAAATCCTCACCTTTCGAGGCAAAAATGATGCCACGCGAGGAGTTGATAATCATTCCTTCCCCGCGACTATCCTTCCCGGCGGAAACGGTCTTCTCCACGTCGCCACCCTGCGCGCCGATACCCGGAACGAGAATCGGCATATCGCCGACAATCTCGCGAACTTCGCGGAGCTCGTCCGGATACGTTGCTCCTACCACGAGCATACAGTTTCCGTTTTTGTTCCACTCGTTTGCCACGCGACGTGCGACGACGCGGTAGAGTGGCTCCCCATTCACGAGCAAATCCTGAAATTCACCCGCACCCGGATTGGAAGTCCGACAAAGAACGATAATTCCTCTATCCTCCCTTGCCAGGAACGGACGAAGCGCTTCGGCTCCAAGATACGGATGTACCGTGATGGCGTCCGCACGTAGAAAGTCAAACACAGCTTTCACATAGCCCTCATTTGTATTGCCAATGTCAGCGCGTTTGGCATCAAGAATCACCGGAACGTCAGGTGCTATTGTGTGGATGTCCTCAATGGTTCGCTGTAATGCGCCGATGCCTTCCGTGCCATATGCCTCGTAGAATGCCATGTTCGGTTTATAGGCACACACGAGGTCTTTTGTCGCTTCCACAATCGCGCGGTTGAACGCGACGATGGTGTTGGCGACGCTCACATCGCACTCGTTCCCGCTCCTGCTCGCGAACTCGGGGATTTTACTGAAATCACTGTCAAGTCCGACGCACACAAGGCTGCCACGAGACCATTGTTTTTCCAGCATTTGCCGAAAGTTTTGATTGCCCATGTCGCCATCCTTTTTTAGTTTGGAATGTACAAATTAAGTCCAATAACAGAACTTAATACTAAAATCATACTATATGAAATACCTAAAAAATCAATCAAAACGAAAGAGAAACCGCTTGAGTTTTCCTCAATCACTGTTAATTTTTTATTACAACCACGAATTTCCGTGAGGCGAGAGTGTGGCGTAGTTCCTACCAACTGCCTATTTTTCTGCCCTGCCCGAACGTTTCGCCATGGCGAAACGTTCGGGCAGGGCTCTTGGTGCCCCCGGTAGGAATCGAACCTACATTACCAGCTCCGCAAGCTAGCGTCCTATCCATTGAACGACGAGGGCATTTTTGATACAGTGGCGCCGTTTGACACCGCATACTGTGCACTGTACACGGTTTGGGCTCTTTCGCCAAGAGTTTTTAAAGATGAAAGAACTCAATCACACGGTCCACAAATGTTTCCGGATGATCGCCCTCTTCAACGTATGCAAAGAAAAGTGCATATACGGCATCCGGATTAACGTCCACCAAAGGAATCATCAGATGTGGCGCAAGCAGGTTGTGAGTTTTTATTGATAGAGCGAGTGGCTCGGTTTCATCAAGATATTCAATAATACTAAATGAGTGCATCAGTTCAAACGGATAAAAGCGATGATCAATGTGAAGCCCTCCGTGCGTAAGTTTGAAATGATGCTTGTGTGGTTCTTTCGCGGCTTGAATTCCGATGGCAAAAGCCGCCGCGATAAAAACAGCTGCCAACAAATAGTTTTGGAATAGAATGCTTGTGATAATTGCCCCAACGGAAATAATCGCGAGTGCCCAATACCACTCGCTTGGTTTATCATCAAACTCATATTCATGTGCGTCCCATTCAAATAAAGGTACTTGTGGCATGTATGGCTATATCATACCACCCCAGCGGTCATCCACGCGCACGTCGTAAATGCAAATTGTGAATTTCTTTTTGTAACTTATTTCCTAGGCGGAGGTTATAAAATAATAGTGAATATCTCAGATACGCAACTAGGTGTTAAATATAATATTCCACAATGTGTCGGCATCATCATGGATGGGAATCGTCGGTATGCCCTTGCGCGTGGAATTTCAACTCTTTCAGGTCATCGCGAGGGATTGAGCACATTAAAAAAAGTTTCCGAATGGGCTTTTAGTGCCGGTGTTCAAACACTCATCGTGTACGCATTCTCAACTGAAAACTGGCGGCGCCCACCCAAAGAGGTTTCTTATTTGATGCGCCTTTTTGTTTCCGCGTGTACACACGAGCTTGAAGAACTTCGCGCACAGGGCATACGTATTCGGTTTGTGGGGGAGAGAGCGCGTATGCCACGGAAACTACTTCAGGAAGCGAGGCGTCTTGAGGAGGAAACCGGGAGCGTAAGCAAACAAACGCTCGTCGTTGCTTTTTCATATGGTTCTCGAGCGGAGATTGTAAGTGCGGTGAATGCGATTATTCACTCAGGAAAAACTTCCGTTACCGTGGAGGATATCAAGTCGGCGATGTGGAGCTCATCTATTCCGGATCCGGATCTCATTATCCGCACAGGTGGTGAACAACGTCTTTCAAATTTTCTGCTTTTTCAAGCTGCATACAGTGAACTGGCATTTACAAAAACTTTTTGGCCGGCGCTTACTAAAAATGAGTTTGAGGAAATTCTTTTTTCGTATGGAAAGCGCCAGCGCCGCCGTGGCCGATAGCCACGGCGGCGCTGGCGCTCAACGCCCACGCGCGCTACTGTGTAAATAATATGGGAATGCCGATTTTATATGAAGATGAATATGTGGTGGTTATCAATAAGCCGCGGGGGGTCATGGTGCATCCGGATGGGCACACACAATCCGAAACTATTTCAGACTGGTTTGCCATACATTATCCAAAATCAAAACGGGTGGGGGAGCCGATGCGTCTTGTTTCCGGAGAGATTATTATTCGTCCCGGTATCGTGCACCGCCTTGATACCGACACCACGGGCGTGCTCATTCTGGCAAAAACAGATGAAGCACACGCGTTCTTGAAGAGGTCTTTTCAGGAACACAAAACTAAAAAGATATATCTTGCGTTTGTATACGGAGTGCTCAAAGAAAAAAGTGGCGTTATTGATTTTCCAATCGGGCGGTCACGAAAAGATTTCCGTTTGCGCTCAGCACAACGAAAAGCGAAGGGAACGTTGCGAGATGCAATTACTCGTTGGGAGGCAATAGCGAGCACAGATGAGCATACTTTTGTGCGTATCATGCCGGAAACAGGCAGGACACACCAGATACGTGTGCACTTCAAAGCCATCCATCATCCAATTGTGTGCGACAAGCTTTATGCCCCGAAGCACACTTGTGATCTTGGGCTTTCCCATCTTGGGTTGCACGCCTATCGCATCACGTTTGTGCTCCCCGACGGCAAGGAAATTGTTGTAACCGCTCCTCCGTCGGAAGACTTTGTGAGCGCCGTGTCGTCTTTCCCCGGCGCGACAATATAAGGCGTTCAGGTGGAATTGTTTGCATGGAGGCTTTTTTATGGTACAGTACTGCGCATGGATACAGTTATTTCCCCGGTCAAAAAAGAGGAGCGCGTAAAAATCGGTGTACGATCCGGTGATACGGTTCGCGTGCACCAGAAAGTCATTGAAAAGAGCAAGACACGCATACAGGTTTTTGAGGGCGTCATTATCGCCGTGAAGCACGGAACAGAGGCTGGTGGCACGTTTACGGTGCGTACCACACTCTCTGGAATAGGGGTTGAAAAGATTTTTCCGCTCTATTCTCCGCTTATTGATAAAATTGAGATAGTTCGTCGCTCAAAAGTGCGCCGTGCAAAGTTGTACTTTATCAGAGAGAAAGCGGCAAAGGCGGTACGCAGACAATTGCGCAATGCGAAGCTGATGAATATCTCCACAGATGATTTTGCACAGGAAGAAGAGTCGGAAAATCTTGAAGAATCGGAAACAGCGCCGGAAACAGCGCCGGAAACAGTGCCGGAGACAGTGCCAGAAACAGAAGTATCAACAGAAACACCTACAGAAGGCGAACCTGTCGTGGAAGTG
>CAZFHH010000006.1:0-49688 GCA_964518755.1 uncultured Candidatus Saccharibacteria bacterium
CGTCAGTCGGGGTTCTGTTCAAAATATGTTCGAATTTCATTCAACAAACACCGCAACGCAGTTAATCTTATGTGGTAACAAAGTTAACCATCCTAGAAAAATGCTCCTGGAGCCATTTCTACAATATTCTTTTTCAAAAAATAGTGGGGCAAAAAAGAAAAAATCGCAAAGAAAAAATTTTGGTTTTTGCTGGTCCGCTACAATTTCCAACACCTATTATAACTTACTATTGAGTGATAATATAACAGTATGCTAAAATTTGGATAGGTCATATATAAGTAATTTTTAGAATGAAAAACAAAATATTACAATCAGCACAATGGAAAGGGTAGCCAAAGCGCCGGTAGTTAACATAGATCAGCTTCTAAAATAGTTATGGCAAAGATCAAAGACATTCCGAAAATTGATAGACCGCGAGAAAAATTTCTCAAAAAAGGTCCGGAAGCACCTCCAAAAAGTGATCTTTTGGCAATTTTGCTTGGAAGCTGGATCAAAGGAAAGAATGTTCAAAAATTAGCACAACAAATCATTAAAGAATTCGGAAAGAATTTTTTAATGATTACTATTGATGATTTACAAAAAATTTCTGGAATTGGACAAGCCAAAGCGTTACAAATTACGTCAGCAATTTCACTTATAAAAAGGTTTTATGATGATGATCAAACAAATGAAGTGATTATCAAAAATTCTCAAGATGTTACCTCGCTAACTTACGATTTGAGGAATAAGAAAAAAGAGCATCTCGTTGGAGATAAATACAAATTGATAAAATGGATTTTCTCAGTTATGGAAAAAGAATGTGAAGAAAAATCATTTGCAGATATTTTTGCAGGTACTGTGGTTGGAAAATTAAAATTTAACCAAATTAAAGTATGAAAAAAGATAATTCAATAATTTTATTTAATCAAAAACAAGTTCGTCGGCATTGGGATGAAAAGAATGAACTTTGGTTTTTTTCAATTATTGATGTAATTGAGGTTTTAACCGGAAATACAAGACCGAGAAAATATTGGAACGACTTAAAAAAGAAGCTATTGATTGAGGGAAGTCAGTTGTCCGAAAAAATCGGACAACTGAAAATGCAGTCCTCTGACGGTAAATTTTATAAAACAGATATTTTGAATACTGAAAATTTATTACGGCTTATTCAGTCCATTCCTTCACCAAAAGCAGAACCATTTAAATTATGGCTTGCAAAAATCGGTTATGAAAGAATTGAGGAGACAGAAGATCCAGAACTTGCTTTTGAGAGAGCGATGAAAACGTACTTACAAAAAGGTTACTCAAAAGAGTGGATAAATCAACGTCTCAAAAGTATTGAAGTTAGAAATGAATTAACGGATGAGTGGCAAGTTAGAGGCATGAAAGAAGGTCTGGAATATGCAATTTTAACTGATGAAATTACAAAAGCGTGGTCAGGGAAATCAGTTAGACAATATAAGAAATTTAAGGAGCTCAAAAAACAAAACTTGAGAGACAATATGACTAATTTGGAATTGATTCTCAATATGCTTGCTGAAGCCTCAACAACGGAAATATCCAAGAAACAAAAACCGAAAGGCCTTGCAAAAAATAAAACTGTAGCTCGACGTGGTGGTAGCGCCGCAGCGCAAGCAAGAAAAGTGATTGAGAAGCAAACGGGTGATAGCGTTATTTCTGTAAAAAATGCAAAACATTTACATTCGGGTAAGAAAAAATCTTTACCTAAAAATAATCACAAATAACCATGTCTATACAAATATATTATCTGTGGAAGGTCCAACCTTCCACAGCGAAAAATAGTGGAAGGTCGGATATTAGACATTAATGGAATACATACCGCAATATGATTTATTGTGTGTCTATGTTATCAACAGAGCACTCCCGGAGCCATTTCTCTGTTTTTAAAGACATAAGATAAAATTGATGAGTACTTTGTTTATGTGGTGCTGTCTTATTTTAGACGTAAGAAAATAATCCCGGCAATGATGAGTGCCACTCCGATGAGATTCCAAATTGATACATGTTCTTTCCAGATAAAATAGCCAACTAAAAATGCCAATCCGTTTGTTAAAACTGTGGTTATAAACCAAATGGTAATGAATTTTGGTGCACTTGAATAACTCCAAAGGAATAATAATTGATAAATTAAAATGAGTGGAATAGCATATAGAATACTTTTTAAGATATCTTCTCGTAAAAGATAAATAGTTCCTATTTGAAGAAATGCCGCTATTGTTACCGCGCTGATGTATATATACATACTGAATTAAAATTAAGTATAGCAGATATATTATCTAATAATGTAAAAATTGCCACGCGTCGCCTCACCCCACCCCCCGCGCGCCGAAGGCGCGCGGGGGGTGGGGTGAGGGCTTTTTACGAATACGCAATGGCAATTGGCAAAATATGTTGCGCTCCCGCTTTTCTTAGCGCTACGATACCGGAGCGTAATGTGGCTCCTGTTGTACACACATCATCGCAAAGCAAATATGTTTTGTTCGGGTCAAGCACCTTGGTCACAGAAAAAGCATCGTGCATATTATGCAGACGCTCATTTTTGGAAAGTGTTGTTTGCGATGGTGTTTCGCGCGCGCGTACCAAATAATTTTTCATAGATATCATTTCTGCATCATCAATGCCGTAGTGCATAATTTCTTCCACTTGATTATACCCGCGCTCGCGCTTACGTTTTGGAGCAAGCGGAATGGGTATCGCTACCACCTCACCAAAACTTTCTTCCATGGTTATTTCTGCAACATATTCGCGAAACGCACTCCCCAAAAGTAAGAGCGCTCTCCGGTTGTTGTGATATTTCGCTTCATGAATAAGTGCACGCACGTTACGATTACGAAATGGTAGCAGAGCAACGATGGGTGGCTCGGAAAAAGAAAGTGCGTGCACGTTAATTAGCTTCGCAACCGCACTTTCTTGCATGTCGTGCACAAGTTGCCCATCTCCGCTTTGGGAAAACAAGATGTCCAACACGAATTGTACGATTGTTGTATACACATTCACTTTGTACGTATGTTAACATAACATGTATGGGATTTTTCTCACAAATATTTTCTTCAGAAAAAAAGAAAAGCGTACTTGGAGTTGACATTGGCTCGTCTTCTCTTAAGGTGGTTCAGTTGCACAAAGAGCATGGCATCATAATGCTTGAAACGTATGGTGAGCTTGCGCTTGGTCCGTATGCAAACGTAGCGGTCGGACAAGCAACAAACTTGCCGGCAGACACCATCGCGAAAACTCTCACAGATCTGTTGCGCGAGGCAAGTGTGACCACTGCCGATAGTGGTATCTCCATCCCGTCCGTTCGCTCGCTGCTTGTGTTTGTTGAGTTGCCATATCGCGCGGATGCGGATGAACAGCGCACCATCATTGAGCTTGAAGCGCGAAAATATATTCCGGTACCTATAGAAGAAGTACAGCTTAATTGGTTTGTGTTGCCGGGCGGGAAGGCAAAAGAGCGAGAAGCCGATTCGCCCAACACTGTACAAGTGCTTCTTGTGGCGGTGCATAGAGATGAAATAACCTTGCTTGAAAATGTGGCACGCAGCGCGGGGCTCTCAGCATCTTTTTTTGAAATTGAAATTTTCAGCACTATCCGCGCTGTGGTTGACGAGCCTGCAAAACCGATAATGATTATTGATATCGGCTCGGCATACACAAAGATGTATGTGGTTGAACAAAATGTAGTCGGATCTTCGCACTCAATCCCTCACGGTGGCGAAGACGTAACGCGCGCTATCGCTACGACGAAACATATTGAAACTGAACAGGCGGAACTTATTAAAAAGAGTGGTGGTTTTGATGACGCGGAAGATGCACTGATGCACACCGTGCTTGAAAATGTTTATTCAGAAATCTTCACAGAAGCGAAGCGTGTCTTAACGCAGTTTGAGACAACATATAATCGTGCGGTTTCCACAGTCATTCTAACGGGCGGTGGCGGGGTGACAAAAGGGCTTGTACAATATGCAAAAACATTCTTTGCGGTTGACACGCGAATTGCCGATCCGTTTGCAAAAACCAAAGCACCGGAGTTTATGCGCGACACACTGCGAGAAATAGGTCCGGAATTTTCCGTTGCGGTTGGGCTGGCGCTTCGTAAACTGGAAGACTAATAATTTTTTCTCGTAGATTTTCGCGACGGAAAATTCCGGATAACACATCGCCTGTGCATAACTTTTGTTACAAATATGGAGCGTTACTTATATACTGAATAATATACACATGCAATCTTTCTCACACATACCGACATCTTTCGTTCCGCTTCCGCCACAGTCTGCCCCAAAAAGGCGATGGCGCTTGGATTTTGAGGGAGCGTTTGGTTTTATAGCATTCGGTGTCTTTGTGCTGGCTTCGCTTATGGCACTTAGTGTATTTCTATATCAAATGTATTTGCAACACAATTTGGCGTTGGTTCATAAGGATGTGCAGACCACCCAGCAATCTTTCAATGCCACGCCCATACAAAAAATAACAACCCTTAATAATCAACTAATCGTTGCGCAAGGATTATTGAACACGCACGTAACCATTTCTCGTTTTCTTGATATGTTTAGTGCGGACACTCCCCGAAATGTACGCTTCACTTCTTTGGGCATAGCCATTAATCCAAAAGATGGGTCGGCATCTATGAAAGCAGATGGCATAGCTCGTGATTTTAATACATTGGTGGTGGAATCTCGCACGCTTGAGGGAAATAAAAACCTCTCGAATGTGACATTTTCCGATATATCAGTGGATAATGAAACCGGCAATATAAGATTCACCGTTTCGGGCGTCATAAGCAAAAGCCTGGTTGGAAATTTCTCCGCCGTGGTGAGTGGAATGGGTACTGCAACAACCACTGCCATTATGGCTTCGTCAACCATTTCCGCGCAATCGCACGCCACCACAACAGCACTATGAACCAGCGCCTCATAATAATTTTGGAATTACTTGTCGCCTTCGGATTATATTTCTGGTATATTCAGCCTACATATACTGGGAATATTCAGGCGCTTCATACGAAAATAACTTCAGAGCACGGGGTCGCGAAGACAATGAAGAAATATTCACAGAAAGAAACGCGCCTTGAAGAAAAGAAAAATAACATATCCCCGGCAGACATTGCTCGTCTTTCAGAAATGCTTCCGCCCACAAACGGTACGGCACATTTTTTGCTTAATATAAATGCGCTTGCTTTGCGTTCGGGATTTACACTGAGCAAATTCAATATAAAAGACCAGGGTAATAGCTCTCGGCAAAACGTACCGGCAGAGAAACGGAAGCCGTATAAGACATTTATATTGGGCATATCCGGCAAAGGAACGTATGGCAGCTTCCGCCAATTTTTAGATGGGCTTGAGAGAAGCTTGCGCCTTGTTGACGTGACATCTCTTTCCATTAAAGCGAATATTTCGCAACCGGCTCCGGGTGCCAAAAAACAAAATACAAACTTATATGATTATTCGCTTATGTTGCAAATATACCGACTCCCATCGGCATCATAAAATACCATGAAAAATAAATTATCATTCAATCCAATTCTCATCGGTTTTATAATAATTGTCGCACTTGCGGGTGGCTATTTGTATTTCACATCCACGAACATACATTTGTCTACAATTACCGCAACGGTATCTACGGATTTATTTTCTAATATCGGCTCAATACAACTTGATACAAGTGTATTATCAGACCCTCGTTTTAACGCGCTTACAAATATAGCTATTCCGGTCGGACATGAGTCTATGGGGCGCACTGACCCATTTGCATTATTTCGTTAATGTGAAAATTAAATAAACAGTATGCACACTCTTGATATACTCATACAAAAAGGGGTTCTCCAGGCCGATGATAAGAAAGCAATTCTTGACGAAGTGCGCGCGTCAAAAGCCTCTCTTGAGGATGTTTTAAAAAAACACGGCGTATTTATTGAGACGCTTTTGTCCGTTCTCGGTGATTATTATCATCTGCCGCACAAGATACTTGATAATTCAATAATACCGTCAAAGATACTTTTATATATTCCGGAAGAATCGGCGCGACATTACCAATTTGTTCCCCTCGCAATCGTGGACGGAGCACTTGAGGTTGGAATTACAGATCCTGATGATATGGAGGCGATAGATGCACTACAGTTTATCTCAACCCGTATCGGCATTCCTTATGTGTTGTATATTATCTCTCATGAGGATTTGAACAATGTGCTAGATCAGTACGAGAGTATGACGGGTGAAGTAAAAGAAGCATTGTCTGAGTTTGATACAACATCTAAAGAAGCCCAACAAGAATTGGAGAAAGAAACGAAAGAAACGGAAACGCAAAATGATCAGCATATAAAAACTGATGCCCCTGTAACGAAAATAGTAGCGACAATTTTACACTATGCGGTAGAGGGGAAGGCTTCAGACATACATGTTGAGCCGACAGCACGAAATACCCGCGTGCGTTTTCGTATTGATGGAGAATTGCACACCTCGCTCACTCTCCCCGGGAAAGTACATCAAGCGGTTACGGCACGTATCAAGATACTTTCTCAAATGCGCCTTGACGAGAAGCGCAAACCGCAAGACGGTCGATTTTCCGCAACAATAAGCGACAGGCGCATTGATTTTCGTGTTTCAACTTTTCCTACAGAATTTGGAGAGAAAGTAGTGATGCGTATTCTTGATCAAACCAACACGAATGTAACCATCAAATCACTCGGTCTTTTGGATCACACTCTTGAAGTGGTGCATGACATGTTGCAGAAGCCGTATGGGATTATTCTTATTTCCGGACCAACTGGTTCCGGTAAGTCAACCACACTTTTTGCGATGCTTTCATCGCTTGATAGGGAAACGCGCAATGTGGTATCTCTTGAGGATCCGGTGGAGTATAAAATAAATGGCGTTTCGCAATCGCAAGTACATCCGGAAATCGGATATGATTTTGCCACCGGACTGCGTTCAATATTGCGACAAGATCCTGATGTAATTATGATTGGAGAGATCCGCGATAAAGAAACAGCGCGGCTTGCCGTGCAAGCCGCGCTCACCGGACACCTTGTGTTTTCAACCGTGCACACAAACACTGTTGCGGATGTTGTTCCGCGCCTTATTGACATGGGTGTTGATCCGTATCTTATTGCACCGACTCTCATTGGCGTTATCGGTCAGCGTTTGGTAAAAAAACTTTGTACGCATGCCGGGAAGCCGTTTCCCGTAAGTGACAGTATGAAATTATTGCTCGCAAAAGAATTCTCTGATTTGCCTGATGAATATCATAAGTATATTCCACAATTTAAGGAATTTTATCATGCATCGCAAACGACCGAGTGCCCGGACGGTATTGCTGGTCGCATAGGGGTGTTTGAAACGTTAACAATGGATAAAGACCTTGAGCATATAGTGCTTACCGCCCCCGTTGCTGAAAATATATATGAATACATGCGTAGTCAGGGTATGTTTACGATGAAGGAGGATGCTATTATAAAAGCTCTTTCCGGCACGATTCCTTTTGAAGAAATGAACATGCTGGGTGGTGAATTTTTAACAGAATAATGATACACTAAATAATATGGGAACTTCTTATACGATATTTCTTGTTGATGACGATCAGTTTTTGTTAAGCATGTATGTGGCAAAGTTTCAAAGCTCCGGACACAAAGTAGTCTCTTTTACTTCCGGAAGAGATTTGCTTGGGGCTCTAAGAGAGGGTGTACAGAAGATAGATGCTTTATTATTGGATATTGTTATGCCTGACATAAACGGATTTGAAACACTCGAAGAGTTGCGTCGTGAAAAACTCGCACAAGGTGCTAAAATTATAGTGTTGTCAAACCAAGGTCAAGATGCGGATAAGGAGCACGCAAAACAACTAAATGTTGACGGATATATTGTGAAAGCGTCCGCCATTCCTTCGGAGGTGGTTGAAAGTACAATTAATATAATAGAACAAAAAATCTCATGAACACACCGGAACAGAAATTAAAAGAGTTACTTGAGATCGTTATAAACGAGGGTGGGTCCGACCTGCATTTAACTTCCGGTAGGCGTCCGATTATTCGCGTTGACGGGGCGTTGATACCGCTTCTGCAACAACCGGAGCTCACCGATGGTGAGATGGATGGAATTCTAAGGAGTATATTGCCCGAGGCTCGCATGAAAATCCTTGAGCAAAATCAATCGGTTGATTTTGCATACTCGCACGGTGATAAAGGGCGCTTTCGTATAAATGGATACATCGTGCAAGGGGTTGTTGCCATCGCTATGCGACTCATCCCGCACGCAATTCGCACCATCGCGCAATTAAATCTCCCGCCAATCCTTGATATATTTACGCACCGTGCGCAAGGGTTTTTTATTGTGGTTGGTCCGGTTGGGCAGGGAAAGACGACCACGCTCGCCGCTATTGTTGACAGTATCAATCATGCTCGGAGCGAGCATATTATCACTATTGAAAATCCGATTGAATATCTTTTTGAAAAAGGAAAATCTCTCATTCATCAGAGAGAAGTGCACACGGATACTCCCGATTTTCATATTGCGTTGCAGGCAGCGTTTCGTGAAGACGTAAATATCATCATGCTTGGTGAGATGAGAAACAAAGAGACCATATCGTCCGCTGTAACCGCCGCCGAAACCGGTCACCTGGTACTTTCAACTCTTCACACAAACAACGCCGCGCAAACCATTGATCGCATCATTGATATTTTTCCGGCGGAACAACAAGAGCAAGTGCGGGTTCAGCTTGCTGGCTCGCTTTCCGGGATTTTCTCACAACGGCTTATTCCGCGGATTTCCGGCGGACTTATTCCGGCATATGAGCTCCTTCTCAATAACAGCGCAGTGGCAAATCTCATTCGCGAAGGTCGTACAAATGAAATCTCCACAGTCATTCAAACCTCATTAAAAGATGGAATGATAGATATGGATAGAACACTTGCGGATCTTGTTCGTCGCGGGGAAGTTACAATTGAGCATGCATATGAGCACTCTTTTGATACAAAAACGTTTGAACGTTATTTGTAAAAATAATAGCATTTATGTTGTTTACTTATCACGCACTTGATAAAGATTCTCACGAGAGGAGTGGCACCATAGAGGCACTCTCGATGGATGTTGCAGTTGCCGCACTGCAGCGCAGGGAGCTGATTATTTCATCAATTGAGCCGGTCGGGGGAGGAATACTTTCTTTGCAGATGAAACTTTTTCAGAGGGTTTCAAACAAGGAGGTCGTCATATTGTCTCGCCAAATCGCCACGCTTTTCACCGCACAGGTTTCAGCACTTCGCATTTTCAGATTATTGGCGGAAGAAGTTGATAATGAGCTTTTGTCCGATACGTTGACGCAAGTGGCGGATGATTTACAAGGCGGAAGCGCCATATCAAAAGCGCTATCGCGCCACCCGAAAGTGTTTGGAGTTTTTTATGTAAACATGGTGCGTGCAGGGGAAGAATCCGGGCGGCTTTCGGAAATATTCAATTTCCTTGCGGACTATCTTGACCGCACCTATGCTGTTGTAAGCAAAGCGAAAAACGCACTTGTGTATCCAGCATTTGTCATTGCAACTTTCTTTATAGTTATGGGTCTTATGTTAACGTTTGTTATTCCAAATATAACTAAAATCTTAGTGAGCTCAGGTCAAAAAATTCCGTTTTATACGCAGGTTGTCATGGATCTTTCATATATCCTTGTGCATTATGGGATTTTTATTTTAATTGCTATTGCTGCCGGTGGAGTATATTTGTATCACTCACTGCAGACAGGCCCGGGCAGATACGCGTTTGATAGATTCAAAATTTCCATACCTTATATTGGTAGTTTGTATAAGAAATTATATTTATCACACATCACTGATAACTTTTCAACCATGCTTTCTTCAGGTGTGCCTGTCATTGATGTGATTAAAATCTCAAGCAGTGTTGTTGATAATTATGTATATAAAAATATCTTAAAGCAAACCGAAGACGCAGTGCGCGCCGGTTCGTCCATTTCCGACGCTCTTGCATCGCATCCGAATGAAATCCCGGGCATTATGACCGCCATGATTAAAGTGGGTGAGGAAACAGGCGAGCTTGGAAGCATCCTTGAAACTCTTTCAAAGTTTTATTCGCGAGAAGTCATGACTGCGGTGGATACGCTCGTTGATCTTATTGAACCGCTTATGATTATTCTCCTTGGCGTCGGTGTCGGTGTATTGATTGTATCCGTACTTGTTCCAATCTATAACATGGCGAATGCTTTTTAAGCATTCGCCATGTTATGCGTATCGTTTTATCCGAAAAGCATCCAATATAGTTATCCACATATACTTGTATTGCAACCAAGGCATTTCGTTTATACTTAAAAGCACGGAATGTAACATTATCAGTTCCGGCTTACAATAATATTATTATTATGCAAAATATACTTCATACAAAAAACCCTGAGCGAGGTTTTACGCTCATAGAACTTTTGGTGGTTATCGCCATCATCGGTATTCTCTCTTCCATTATAATTGTAAATCTTATGACTGCGCGAGGTAAAGGCTCTGATGCCGCCGTTAAGGAAGATCTGTCTTCAATACTTACTCAATCATCAATTGATTACCCTGGGGACAGTAATACTTATGGGAATACCGGCACTTCGGTTATTGACGGTGTTGCAACCTATTCGTGGAGTGGTACGCCGGGGAATTCAAAGGTAGCTTTACTGTCTTTAGCAAGTACCGATACTACTACTGTTGATGGTACTGTTGGGCGAGCGCTTGCAAATGCTTATATCCATGCCAAAAGTCACATTATACAATATACCGCACAGGGTGGTACATTTTGGATACAGGCAGAGCTTTCAACCGGGAAATATTGGTGCATTGATTCAACCGGTTTTAGAGGCGTGATAAGTTCGGCACTAACAACTGTAACAGCTACGTGTTCTTCTTAGGGAATAACATTTATTATAATTATTTATTAAATAAATAATTAATTATAAAACACTTCACCCGGGCTTAAGCCCGGGTGAAGTGTTTTATAATTAGAGAAGATACGGTACACTGAATATATTCGCATATGATATCAATTACGTATTTATTCGCCATTTTCTTTTTTGCGTTCGGCACAATCATCGCCAGCTTTTTAGGAGTGGTTGTGGCACGCTTTGGCACGGGTGAAGGGTGGTGGAGCGGACGCTCATATTGTGATTCGTGTACCGCAACTCTTACGGCAAAAGACGTGGTGCCGATTTTCTCGTGGCTCTTTGCGCGCGGGCGATGTTCGCATTGCGGTACGCATGTGAGTGCCGCCTCAACTGTCGTTGAGGCGGCACTTGGCACTCTTTTTATGTTGAGTTACTTTTTATTCGGTATATCATTCTCATTGTTATTTTTTCTGAGCGCTCTTTTCTTTGTTGGGGCAATAGTGCTTTATGATATGCGACACACCATCATTCCGACGCCATTTAATATATTTTTTGTGATTATGAGCATTGCGTTTATTGCCGTTTCAGCTCCAAGTACGCAGGCATTTTGGGGAGCATTTGCCATGGCGCTTCTTATCGGATTTTCTCTTGTTGCACTCCACTATGTTTCAAACGGGAAGGCAATGGGGTTAGCTGATGCTCCTTTTGCCTTTGGGCTTTCGTTGCTTGTAGCACCTCTTGCATTTTCAGGATTTCTATATTCGTTTTGGATAGGGGCAATTGTGGGATTGTTCATTCTGGCACGCGCTCCAAAAGGACATAGAACGGGTATTGAAGTTCCGTTTGCTCCATTTTTGGCGGCGGGATTTCTTATGGCGTTGTTCACCGGATGGAATATCTTCCATATAATACCATGGCTCATACATCTATAGCCTCATCAAAAGGATTTACGCTCATTGAGATGTTGATAGTTCTCGCTATCATCGGTGTTGTTACGGTGGTAGTTGTGACGGGGCAGCGCTCTTTTGAGCGGTCTGTTATATTAACGAATACCACATATAATATCGCACTTTCCATTCGAGAGGCGCAAGCATATGGATTCTCAGGGAAGAGCGCAACCAGTGGAGCTACTGATGCAGGAAATTATGCATATGGTGTTGATTTTAATATAGCCCTTCCAAACAAAAATACCGACACGTATACGCTTTTTGCAGATAATGGAGCGGTAGCCAGCACAGACTGCCATAAAAATCTCTCATTCTCCGGCATTATTCCGCCGGATCAAAAAGTCGGAGATTGTATTTTTTCTTCAAATGACACCACGATAAGAAGATTTGTTATTCACAGTGGTGTAACAATTTCCGACGTGTGTGTATACTCAGGAGGCTTAATTAATTGTAGCAGTACCGGGAGCGGTGCCGGGAAGTTGGATATTTCTTTTACGCGCCCGAACAGTATATATGTCTTTTTTGAGAGTAGTCCACCAGCTATTATCGCAAAAGGCGATACAGCTTGTATAAAAATTTCTCGTCTTGGCGCCTCGCGATATATTTTAGTGAGGGGGTATGGCTCATCTATTCCATATGAGGCTGGTACCGTATCGGTATCAGACACGCCGGTTTCTCCATATTGCACACCATAATTTAAAATTTTTATGTATATACGAACCCAAAAAGGATTTACACTTATTGAGCTAATTGTATCGCTTGGTATTTTCAGTATTGTTATTACGCTTGTCGCGGGAACTTATTTCTCACTCATCTCTGCCAGTGGAAATGTTCGTACGTCAACAAGCGCAATAAATAATGTATCTTTTGCGCTTAGTGCCATGTCATATGATATTCGCAGTGGCACATGTGAGTCAGGGCAGTGTGGTAGCGGGGATTCTTTTCTCTTTACTAACTCGTTATCACTTCCGGTTACGTATAGTTTATGTACCGTTTCTTCCATCAAGCCACAGATATGTAAAAGCATAAACGGCGGAACTCCATATGCCTTGACGCATGCCCCGGTTTATATAAAGAAGCTCAGTTTCTCATCTAAAACGTATACTGCCGGAGCGTCTTCCAAAGCTAGTCAGACGCTCACCATTATTCGTGTTGGTGGGACATATACATTGCCACACAACACACAGCAAAGGGGCTTCCATTTGGAGACCGTTGTTACACCGCGTAAGATATATGTACAATAGTATGATACACAGCACTTCCACAAAAGGATTTACACTTGTTGAAACACTTGTTGCGCTAGCGATTATTATGGTTGCCATTACCGGGCCGTTTGCGGCTACCGAAAACTCAATAAATGCAACGACGATAGCGCACGATAAGAGCGCTGCCACATTTCTTGCCCAAGAGGGTGTTGAATATATCCATGCAATTCGTGACAAGATATATATAAAGGAGTGTTTCTCAAATAATGGAATAAATTGTAGTACCTGGTGGGATGTTTTTACTACAAATACATATGGTTCCGGCTATAATGTGCTCCAGTGCTTGGGCGGTACGCCGTGCTCATTGGATATGACAAAATCACAATATGTTAGCACTCCGCCGTTTACAAGTGGGGCTCTTGCCACTTGTTCCGGTGGGGTGTGCGGGAAATTGTACCTTACATCATCGCCATTATATGCATATACAATTTCTTCCCTGGGGAATACACCAACAATTTTCTCCAGGAAAATTGTAACAACAAAAATGAGCGATACCGCAATTAAGGTTGAAGTAACTGTTACGTGGAGAGAGCAGGCAGGGGTACAGTCAGTTACTGCAACGGATATTCTTACTTCGTGGGAATAAACATTATTTATATGAGCACATCACAACACACACCGTACCATACAAAAGAATCAGGCATTGCCCTTTTCATTGCAATTATTTTCGCTTCCGTAGTATTGCTTATCGGGTTGACCATGGCGTCTTTTGGATATAAGCAAGTGGTTCTTTCTTCCACGGCTGTCGCTTCGCAAAAAGCATATTACGCCGCCGATTCTGCGATGGAGTGTGCGCTATATGCAGATCAGCAACAGTCTGCATTTACCGACAGTACGGATGGGTATATTTATTGTGCAGGGTTAGATCATTTTACTGAAACGAATGTTAATGGCTATCGTAAATATGAAATCTCCAAGATAAGGAATATCAGTTTAGATGTCTGCGCCAACGTAGTGGTTTATAAGGAAACCAGCTCTCCTTATACAACATATATTTTTTCTACCGGCTTTTACGATGTTGGACAAAATAACTGCAATGTGAACACGCATACGACCGTAAAGGGGGTTTCTATAAAATATGGTTCCTAAACATATCAGTTCACGCGCTCGCTTACTTCAAAAACACATTAGCGCGTATCGTGCGAGCTATCATGAAAAAGATGAATCGCGCATATCGGATGATGCTCTTGATTCGCTCAAGCACGAGCTCTCGCTTCTTGAGGAAGCATATCCGGAACTTATTACATCAAGCTCACCCACGCAACGTGTTGCCGGCGCCCCACTCAAGGCCTTTAAAAAGGTTACACACGAAGTAAGGCAGTGGTCTTTTAATGATATTTTCAATGAAGAAGAACTTCACTTGTTTGACGAGCGTGTGAAGCGCGCACTTGAAAATAAATTGGGAAAAACTGTGGTTCCAACCTATGAATGTGAATTGAAGATTGACGGATTGAAAATAGTACTGACATATCGCGCGGGAGAACTGATGCTTGCGGCAACGCGGGGAAACGGTGTGGTGGGAGAAGATGTAACGCACAATATTGTCACTATACAAAGTGTACCTACGCGTCTTGCTCGCGCTGTTGATATCATCGCGGAGGGTGAAGTATTTATGACGCGCACCGGATTTTCCGTACTTAATGAGATGCGCGGGAAATCCGGAGAGCAACCGTTTGCAAATCCTCGCAATGCAGCCGCCGGCTCTATTCGTCAGCTTGACCCATCTGTCGCCGCATCACGCCCGCTTGCATTTTTTTGCTATGATCTTGCTCGTACCAATGAACATTTTCCAAGTGAACAAACCAAAGAGCTTGATTATCTGTCATCTCTTGGGTTACCTGTTAACCCGCACGCGCGCCATGTAAATACTCTTGATGAAATAATGGAGTATTGGAGGTATTGGCAAGGTGACGCGAGGGGAAAAGAAGATTATCAAATTGACGGTATAGCGATAAAAGTTGAGGAGCGTGAATATCAAGAGGCACTCGGTTACACCGGCAAAGCGCCGCGGTTTGCCGTTGCGTTAAAGTTTCCGGCGGAACAAACAACGACCGTGGTAAAAGATATTACATTGCAGGTGGGGCGTACCGGTGTGCTGACACCGGTTGCGCAATTAAAGCCGATTACCGTTGCCGGAACAACTGTCTCGCGCGCCACGTTGCACAATGAAGATTTCATCGCACAAAAGGATATCCGTATCGGTGATACCGTTGTTGTGCAAAAGGCGGGTGATATCATTCCGGAAATTGTACAAGTGCTCAAGGAATTTCGGAGCGGGAATCGGAAGAAATGGAGATTTCCCAAAAGCTCTCCTTTGTGTGGCGGGAATGGAATGATTGAGCGCGTAAAAGGAGAGGCGGCACACAGGTGTGTTGCGACTGATTCATTTGCACAGCAAGAGCGCAAGCTTATTCATTTTGCCGGGAAGACGGCGCTTGATATTGACGGGCTGGGGGCGAAAACCGTCAGACTGCTTATGGAGCACAATCTGGTGAGCGATTTTGATGATTTTTTTGAACTCACCGAAGATGAATTGCTCGCGTTGCCTGGGTTTGAGAAAGTATCTGCAAGCAAACTGATAGCGTCTATTGATGGCGCCAGGCGCGTACCCTTGTACAAATTGTTGGCCGGACTTTCTATTGCTCATATTGGGGAAGAAACCGCACTGCTTATTTCAAAAAAATATCATTCGCTTGATATGCTTGCGCGCGCAAGCGAAGAAGAATTGGCAAGCATAAACGGTATCGGTCCAATAGTGGCAAAAGCTGTCGTACAGTGGTTTGCTACGTCTGCAAATAAAAAATTATTAGACAGAATGCGTAAACACATTATATTGCAGACGCCTCATGCACGACACACACACAGTGGGTTTGACGGAAGTACCGTTGTGTTTACCGGTACGCTTGAACGGCTTTCGCGCCAAGAAGCGCAAGAACTCGTGCGTGGGGCGGGGGGGAAAATTTCGCAAACGGTATCGGCAAAGACATCGTATGTGGTTGCTGGAAGTAACTCCGGCTCCAAGCGCGCACAGGCAATTGCTCTTGGTGTTCCAGTCCTTTCGGAAAAGGATTTTCGCGCGCGCCTCGGCATGTGATATGATGCAGGCAATATGGCAACATATGATGAAATAAAACACTTGGCGGAGCTGGCGCGGATTTCGGTACCGGATAAGGATTTGCCAAAGTTATCCGCTGAGTTTGAAAGTGTTTTGAAGTATATAGGACAACTGGAATCACTTGAGGTATCGGAAACTTCCGTACCGCAAGTACCGCTCCTGCACAATGTGTTCCGCGATGATGATAATTCGACTCCGTCGGGTACCAATACGCAAAAAATTACAACTGCGTTCCCAAAAAGAAACGGTGACGCGCTCTCCGTTAAAAAAATAATTATACATGAATGAATTACCGAAACTTTCTCTCACAGAGATATCGCGCGCGCTTCGCGCGCGCGATATCTCTGTGAGAGAGCTTTTTAACACAATACACAGTTACGCAAAAGAAGAAAACACAAGATTGTTTGCGTATTTGGAGCTTTTTGATGCGGATAAGGATGCCATTGATAAAGCACAAAAGAGAATTGATGACGAAGGTGAGCACACTCCGCTTCTAACCGGAATTCCTGTCGCGGTAAAAGATAATATGCTTATTGAGGGGAAAACGGTGAGTGCGGCATCGCGCATGCTTGAGACATACCAAGCATCATACACAGCAACGGCTATTAAAAAACTCACCCATGATAACAACGCACTCATTCTCGGACGCACCAACATGGATGAGTTTGCAATGGGTAGCTCAACTGAAAACTCGGCATTTGGTGTTACTAAAAACCCACATGATACGACGCGCGTTCCGGGTGGTTCTTCCGGTGGATCTGCCACCGCTGTTTCCGCATTTATGGCACCGGTGGCGCTTGGTTCAGACACGGGCGGTTCAATTCGTCAGCCTGCATCTCTATGTGGAGTGGTCGGATTGAAGCCAACTTATGGAGCTGTGTCGCGACATGGGCTTATCGCCATGGGGTCCTCTCTTGATCAAATCGGTCCGCTCGGCAGAACCGTTTCCGATACGCGGATTCTATTTAATGCCATTGCGGGACGCGATCGTCTTGATGCGACAACCATCCCCGATGGACTATATCCCAAGCGTGCCGTACCGCAAAAGATGCGTATCGGCGTGCCGTATCATCTGCTTGAAGACGGAATTGATAAAGATGTTCGCTCACTTTTTGATAAAACTCTCAAAGCACTGGTGTCTGCCGGGCACACAATTGTGGACATTAAACTTCCCACAAGCAAATATGCTCTCCCGGTGTATTACGTCATCATGCCGGCTGAAGCATCAACGAACCTGTCTCGCCTTGATGGTATACGATATGGCTTCTCAAAACAGTCTGATACCTTGCTGGAAGATTATATACAAACACGTAGTATCGGATTTGGTGCGGAAGTTAAGCGTCGCATACTTTTAGGTACGTTTGTACTTTCATCCGGATATATAGATGCGTATTATCGCAAAGCGCTGCGTGCCCGCTCTGTCATAACAGCAGAGTATGAAAAAGCATACGAGCAGGTGGATTGTATTGTGGTTCCGACCTCTCCATCGCCTGCGTTTCGTTTCGGAGAAAAAAGTGACCCTGTTTCAATGTATGTGGAAGATTTATTTACGGTAACCGCTAACCTCACCGGAATGCCGGCGCTTTCCGTTCCGATGGGATTTGTAAATCGCGATGGAGTGCAATTACCCGTTGGTATGCAGTGTACAGCCCCGCACCAAGCCGAAGACGTCCTTTTTTCTTTCGGCGGAGAAGTAGAAAAAATCTCTATACAAAAGTAATATAAACTGGCGACCGTCTGTTCAGTATACTAATAAACCATGGTGCTCCGGATTTTGCCTACTGGGGGTGCGACCCCTTTTGGGGTCGCACCCCCAAAGTGACTTGTCCGACTACCGGAGCCTCCTCTTTTATAAAATTATTTCTTGCCAGCGGGGCACATAATCTATCAACCCATATGTGATTTACGCGATAGCCGTTGCGCGTTCTTTAGGATATACTTACAGTCAATGGTTTCGGCACATTTCACCTCGCTCAATATAGAGTATATTTTCTTGCTGATTTACAATGCTGCTCAGCATATAATTAACGGCTCGTTTTCAGGCGGTGCGCTCGGCGCATTGCTTATGCGCGTATGGTTTATTGTTGCGATTATAGGATATTCACTTATCGTTATTGCTTTTCTGGTGCTTGTTTATGCAAGTATGAAACTTGCGGAAGTGCGCCGTCGCGATAAGGTTATTTTTGGACCGCTTCCAACGCCACCAAGTTCCACCGCTGAGAAAAATCCGCGCTGGCTACATATCCAAAGTCTTGTCGGCAGTTCAAACATCAACGATTGGCGACAAGCAATCATTGAGGCGGACATCATGCTTGGCGAAGTGCTCACCAGTCGTGGTTATCAAGGTGAAAGTATAGGAGAGCAACTCAAGCATGTCGCTTCTTCCGGTGGGCTTGGAACACTAAACGACGCGTGGGAGGCACACAAAGTTCGCAATGAAATAGCCCACCAAGGAATGGTTTTTGATTTTTCGGAAGTACTTGCACGCAGGACCATTGACCGATATGGGAACGTTTTTCGCGAATGTAATGTGATTTAGGAAGCCCACCCTGCGCGACGCTCGTGGCGTCGCGCAGGGGCATTTATTAAAATCCGATTTCCGCAAACCAACAAACTGACGCTGCTTGACATTCCAGCCATTTTGGTGTATTTCTTATTAAGACAATATGAATGAAATACCGATACATGCGGGACGCATTGTGCATATTTGCGCGGCAATATATACTCGCAGATGGGTATTTATTACGCTTACGCTTACTATATTTTTAGTAACGGCCTTTTTGCTCGCACTTTCCGGAATTATTCCGGATGCTCATTACGTGGAAGATCCAGATACGGCTGTTGCTCCGGCAATTACGCTCGCATCAATTTCACCGGCACAAGCGTATGTGTTGCCACCAAAAGTGCACGCGGAAAATCCGATAAAAATTGTCATGCCGTCTATTCACACATCGGCGTCAGTTGAAAATCCGGACACCAGAAATGCAAATATATTGGATAAGGCACTTTTGGTTGGCGCGGTACGGTATTGGCGTTCCGCAAAGCTTGGCGAGCGTGGAAATGTAATTTTGTTCGGGCACTCAAGTTATTTGCCGGGAATATATAATCACGCGTATAAAACATTTGATGGTATTCAAAATTTCCGCAAAGGAGCGCGCATACTTGTGTATTCATCCACTACCGTGTATGAATATGCGGTGTATACCGTAAAGAAGCAAAACACGACAACCGATGCAATCAACCTCTTGGTTCAGGGAAAGGAATTGACGCTTGTCACTTGCAATGTGTTTGGCAAGAGAAGTGATAGGTTTGTTGTGACGGCGCATTTTGTGAAGAGTTATCCGATTGGGAATAATTCCTGATTGGATAACTCTTCACAATAGAGTGGAGAGAGTTCTTTTAATTAACATTGGAGGGGTATGAGATGGCGAAGAAAATGCGCAAGAAGTTGTGGGATGCGTGCATCGTGTTGGCACTGATGGTGGTAATCGCCGCAATGTCAGCGCTTGCCGCGATCGTTATCATGAGTATGATTCCCGCCGCGCACGCAGATGGGTTTGCGTGGCGGCATTTTGGTGCCGCGCCGTTTGCAAAAACGCGCGCGGAGGCGATGAGGAATCGCCGCGTGGCGTTTGTGGCGTTTGGTATGCCGCCAAGGGGGGTAGTTCGGTTGCTCATGAAGGTAACCGAAAGCCCGGGCACTCCCACCACGCTCGTGGTTGGGGAAAAGCTTACCGCCATGATTTCAAAAGGCGGGGAGGTGCACTACGGCGTCGTTGTGGCATTCGGTTCGCCGGTGCGGCATATGCAATATGCCGCACCGGCAGAGATGTGGTCGGTGACTTGGAAGGGAGAGGTGTATACGGTCTACCTTCCGGCGATCTGCCACAATTGGGCGGTGGTTGTTACACCGTCCAAATGTGCATCGGTCACATTCCGTGTGAAGCCCGGCGTTTGGGTTCGTTTCGGCGTTTTCACAAAGAATGGGGAGAGGCTTCCATCAAGGTGCTGGAGCTTGACTGACGGAAACATCGTCTCGGCAGCTCCGTCGCCATGCACGGTGTGCAATTGGATTGGTCCTTTGGGTGTTTTGCCCGCCGGGTTTAGAGTGGAATACTCGGGGCTGTACCGCGCGCACTCGCGCACGCAGACACTTCGTTTTCCTCGTGAAGTAACGAAGGATTACATCGTCTTGTGTGTAACGCGCGCCGGCCAGGGTGAATCCGATTCATGGATAATCCCGCCGAAAGTGTGGCATGGTAACACCATTATGCGCGTCCCGTACGGAGGCGCACGATGGCCAGTGTGGGGTATGTATACTCCGCACGCCCACTGATTTTGGGTTCTTTTTGGTTTACGGTGTGGCAACATGCGTGCCGTAAACCTCTTTTATACAACAGTCAAAAAATGAAAAAAACAATATCAATATATATACAAAAAAATCCGATTCTTATCGGCGTCGTTTCCATTGTTGCCACAATCCTGCTTGGGGTGGTGATTGCGTTTGTGGCTGGAGCAGGCACTCCGAAAGTTGCGCACGCACAACTTGGTCCACCGTGTTGCACACTTCCCCCGCCACCGCTCCCTCCTCCGCCGCCACCTCCAGCTCCGCCAATCATAATATTGCCACCACCCGCTTCTCCAACATGTACGCTTTCCGCAAGTGTCACTTCGTTTTCGTACAGTGGTGGGAATTCCACACTTTCGTGGACCACTTCTCATACATCTTCAGCATCAATCAATAACGGTGTCGGTTCTGTTTCTGCTACCGGTGGTTCAAAACAAATTCACGTTTCAACAACCGGCACTTATGTCCTCAGTGTCGTCGGTGCCGGTGGCAAAGCAACGTGCGACGCAAAGATAGTTGTTGCGTCGCCTCCGCCCGCTCCCACCTGCACACTCTCCGCATCCCCAAACTCAATACAGACAGGAGGCTCTTCAACGCTCACATATACCACCACCCACGCAACCTCATTTACAATCAATCACAGTGTTGGCACCCTTACTCCCGTTGCCGGCGGTTCAACACACGTATCTCCCACACAAACAACGACATATGCCGGCACCGCAAACGGTGCCGGTGGGAAAGTTACATGTGAGACTAAGGTGACAGTGACTACGCTACCACCATCAAAACCAAAACCATTTACCATTACGGCAACGAAGATAATATGTGGAAAAGAATCTGACCTTCCCAATTGGAGCGGAACCGGTCACATTATGACTAAGTCAACGGCAATAAATTATGTTGAGGCACATTCCGATTGCCATCTCGCTTCCGGTTGGGCATTTGAGTGGGCAAACGGCGGCACGCCTAATCCGGGCAATGAGAAAACCATTGGCGGTTCCGGGTGGACATCGTTTGGCCCAACAGCAAGTACCGGCACAGCAACGGCGACTTTTCAAAAAATACACACCGCGCGCGTGTGGGCACGAGAAGAATTCAAGCCGGGATACATTCCATTTGCCGGAGATGCCGCAAATGCTTCGTCTGTATCTGCCGAGCTGTACTGCAATACCGACGTGCTCAACTATGATAATTATGATGCGGTCACTAATCCGCATACAGGGAAAGCATACTATTGTGTTGCGTGGAATGTACTAAAGAAAACGGCACCGCCACCGACACCCGCTCCCACCTGCACACTCTCCGCATCCCCAAACTCAATACAGACAGGAGGCTCTTCAACGCTCACATATACCACCACCCACGCAACCTCATTTACAATCAATCACAGTGTTGGCACCCTTACTCCCGTTGCCGGCGGTTCAACACACGTATCTCCCACACAAACAACGACATATACCGGCACCGCAAACGGTGCCGGAGGAACTGCCGTGTGTCATGCAACTGTAACTCATGGTGGCGGGGGCGGTGGCGGAGGTCCGATGTGTGTACTTATAGCTTCTCCAACGACAATATCTTCCGGCGGCACGGCAACTCTTTCATGGGGAGGAAGTGGGATTAAAAACATATTCATAGACAATGGTGTTGGCACAACGACTGGCACAAATGGTTCCGTATCTGTTTCTCCATCAGCCGGCGCACATACATATACGGGAACATTCACTGCATTTAGCGGGCAAAAACTGAAGTGCTCATCAACCGTTACGGTAACCGGTGGTGGTGGAGGAACGTTACCGCCGGTCATAACACTTACTTCTTTTAGAAAATCTCCACCATCTAATCCGTTGGCAATGGTGTATCTTTCACAATTTCCTTCCACCGGACTTTATCTTGGTACGGTTGGAACTATAATATATTGGCTCATACTCATTGTGTGGAGTGTGGCGCTTGCGTACGTATTGTTGTTTATTGTGATGCCGTTTATAAAACGCAGAACACAAACATTCGGAGCTCAGGTGAGAACCGTGCTCAATGTGCAACCGACACAGCAAAACGAAATGGTGCCACCTTTGAATTCGGAAACATTTGCACAATCACACGATGTCGCGGAAGACCGATCGTCACATTCGTCATATAATGGTTTTAGGTCGTTTGCGCAATCAGGCGCGCTTTCCGTGGAAGACATTGTTCAGGGGTTATCGCGCGGTGAGAGGAAATACGAAGGCGGGGATGATGCTATTCCAGAGCCTGTACGACAATCTATGGCAACAGCGCAATATGATGGGACGCATGGCGAGGATGCCTCGTCAACATTATCAGGTATACTATCAACACAAACTATGACTCGCTCAAAAGATACACAAGGTCAAACATCTGCCGAATTATCTTCGCAGGCATCGCCTTTGGTGGAGGAACAGCATTTGGTGCAAACCAATGAGGCTGACACAGCTTCCGTTGCGTCCACTCGCGGATTCCTCGCAGCGCTTTTGGAGGGAGATCGTACGGCGGTATTTTATGCCCTGCGCCAAGTTGCGCGCGGGGGAGGCGATACTGCACGATTCCTCGCAGATGCGACGTGCATGCTTGATGATGCGTTTCGCGCGCGCATTGATGGAACGGATTGTGATCCGGACGTGGTTCGTCTTGTTGCAAAATATCAAACTCCGGCGCTTGAAGAAATAATTACCGCACTTGCAACGGCAATTGACGCTAGTTATTCTTCAAACGTGACCGCATCAAAGTTGGCGCTTACTCGCGCGTTGGCGCGTATCGGTGCGTAGCGATGTGCTAGCCCCGGTGAAAGCGCATATGCGCTTTCACCGGGGCTAGCCACAATCACAGACCCTTAGTTTTGTAATGTGCATGATTTGCCCATAACACTCACGACAGATATGAAATTTATATACATTGGCATCTTCATTTGGCGGTCACGAAAAGCAACGCGCCAAAATTCTCCAGCTCATTTTTACAAAAATCACAAACAGGATGAATTGCAATGTTATTTTCGCAAGCGAATCTCTTCGTCTATTTTTATTATAAAATCCGTAAGTGATAGAGCGCCCAATTTCCCGTTGTCACGACTCTCAACTGACACGGTTTTGTCGGAGGCTTCTCTTTCACCCACGACCAACACATAGGGAATTTTTTCTGTCTTTGCCGAGCGGATTTTCTTTCCGAGAGATTCATTCGCATCATCAATGTCAGCTCGCACATGTGCATCCGCTAATGCCTTTAGCACCTCTTGCGCGTAATAATCATATTTTTCAGAAATAGGGAGCACACGTGTTTGCACGGGCGAAAGCCATGTGGGCAGGTTTCCGGCTGTGTGCTCAAGCATCACGGCGGAAAAGCGCTCAATTGAGCCCATAACGGCGCAGTGAATCATCACGACGCGTTCTTTTTCGCCTTTTTCATTTGTACATGTCAGGTCAAAACGTTCCGGAAGATTCATATCCAGTTGAATGGTCGCCACTTGATGTTCGCGCCCAAGCGAGTCTGTTGCCATAAAATCTAATTTTGGACCATACATTGCTGCTTCTCCGGATGCCTCAAAATAGTCGGCATTACGTTCTTTGGCGATGGAGCGCAGTGCATCTTCAGCATCCCGCCAAATCTCTGATGAACCGATATATTTTTCAGGCTCTTGCGGATTGTGGAAAGAGAGGCGCACGCGAAGTGCGAACCCGAACGTATTGTAAAACGTATCAATGATGTCCCAAATTTTGAAAAATTCATCATGTACTTGATTGTGCCGACAGAACACATGCGAGTCATCTTGTGTGATAGACAGTACGCGAGTGAGGCCGCCCAGCTCACCAGACTGCTCATCGCGATACACCATTGTGGTTTCAGCATACCGCTGAGGCATTTCTTTATATGAATGTGGCTTGCGTGCGAAGATTTGCGTGTGATGCGGGCAGTTCATTGGTTTCAATGCATACTCTTTGTCCTCGCGAGTATTGATACGAAACAACTCATTAGAAAATTTATCCCAATGCCCGGAAGTTTCGTAAAGGTCTTTTTTGGAGATGTGTGGAATAGTTACGCGTTGATACCCATGCTTTTCGCGTAATTCCCACACATAGCGGTCAAGCTCGTGGCGCATAATAGCACCCTTTGGTGTCCAGAGCGGAAGCCCCGATCCAATCAAATCTGAAAATGTAAACAAATCAAGCTCACGTCCTATCTTCCGATGGTCGCGCTTTTTTGCTTCTTCGCGGCGCGCGCTGTACGCGGAAAGTTCTTCATTTGTATCAAACGCCAATCCATAGATTCGTGTCAGCATTTTATTTTTTTCATCACCGCGCCAATAAGCTCCGGCTATACGGTCAAGCGAAAACGAGTCCGGCGAGATATCATGCGCGGGGTTGTCAGCATGCCCGCCACGGCACAGATCAGTAAAATCACCGGCGGTGTAGAGAGTGATTTTTTCTCCTTTGCTTGCTATGTCATCAATAAGTTCAAGTTTGAAAGAGTTTTCTTTGAAGCGGTCGCGTGCATCTTTTTGAGAAACTTCTGTGCCAACCACCTGTGTCCATGTGGAGAGTAACTCACGCATAGTTTTTTCAATTTTGGGCAAATCCGCCTGTCCGGGAGCATTTCCGCGCGAGAAATCAAAGTCATAATAAAATCCATTATCAATAACAGGTCCAATCGTTGATTGTGTGTGTGGAAAATGTTCCAGCACCGCCCTTGCAAGCAGGTGGGCGAGTGTGTGCCTCTTTTCCTCAATGGTACTCATAATACTGCCGATTATATCACCAAATGAATGATCTCGCAGTTTTGTTTGAAATATGCGCCATGAAATATGGGTCTGACCCCTTTGTTCACGGGGAAAATCATCTTGGCAGACTTTGGATGGAGGTTCGTGAGGAGATGTTCCCGGGTGCTAGGTAGATTAGGTGCGCTCAAATGAGCATGCTCATTTGAGCGCACCTCGCTCTCTACTTCAAGCAGGCTTTTTGACGTCATCAAGCGCGAGTGATATTTCGCCATTTCTGTTTGAAACATGTCCTTTTACAAGCAAGCAAGTCCCAGGCTTTAGGAGTTCTTCATTTTCTTTGAGAGTTCGCGGGAATAGTGCCGCCTCTATAGATGCGGTCTTGTCTTCAAAGCGCACAAATGCCATTTTTTCTCCTTTCTTTGTTAAAATTGTGCGCACCTCGCTTACAAGCACCGGCAATATAACCGGAAGCCCGGGCTTTGGGTGGGAAAGTATTTCCTTGATAGTTATTTTAGACTTTGAAAGCATGTCTTTATGTGCGTCAAGTGGGTGTCCTGATATATAAATTCCCAGTAATTCTTTCTCCCATTCCAGTTTTTCGGTGAGCGAAATCTCAAGAGGTTTTTCATCAAGAGAAAGTTTTGGTGCCAAGACTTGCGCGCTGAACAGGGCATCTTGAGGCATCTTTTTTGTTGACTCTCTGTGAAAGGTTAAAAGTGTTTCCATATTTGCCAGAATGGATCCGCGCCGACCAAACGAATCAAGTGCTCCGGACTTGGTGAGTGCCTCCATGGATTTACGTGTCAGACTCTTCTCCTCAATGCGTGAAAGAAAATCAGTGAGAGATGCATATGGTCCATTGGCGGTTCGTTCCGTAAGTATCGCATCACTGATGCCTTCTCCGAAATTTTTTATAGATGAGAGCCCAAAACGTATCGCTTTTCCGTTGTGTTCTGGAGCGGTTGATATGTCCACGTTTACTACCGTGAACACGGTATCGCTTTCGTTTATGTCAGGGGGGAGTACCGATATGTGCATTCGTGCACATTCCGCCACAAATGTAGCCACTCTTTCAGTGTCGCCTGCATCGGCAGTGAGAACAGCCGCCATATATTCAACCGGGTAATTCGCTTTGAAATAAGCGGTCTGATAAGATACGCGACCGTAGCTTGCTGCGTGGGCTTTGTTAAACCCATACGCGGCAAACGGTGCTATGAGTTCCCATATCTTTTCGCTTTTCTCTTTTGATAATTTTCCATATTCTGCAAATCCTTTCATCAATTTTTCTTTCTGTGCTTCCATTTCCGCCGGTATTTTCTTTCCCATCGCTTTGCGAAACATGTCTGCCTCAAGCCATGAGTATCCGCCAAGTTTAATGACTGTGAGAAGCACGTCATCTTGATATACCAAAAGACCGTGCGAAAATTCGAGATATTCTTTCATTCGTTCGTCAATGTAGCGAACAAGTTTTGGATTATGTTTGCGTTCAATATAATCCGGAATAGTTTCCATCGGTCCGGGGCGATACAGCGCGACCATGGCGTTTATGTCATGTATGGTAGATGGTTTCAAATCTTTAAGCCAGTGTGTCATGCCGGACCCGCTTAACTGGAACACTCCTTCAGTTTCTCCGCGCGCAAGCATTTCAAAAGTTTTTTTATCGTCAATGGGTATGTTGTCCACGCTCACGGGTGATGCAATATTTTTATTTATGCGCGCTATTGCGTCGGACAATATGGAAAGGTTTTTGATGCCCAGGAAGTCAAACTTGAGAAGCCCCAGTCCGCCATATTCATCAGTTATGGAGTACATGTCGTATTGTGTAATCATTTTTCCACCCTTTGGGTCAGGTTGAAGCGGTATCCACTCAATAAGCGGTGTTGGGGCAATTACAACTCCGGCAGCATGAACACCGACATGGCGCACGCAACCTTCAATGCGTTGCGCGATATCAATAATGTAGCGAACGTCCTCATCGTTTTTGTAGTGCTCTTTTAGTTCCGGTTCAAGCTCAAGTGCACGGCTTATGGTCATCGGAAAGCCTTGCGAACCGATTGGAATGAGTTTCGCTATGCGGTCCCCGACGCTGTATGGGTGGCCAAGGGCGCGCGCCACATCTCGCACCGCGGCGCGCGCCGCCATGGTTCCGAATGTGCCGATTTGCGTTACTTTGTCGGAGCCGTATCTGCGTTTCGCGTAGTCAATCAATTCATCGCGCCGGTTATCTGCAATGTCCATATCAATATCCGGTGCCTTTGGTCGTCCGGGATTAAGAAATCGCTCAAACGGTAATTTATATGCGAGCGGGTCAATGTTTGATATGCCTGTGAGATATCCAATGAGTGATCCGGCTGCGGAACCGCGAGTAGTGGTTAGGATGCCAACGCTTTTCGCAAATGTAAGAAGGTCTGCAATGGCAATAAAATATGGGGCAAAGCCCTTGTCATTTATAATGGATAATTCATATTCAATGCGATCAACAGCTTCTTTAGTGCGCTCCGTACCGCGTATTTTCAGCCCCGCGTATGCCTTTCCTTTTAGTTCTTCCGCGTGATTTTTGTATTGCGGGTCAATGGGGACATCGGGAAATATCCATGAGCCGAGACTGAACGATACCTCGCATCTTTGCGCAATGTGTCCCGAGCGAAACACCGCCTCCGGTTCGTCTTTGAAATATTTAAGCATCTGCGCCTCGTCGGTAAATGAAAAATCCTCGTCTTCATGATAGCCTCGTTCTCCACCGCGCTGGATACGTCGCATGATTTCGGTGGGCTCGCGGTCTTCCGGATTGATATAATACACGTCGTGTTGGGCGACGGTCTGCACGCCACTTTCCTTGGAGAGTG
Source organism: uncultured Candidatus Saccharibacteria bacterium (assembly GCA_964518755.1). GTDB lineage: Bacteria > Patescibacteriota > Minisyncoccia > Phycocordibacterales > Phycocordibacteraceae > C7867-001. Next base: position 28,099 of record CAZFHH010000006.1, read on the forward strand.
AAATTATATTTTTGATTATGTCACCGTGTCCTTTAATTTGTGGATGATGAGATATTTCAAGAAATACATTATCTGTGCCGAATATATCTTTATATTGTGCAAGCGCCGCGCCGGCTCCCTCACGGTCGCCGGCCTTTAGCAGTTGTGCCACATTGCCTGCGATAGAGGGAATAAGCGCGATGATACCTTCTTTCCTTTCTTTAAGTAATTCATAATCCACGCGCGGGCGCTCAAAAAAACCATCTGTGTATGAATGAGTTACCAACGCAATAAGGTTTTTATATCCGGTATTATTTTCCGCTAGAAGCACGATACGTGAACGCTTCGCATCAAGAGTCGGGTCTTTTTGAAAACGAGACCGTGGTGCGACATATAAATCCACCCCAATAATCGGCTTGATGCCTTCTTTCATTGCACGCTTGTAAAACTCTATGGCCCCGTGCATATTTCCGGTATCGGTAAGTGCAATCGCTCCCATATCGCGTTCTTTTGCAGCTTTAATCAATTCAGGTATCTTCGGGAGCGCCTGCAAAAAAGAGTAATGACTGTGTACGTGTAGGTGAATAAAACGGCTTGCCATATGTAGATAGAATACCACATGCCCCCGGCAAAACCGGCAGGCGCCGGTTTTGCCGGGGGTGGGGCAGACTTTATGTACATATCTTATCTATGCTTGGGTTGACTATTCTTACAATAGCAGATATAGTTTACATGGATTCATGGTTCACCGTTGTGACACCATGCATGGCGGTGATTGCGGATGGTTTCTGAGGGGAGGTGGCTGATTATGATCAGTATAACGCGGGATAAAATCCCGACTCTTCTTTCGTGTATTGTAGGAGACGCGGTTATCATTTTTGGAATTGTAATCGCGTTTCGGTACTTGCCAATCCCGAGGAATTTGCAAATGCTTTATGCATTTGCAACAATCAGTACCCTCATTCTGGTACTGTTTGTGCAGTGGTTTGTTGGCTTGATTGTATTTGCCTCCACGTTTCTATTATCAAGGCGCGGAGGTATCATCACTCCTGTCAATTTTTACGATGGGATGATGGGTGAGTATAGACATCCCAAAAACATTATCCACATTATAGTGTGGGCAATCGGAGTTTTCGCAACCACCATGGTTGCAACGATTCCTTCAAATGGGATTGCGGAGGTGTGGGTTGTCGCTGTCACGTCTCTCTTTTCAATATGGTGTGTGGATTTTGCTGTGTTGCAGGAATTTACACTTCCGGTTGAATTGCCATGACGTCGCGACACCGCATGCGCGTTTACACTCCCCCCGGGTTTACAACCCCGGGGTTTGTTTTTGCGGTCGGTTACATGTGGTACCATATAAGATATGTGTTTTTTGAATATAAAGGATGAGATTATTTTAAATAGCGCAAGTGATTTCCACCGACCATGGCACTTCGTGTAACTTTTCATGGTGGTGCCGGTACCGTTACCGGCTCAAATTTTCTCATTGAAAGTGATGAGGGTGGTAAGGTGCTTGTTGACTGCGGTATTGAGCAGGGAAGGGACTTCTCCGTTGACGCGGTGTATGGAGATTTTCCGTATGACCCCAAAACCATTGACGCACTCGTCATTACTCACGCACATCTTGACCATGTCGGGCGCGCACCCAAGCTCGTGCGAGACGGCTTCAAGGGTAAGGTTTACATGACCTCCGCGACACGCGACCTATCCACACTCATTTTAAATGACAGTGTAGGAATTCTTGCCGAAGAAGCGCATTTCAAACATCTTCCAATTCTCTATGAAAAAAAAGATGTTGATGCGTTCCTATTGCGCGTAGAGGAATTGCCATATCACCATGAGCACTTGATAGCCCCCGGAATTTCTTGCTATCTACGCAATACGGGGCACATCTTGGGTTCGGCAAGCGTGCGCCTCACGGGTTCTTCAGGAGAAACTCTGGCGCTCACCGGTGACATTGGCAACGCACCGTCGCCACTTTTACCGGATTGGGAACCGATTACCGATGCTGATGCGTTGATAATGGAAAGTGTGTATGGAGACCGTTTGCATCCCGGCAGAGATGATCGCGTGGAGCGCTTGCGCTCCACGCTGAAAAAAGCATTCTCTACAGGTGGAACAGTACTTATGCCCGCTTTTTCCATGGAGCGTACACAGCTCATGCTATATGAGATATCCAATTTCATGGATGCAAAAGAAATACCGAGAATTCCGGTTTTTCTTGATTCGCCACTTGCCATTCACATAACAGAAATCTATCGCAAGCATGGACCGGAATATTTTAAGCCGGCAACTCAAGACGAAATAAAACGCGAAGGAGATATCTTTGATTTCCCTTTTCTTAAAAAGACACTCTCCAGAGAGGAATCAAATCGTATTCAAAAAGTACACGGACCAAAACTCATTATTGCTGGAGCGGGCATGAGCCACGGTGGACGCATAGGTCGCCATGAAGCACGCTATCTGCCCGACACCAAAACAACACTCATCATTGTGGGGTATCAAGCGCCAGGTTCTCCTGGGCGTCTCATGCAGGAGGGCGCAAAGCATGTGCGTCTTGGTGGCAGAGATGTGCGCATACGCGCCAAGGTGGAGATATTGGAAGGGTGGTCGGCACACGCGGATCGTGATGAGCTTATGCAATTTGCCAAGCACACGCTCCCGCGTGCCAAAACCATTTTCGTGGCGCTTGGTGAGCCGGCGACAGAGCGTTTCCTTGCTCAACGCATTCATGATTTCCTCGGCGGACACGCGCGAGTTCCTCAGCCGGGTGCGACATGGGAAGTTACGAAAAGCGCGGTGAAAAAAGTTTAAGACTAACTATCTGTACAATATATTTATTTAGTAATGTAAGCTGTAATCGTATTATTTTATCTTTCTTTCAAATAAAAGAAATCCTCATCATCAATATATATTTCCAATGTACCACAATAGTCAAAACGAAAATTGTACAGAGTTAGCATTTTCATAAGGTAGGCGTGGTTTACAGTTTTTGGATGTATGAGACGAAGAATAATCATTCTCATAAATTTAGCGTGAGAAAATATAATGACCGGGGATTTTCTTATCTTGACCAGTTTTCCCAGTGTCTTATCAATTCGTGAAATTAATTCTGAAAAAGATTCGGTATACTCACAGTCACGAAATGTCGGGTCTTGTTTGTTCCAAAAATTTTTCTTCGCGTTCCTCCTTTCTTCAGCTTTTGTATACTTTTTAAGATATGAGAACTCGTGTATACAATTCCATTCCTCATATTTTACTTTCGGAAATAAATCCAACAAAGGTTGGGCGGTTTCTTTTGCACGATTATAAGAAGATGAAACAATCAAAATGGGACTTTCGGTATAGTTACGAGCAAATTCCGAGGCCTGCTTTTTCCCCAGCTCTGTAAGTAAATCGTCACCCGCATCACTTGTCTCAAAGTTTTTAATATTTGCAACTGATTCTGCGTGGCGCACGAAAATAATATGCCTCATACTATTTTTTAAGTACGTCTTTCATCACCAAAGAATATATCTCTTCAGATGAGCGTATTGTAGTGTCGTATACAGATACTGCAGAGTCTTTCCTATCAATATAAAGACTATAACGTTGCGATAATTGTTCAGGTTTAGTTACTGTCCATGATCTTCCGCCGGCTACTCTTTCTTGTAGTCTTTCTTGTAGAACTTCTAATGGCGCCTCTAAGTTTATTTCAAAAAAATCAATTGACTCTTCTTTTGCGAGCGCAGAATAAAAGCTTCTCATTTCAAGCATTATACTTGCGCTTCCTTCAACAATAATTGATAGGTTTTTATGCACGGCTTCTCTTGATAATGTTAAGAGTAAATCTTTTACTAACATTCGGTCTTTTTCACTGTCAAAATCTGAAATTAGTCTTTTGATAATATCAAACGAGCCCTTGAAGAGTCTTTTTTCTCGTTCAAGAAAAATCTTGACCAAGGATGTTTTCCCGCTGCATAGTGGACCACTTACAATAAGAATATAATTCACATTTTTATCGTATCATATATCTTTTTACTTATAAACCGGGCTAACAATACAGAAAGCGCGGCGGAAAGAGTCTCATAATCAAACCACAGAACCCCGCCACTGTTTTAAAACAGTGGCGGGGTTCTGTTTGTATCCAAGGGCTAACTATTTATTGTGCGGACAATTCTTTTGCCAATCGCGCGAATACTTCCGGTTTATCTTTGGCAACCTCAGAGAGCACTTTACGGTCGAGCTCAATGTCTTTCTTTTTTAATACGTCAATAAACGCGCTGTATGAACGAAATCCATTTTCTCGTACCGCCGCATTGAGGCGCACTATCCACAATCTGCGAAATACATTCTTCTTATCGCGACGATGTGCGAATGCATATCGCCCCGCGTGTGCCAACGCTTCTTTGGCATGTTTCTTTTTGGTGCTTCTGCTGTGGCGATAGCCCTTTGCGCGCGAAAGTATATTTTTGCGTCGTTTAAGCGATGTTGTGCCTCCTTTTACTCGTGTCATGGTATAAGATTTGCTTTAGTTAAGATATTAAAATTACGAACCGGGAAGAAATCGTCGTCGCGCGCGCTGGTTCATCGTAAACGAAGACGTTCGCCGCTTTGCCCTTGTTTTATTTCCGGACTCTTTTGCATTTAGGTGGTTTTGACCGACGGCGCGAGTAACCAGCGTACCTTTTTTGGTAACACGAATGCGTTTTGTGTATGATTTGTTAGTTTTCATAATTTTTTATTGTGTAATATTTTCTTTTTCAGGTTTTTTTGTTTGTTCCTTTCGTGTTACCGCCACTTTGTCACGCTCAATGACCGTTGCATATCCCTTTGGGCACCTCGCGATTGGGTCGCTCACCTTGAACGGGTATGGTATGAGAAGTAAGAATTTTTCAAGGCGTGATTTCAGGAACTCTTCTCCCATACCTTTATAGCGACCCTTAAGGAACAATTCGGCGCGAACACGATGCCCTTCGGATAGCCATTGCGCCGATTTTTTCACTTTGAGGAGCATATCGTTTTCGCCGGTACCAACCTTTATCTGCACCTCCTTGGTTTCAGATACTTTTGCATTAGCCCGGGCGGCAGACTCCTTCTTGCTCTGCTCATATTGAAATTTACCATAATCCATTACTTTCGCAACCGGCGGGTGAGCCGCGGGAGATATCTCAATCAAGTCAAGATGCGCTTTCTTGGCGGTTTCCAGAGCGGTGGCAATATCCAGTACACCCAAGTTCTCTCCTTGGGGACCTATAACGCGGAGCTCTTTAGCTCTAATCTCGCCGTTAATATGAATTTTTTCAAAACGATTATATTTCTTCAAAGCGTGTATTGTAATACTAGCACAATAACCGAACAGCGCAATCAACCCCGCCGCCCGTTTATCATGCTGAATGTCTACTCATGGCTTCGCATAAATACCGCAACAAAGAATAGTACAAAACTTAAAGCGCCCCACAAGGGCGCCTTAAAAAGAACATTGAAGATAACCTCATTGTATCTTGCCGTTGCCAAGCATACATGCGATTATTATAAATAAATTACTCATAATATATTTTACACATGACCACGAACACCATTGAAACATCATCAACAGCTCACTTTTTTATTGCAAATACAAAAAGTGCTCCAATTTGGCTTCTTATACGGCTATATGTTGGGTGGGTGTGGATCTCTGCCGGGTGGGATAAAATACACAACCCATTATGGTTTGGGAATGGTGCCGGCACTTCACTCACGAAATTCGTACACTATGCTCTTACCAAGACTGGTGGAGTACACCCTGATGTGCAGGGGTGGTATGCCACTTTTCTTGAACACGTTGTTCTTCCGCATGTTGTTTTTTGGTCATACCTTGTCGTTGCGGGAGAGTTGTTGGTGGGACTTGCGCTTATTTCCGGACTTTTTGTCGGAATCTCAGCTTTCATCGGTATTTTTATGAATTTGAACTTCATGCTTGCGGGAACAGTGAGTATCAACCCGATACTTTTTACGCTCGGTATAGGGCTTGTGCTTGCATGGCGCGTTGCTGGATACTGGGGTCTAGACATCTTCGCGCTACCTGCACTAAAACGTGTATTTCACCAATATGCAAACAAATTAAAACGGCTCCGCAGAAACGGCCCGGAGGTCTTTTGACGGGGGGTGTGATGGTCGTAGAGCTATTCTTATAGTCTTTATGGTACAGTTTCTTTATGAAATTATTGCTTACGTCCGATGGTCTTACCAACAAGTCAATTGCAAATGCTTTAATTGATTTAGTTGGGGAATACAATATATATAAATGCAGGCAAAGATACTCATGGTTATGGTATAGAGAGTTTGATCTAAATTAAAAAGCCCCATCCGGAGATGGGGCTTTGAAGGGAATCCTTGAGCGCAGGATATGCTCAAGACCCCTTCCGATTTACCGCTTCACTCTTCTGTACCGCTGTGTGTGGCGTGTCCTCTCATGATATTTCTCCTTCTGTGGACACGTGCTGCTCAAGCGGCTGTTGTCCGCCGCAGCAGAAAATGACTCATGACCTGGGTCATTTTCTGCTGCGGCGGACAACACTTCTCATCAAAGATCTTCTAAGTAAAAAGATACCATAGCAGATATTTTTATCAACTGCTTTATACATGTTCACTAATGACTCGTGAATGGGTTAATTTCTTTTGGATTGTTTGGCACCGCTTACAAATGGATTATCGCGGATGTAAAATCGCCACGGAAGCTCGGTGCCGTTTCTGTGTACCTCTCGCATAATGGTTGTTCTATGGAACCCAAGTTCTCTTGCGATACTCCCATATGAATACTGTTTGCAGAGCAAAAGCGCTATGCAAACACGATCATCTCGTGTAATCTGTTTATACATAAAGTCTGTTGTGTGTAAGGTTGGTAACAAAACTATTTTACACGACGGGCTTTGTGTGTTTAGTGCGGTTGAGGTGTTAATTCAGCTTGGTTGTGGAAGTTGGACTTTCGCAGATGCCACACGATTTCAACAGGTGTTATCAATATTTTCGCTTCTAAGTTGATAAAGTAGATAGAATGGTGTTAAATAAATATGTCATATACGGAACTGAAAAGGAGGTATGGCATGAGTGCAATGTACATTGCAAATGATGTTGAGACATCAGGGAGCACCCCGGGTATTAATAGTGTTCTATCATGGGGTGCATGTGTTATCACACAACAGAAATTATCACCTCGTGAGCGCATGGATCGCGGTCTAACATTCTATGTCGAGTTTAAACCATTGACATATGATTATGAGATAGAGGCCATGCGAGTCGGCTGCATTGGGCTTCGGTGCATTGCCGATTTGAGGGTGGGTGATAAGAGATATGATACAGCCTCGCAATATTTTGAGCCAAGGCTCGTACTTGAAACACTTGCAAACTGCGGAGAAACTGTGCAAGAAGGTGTTCAACGATTCATGGAGTGGGTCAGAACGTTGAATAACAAAAATACGAAGATTGTGCCGGTGGTTGACACGGTTTTTTTTGATTCATGTTTCATTCAGCATCTTTTCGGAGTTGCCGGTGAACAGAGCCCTTATGGCTGGTCAGGGATTGACCTTGATTCGCTGTATCGCGGGTACTTGCGCGATATGTCTGGAGATTTGTGTGAGCTTGGTCTGATTGATAGCCGAGCGATCGCACATTGTGCGATTGATGATGCAATTTTCTTGGCAGACATGGCAGGAGAGTTGATTTTCCATCGCATTATTGCTGACAAGTAAGATGATCAAGCCACCACAGCGCGCCACCGGAATAGAAGTTTCCGTGTCGGCGCGTTTTTTATAAAATTATGACTAACCCCAAATATTTAGATTTAATATTAAATGGTCACATTATCTTTTGGATTGTTTGGCACCGCTGACAAATGGATTATCGCGGATGTAAAATCGCCACGGAAGCTCGGTGCCGTTTTTAATACCGACACGACCCGAGATACCGATTTCTTTCATTGGTAAATCATGGGCATCATAGACTGCGAAGTCGCCTGAAACGGCAGTACGGTTCTCCTTTTTTGAAATGCCAAATGCTTTGCATAGTTTTGCCGGCCCGTTTGCGAGCTTGTTAATATCAGAAACGCCTCGGCGTCTTTTCATGTGTGCGATGCCATGTGTAGGCTCAATCGCGCGAATGAGCACCGCTCCCGCACTACTTTTATTTGTGGTTATATTTACGCAATGGTGCATGCCATAAGTGAAATACACATACCAGTGTCCGTATGTGTCGCGCATCGGAGCGCTTCGCGGTGTTGGGTGATGAGCGTGAGATGCAGTGTCTGTGGTGTATGCTTCAGTTTCAACGATGATGCCCTCGCACGAACCCTTTCGTATAATTTTTCCAAGAAGTTTTGGGGCAAGGGTTACAGCATCATCGGCAAACCAAGAATGTGGTAATTTTCGCATGAGCTATTTGCTGATTTGGCTCGGACTATCCAGTACAATTTCCGCTTTTCCTTTATAGGAAGTGATGGTGCCGGACACTGTTATGTTTTCTCCTTGATATTTTGTAAGTGACGAACCGAAACGTGCTCGGGCACTTGCAAAAATGACAGCCCCAAACGGACAGCCATTATAGTTTACGCAGTAGTCAAAAAAGGTGGTACCAGACTTTGATGTGTACACGCTGATGACTGTTCCGGAAACACGAGTTGTTTCGCCGATGTGTTGCTGTGCCTGGGTGTATGGATAAGTGTGTGAAGAATTGTTTGATGGGGGAGTTGCGGTTGATGATTTTGCGGTATTCGTATTTTGTGCTCCGATGGCGCCACCTGCGTTTGCATTGAGTACTTGCATAATGATGTGCTCGTATGTACTTCGCAACGCCGGGTCGGTCCCTATTTCAAGCACCTCATCGTTGACGTTTGTGGCGGAGTTTGTCCAGTTATAACTTCCGCTTGCGTAGGCGTTTTCCGTAACGAGCGCTTTTATGTGCATGATGCCGTTTGGATGTGTCTGCGTTTCTATTGGGATTCCGGCTGAACGCAGTGTCGCGATAATTGGAGTTTCGTAGGAAGTGGTGCTGTTTTCTTTGTCCATAATTCCACGTACGTCCACGCCACGCTCCTTTGCTCGCACGAGTGCATCGGCGACGTCTGAAAGAGTAAATTCATAAATTGCAAAGTAAATATATTTGTGCGCGTTGTTAATCAGAGAAATAAGCTCTTTGTCGTTCTGTTTTTTATTGAGGCTGTACAAAACACGCACACTGCCGGGCTTTGGTATGGCGATTGCACTTTGTGATGGTGCGTTTGGCGACGGGGAAGAATGCGCACCTATGAGATAACCGGCTCCGGCAGCAAGCATAATTGCAATCAAAACTTTTGTTCGCACAGAGTAGTTCATATGTATTATATTAGCACGCGGGGCGGGGGCTCCCCAAAACATATTCCCCATGGGGAATATGTTTTGGGGAGCTGTTCTGTGCTATCCTAATATGCAATAGCTCGCGACATTTATATAAAATAATTTAACTATCATGCACATACATTTAGGTCTAAAACATAAGCGCATCAGAAAAGAACAGGAGATGTTGAGCAAGAAAGGGCTTGCGCCAAAACTTCCGCCACAAACAAACTATTTAATCGCTCTTGATAAAATCACTTTTGTTGCCGGTATAGTTGGTCCATTCACCGTCATCCCACAAGTCTACGAGATATTCAGCACGCACCAAGCAAATGGTGTTTCAGCGACATCGTGGATTCTTATGTCGGTAGTGACACTTCCGTGGATTTTCTACGGCATCGCTCACAAAGACAAAACAATTATCGTCAGCTTCATCCTTTGGGAAATCGTAAACCTCATGGTGGTCGCAGGGGCTCTGATTTACTGATTAGAACCGCAGAAGTTTGAAGGGAAATGGGTTCTGACCCCCACTTACGTCTACTTACATTTACTCATTTGTCTCGTCGAGCAAAAATAAACCGCCCAAGCGGACGGTCTGTTGGGCGGTGATTAATACGTGACCACCTTTGGATTGTCCAACCAAGGAATCTCCTCCCCGCTTATTTGGATGAACAACTGTGTTGCAAAGTTCAGCACATTGTCTGGCCGCCAAATTGGACAGCCGAGATGTCCGTCAAAGAAAAATATTCTTATGGTATCATTTTCTTCTTCGGAAAGTTGTCCTGTCGCTGTTCCTGCAACCAACAGCAATTGTACAACTCCTCCCATCAACCGCTCGTCTCTCTTTTTTGTTTCAGTTTCATCATAATAAAAGATAAACGACCAATTACCACTATCCTTTTCTTTTATTTGCGACACAAACACATTTGGAGACAGCATCCATGCTCCTTTGCACGCCAAACTGAAATCAGCACACTGCTGATGCAGTCTTTTCTGAAAATTTTCTTCAGTAAACATATAATGAGTACCTCCCATTGTCCCATTGTATGAGTTTAATCTTCAATGATTCGTCTTGTCTGGTTATCAATGTACACAATATTGTTAACTTTGTAAGGGGCTTGTACGCCACCGCGCTTCTCTTGGACAGGTGTCACCACTACGGTATTATACTATCTTCATTAACAGCCAAACTGCCATATGTGGTGGACGCGTACATTGGCATGACAAGAGCCATTATACGGTTAGAGCCCCAGCAAATGGGCAGCCAATTATTAAAATGTGGAATAACGTTAACTGAATATGGAGGTATGTTATGTTTCCGGGAAAAAATGCGCGAGCACGGAGAATGCTTTCGGCATTCTGCAGACTGGACCAGTGGAGAAGTGGTTTTTTACCGCAGCCGGCTGTTTTTCTGAGAAGAAGTACATTCGCAAAATACCATTGCCGTGGGCAACGGATGTTGCAAATGGAGAAGATTTATAGGGTTAAGTGTCTAAGGCGCGGATGCAAGAATGAGGAGAGTCACACCATTGGTACTGTGCACCTGCTGTGGTTGTCATTATGATCTCGAACTGCGGTGCCGTGTGGAGTACCAATAAAGAACCCCGCACCGGATCTTCGCCGAGTGCCTTGCACGACCGGATTTTTGTTTTCCAAAAGCTAGTAAATGTGGGTAGTAGTTATTTATTTTGCGAGATGTCTGAAGGGGTTTAATAACAGCAAATGTTTGCATAACACATTAAGTTTTGTTAACGTTTAAATATGGGCGTTAGATAGAAATTAGTTAAACATTAAAAAAATTTATAAATAATCTATTTATAAAGATGTGACATTGACACTAGTTAATATGAATAATATACAGCAACAAAAAGTATTAAAATATGTGAATGAGTATCTTAGAAAAGGAAAGTTGATGCAATTGGCTACGGTAAAGAGGGGGCAACCGTGGATTATTAATTGCTGGTATATCTATGACGATAATTTTAATTTCTATTTTATTTCTGGTCAGAGTGCAAGGCATGTTGTGGAGTTAAAAAACAATGAGAAAGTCGCTTGTTCAATCGCTCCGCACTATACCTTGGAAAAATTAGGCCAAAAAGTTCAGGGCCTAATGTTTGAGGGCGTCGCCAAAGAAGTTAAGGGGTCTTCTCTGGCTGAAGTTTTTAATAATTTTGTAGCGAGATGGAAATTTTCCACCAATTATATAAATTTAGATAGATTAAAAAGGGGTGGGGCTGGTTCTAAATTATATAAAATAAAAGCGACTAAAATTGTCTGGTTTGATGAAATTAATTTTTCCAATAACCCAAGACAAGAAATTGTCTTAAAATAAATACAGAAGCGAGAGCTAGGGCAATTTACTACATATTTATATTATCTAACTATAATATGGAAGGCATGCTGGTAAGTACAAGAGATTTAGAACAAAAAGATGTTTCTTATACAGATGCGTTATTACAAGGACTAGCATCTGATGGTGGATTATATGTTCCGATGGAATACCCACAATTAACCACGGATGATTTAAATCAATTAAAAAATAAGCCATACCCTAAACTAGCTTTTGAAATTAAACGAAAATTAGTTGGTGGTACAATTCCCGATGCTGAATTAGAAGTATTATTGCAAAATGCTTATACGGAAGATAAATTTAATACAACAAATGAAAATACTGTTCCGATTAGATCTATTGGCGAGGACCTATTCTTAGAAAATTTGTCACTTGGTCCAACTGCCGCGTTTAAAGATATGGCACTTCAACAATTAGCTCAAGAAATGAATTATGAACTTAACCAAAGAGATAAAAATTTAACAATTTTAGGTGCAACTTCAGGTGATACGGGCTCATCGGCTGAGGCGGCAGTTAAGGGGTTGAGTAGAATCAAATTATTTATGCTTAGCCCACAGGCTGGAATGAGTGATTTTCAAAAAGCGCAAATGGGCGCCTTAACTGGAGATAATATTTATAACATAGGTATCGCGGGGAGATTCGATGATTGTCAAGATTTAGTCAAAGAATTAAAACAAGACGCAGAATTTGCAAAATTAGGTGCTGTTAACTCAATTAATTGGGGAAGAATATCATCACAGATTCCTTACTTTCTATCCGGTTATCTACAAGCAACATCAGAAATTGGTCAAGAAGTAGATTTTGTTGTTCCTACCGGAAATTTTGGCAATATTTTATCAGGTTATGTGGCTAAACAAATGGGGGTTCCAATCAGAAAATTAATTGTTGCTACAAATGAAAATAATGTTATGGCAAGATTAATCAGAACCGGAACTTATGAATTATCGCCCTCACAAATTACATCAAGCCCATCTATGGATATTTCAAAAGCATCTAATTATGAAAGACTGGTATTTGATTTATTAGACCGGAATCCGCAGGCGGTTAAAGAATATATGGCTGAATTTGCTAATAATGGGAGGGTTGACTTTGCTAAATTTGGCTTAAGTCAAGATGCATTTGTTCAAAAAGGTTTTTTTCAAGGAAGTTCAACACACCAAGATAGACTTAATACAATTAAAGTTATATACGATGAAGCGGGAACAATCATTGATCCTCATACGGCTGATGCTGTTACGGTTGCCAAACAGCATAAAACTAATGATGGGGTTCCAATGGTCGTTATGGAAACAGCTTTGCCGGTTAAGTTTGAAAAAACAATTGCTGAAGCATTAGGTTTTGTTCCGGGGAGAGAGGCAAGATTTAAAGATTTAGAAAGTAAAATAACCCCCGGCAGTTTTTATAATTTGAAACCGAATGCTACGCAACTTAAGGATTATATAAGAAACAATGTTTAATCGTTTGGCGGTGGTTGGAGAAGGGGAAGGTCAGTCCATTTATTTGTTTCCTTAGTCTGTTAAAATAATGAACATGCCTGATGCAAAAGAGCTTTGTAAATTTTTAGTAAAAGCAAAAAAGTCCGGTTATGTAGCTGGTGGTTTATCAACAGCCACGAAAATTATTGGTGACGACAAATCCACGACTTTAATTTTTGGAAGTGGAGATTGGAAATATAATGATAATTATTTTGGCGGGGAACCGTTTGGTGGTAGAGAAATTGTATTTTTTAAAGACCAGCCAATCTACATTATGGTTTACTATGGTTGTATTAATGATTCAGTGTCTAACATAGAGAGGGTTTATAATATGTTGAGAAATGCATTAAAACTTATCCCGGAAGACAAACCATATCGTGGCCCGACAAAATACAATGATGGAGATTTTCCCTATAAAAACAGTTTTACGGGCGAGGTTGATAATTTTTTTGGAGTAGAGACTATTTCTGAGAAAGGAAAGGAAAATTACAAAGCAAGATACGTCGGAGGATTTATAAATATAAGAAAAGAATAGGTAAACGGTGTCAGGACAGGAGTCGTTTTCCGGTTAAAAAATCCAAAAGCCGTGCATTCTTTCAGTAGAAAGGATGCACGGCTTTGCGGGTTACATACTTACGCAGAGCGCATAACCTGCAGTGTGTGTGCCATGGTGCCAAATTCGGCAATAATACTTTCGTAATATTGCCGGAGTGCTTTTGGTTCATGGGTTCGTGCTTGTGCGTAGTATTCTTTTCCCATTGATACATAACTCTGCACAAGTAGCCCGCGCCGGATAATACTTTCCGGAAATAATCCAACCAAAAGCAGGCATCTATCACCGTTTATAACGAATGAAGCTGTCGGTGGTTTTTGTTCTTGTGTTATTCTTACGAACGTACTTATTGCGTAAACAAAGAGCTCGCTATCTCGCACGTGCGTTAGTAGCGCGCCTACCAGGTGGTGTGTGGCATTCTGAGACAGCGTGATGTGCCAATTCTTTTTCGTTGTTCCAACCAATTTCTCAAACTGGTCGGCGCGCACCATCTGTGTATTCATGGTTGCTCCCTTTTTATTTCAATGTGATGTCCGAATATAATATAAGGCACAGCCCGTAACAGCACAACCCTCGTGAGATACTCATTTAAAGTTTGTTTGCCATTTTTTCCTATTCGCATATACTTAGCAACATTATGCGTATAATTCTTTGGGACATGCTTTTTGCCGGTGTCTATGTTATTGCTGTGGCGATAGGAATAATGTTGCTTGCGCATACCGGACAACTCGCGGATTTTGTGCCAGCCGGAACTTTCTTTTTGATGGTACTTGCAACGTATCGCCTTGTACAACTTTTTACTCGCGACAGTATTACTGATTTCATACGCGAGTGGGGATTGCATGCGCCGCGCGTTTCATTGAGGGGAACTGTGAGGGCGCTTTTTTCGTGTGTGTGGTGTATGGGATTGTGGATTGCACCATTTGTTTTGTTTGCCTATTTTGCAGATACGTATTTTTGGTATGTCATAGTTATTTTGGCGCTTTCCGCGCTTGGCTCCATTTTACAAATTATAACTGAAGCGATAAACAGTCATTCTGAAAAGTGAAGGAGTTTGTCCTAGGTTATTCTTTTGTGCATAAGTAAACACCCCGCCACGCTTTCGCGTGGCGGGGTGTTTATGATATCCCTAAGGACGATTACTGTTAGTAGCCGCCGTTATTGCTACCACGATCATCGCGTCGAGGGGCACGTGTTCCTTCAGGTTGAGCATAGTCAACTTTCAGGGTGCGTCCACCGAACTCTTTACCATCCCAACGTTCAATCGCTGCCGTAGCTTCTTCCTCGGTTGACATTTCAACGAATCCGAAACCGCGTGGGCGATTGTACATACGATCAATAGGAAGGCTGACTGAAACAACCGTTCCCGCCTCTTCAAAGGCCTTGCGCACATCTTCTTCAGTTGACGCCCATGGGATACCGCCAACGAAGAGTTTCTTTTTGTTTTCTTGCATGTGTAATATAGTGAACTTAATAACGCTCGCCGGTACCGAACACTTATGGGGCGAACATGAAAAACAAATCACCACAAAGCTCAAGAGACGCTGCGAGTACTTATATAATGACATACCCTCTTAAAATTTGCAACCCCTCGTTATGCACAGTCCAAGACGGGGTCAAAATGTTATCCACATGGCATGCCCAGCACATTGTTTATTCGTTGGCATATTGATATACAATGAGTATGTAATGGTACATGATATAAAAGTGCTCGGAATCTATTATTAATTTTAATACAATCGCAAAAATATGGATAACCAAAAATCATTTCGTGAAAAAAAATTGATAGAGATTTTAATCGTTATCGTTGTTATTGTGTTTTTGGTTGGAAGTATTGTATTTGCATTTGTTAATAAGACACAGACACCGAATGCACAACATAAAGTCAATTCTTCAATTCCACAGAGTGTCCTTAACTCACTTTCAGCGTCCACAACTACTACTACCAAAATTCCTCAATCGGTACTTAATTCTCTGTCTGCCTTAAAAGATAATATTGCAACTACCGTACCGCAAAGTGTTCTTGACTCTCTCTCCGCACACACAAAAAAGTGACGGTACTTTATATAAAATAAAATACATATAATATGAACTATCCATTTTTCAAACATCTTTTACACAAAAAATCAAAAAAGGCGCACCTTGTTGTTCTTTTTGTTGTGGCAGTTGTTGCGGTGGCAAGCTTGGCGGGGGCGGAAGCATTTAATATTTCCGTTACAGACGCCTCAAATAACATGATTATTTCAGGTAATGCTTGGTCATCAAATATTGGGTGGATATCATTTTCCGGTACGGTAGCTAATTCAGCACATACTCCATACGGCGTGTATGAAAATCCCAAGACGGGGGCTCTTTCCGGTTATGCATGGGCCTATTCGCAGCCGGATTTAAACAACCCTACAGAACCGTCCGGGGTCGGGTGGCTTCAGTTTGGTATTTCTGATGCCACCCACCCTGCTGTAAAAGTTGATTTTAACAATGGTGGGAAGATAGTCGGCTATGCGCGTTTTGTTTCGGCAAGAGGTGGTTCCTGGGGTTCATCTACCGGTGGCTGGGTATCATTTTCAGGACCATCGTATAAAGTTGTGCAAAAAGCAGGTTGTGCATGGAGTGGCTATGCGTGGGAACCGGACGTCGCCGGGTGGATTCAAGTATCCGGCAACACACAATCTGGTGGAAGTTACGGGGTGCAGGAGGGGGTGCAGGGTACGGATTCTTCCGTATGTTCTCAGATAAGCCAATCGCAGCTTACGTGTGCCGTGTCTCAAAGCTCAACACAAATAACTTTTACAGCATCTCCCGGAACACTCTCGTCATATGCATGGAAGCTCAATGGGGTATCAAAATCAAATAATACGTCTTCACTTACCGTTACTCCGGTTGCCGGTAATAATTATACGGCGCAAGTATCTGCGTCTGTTGGTGGGACACCTCAAACAGCGTATTGTCCATTGGTAACCATACCAACAACGTCAGGCACTGGGGGCGGAAGTGGAACAGCAATCTCCGGAAAACTCACTGCCTATCCAAATCGTGTAGAAGAAGGCGCGTCAACACAAATCAAATTCACATGGACTCTTAATAATGTAAAAAGCTCAGATAATTGCGCCATTAACAGGCACTCAACCGGTACTCCGATGTCAACAGGGTTTCGTGTAATGAGTGGTGGTGCGCTGGAAAGGAGCGTGTTTCCACCACGTACCCGCGGTATAGCCAGTCACTTCAATGATATAACTGACATAATTAAAACACAGACAACGTACTATGTTGAATGTAATGGTAGTGATGTTCCGGGGAGCTCTGTTATTGTAAATGTGGTTCCGACATTTAATAACTTCTAGTTGTTAAACAAAACATCTCACCCCGGAGGCTTCTTAAGAAGCCTCCGGGGTGAGATGTTTTGTTCTGTTACATATGATGTATCAGTGCGGTATGGACACGAAAATATTTAGCGTGTTATACTAGTTTTATATTAATCTAATCATTGAATTTTATGGATAAAACAATAGTTATATATAGCACACCAACTTGTCACTTTTGTCATATGGCAAAAGAATTTTTCAAAGATCACAATGTTGAATTTACCGATTACGATGTTGCAACCGATATTGAAAAACGAAAAGAAATGGTGGAGCGCAGCGGACAAATGGGAGTGCCTGTTATATTTATCGGCGATGAAATGATTGTTGGTTTTGATCAACAGCGCATTATATCGCTTTTGGGTATTTCATAAGGTAATTCATTTGGTAGAGCAAAGAAGCACCGCTCGCCACGCATGTGGCGAGCGGTGCTTCTTTGCTCTTGCTACTCCATATATGGTAGGGTTTATATATTCCCCTCATAGCTCAACGGATAGAGCAGTCCCGTCCTAAGGGATTGATGTGGGTTCGATTCCTGCTGAGGGGACACGCATAATTACACGCGGTTAGGTGCTTCTGCTATGTAAAATGATGAGCATAAGTTATACTTACAAAATGATAAAAGATGATGGACTCAAAGAGTTATTGGAGCAAAATTTGCACATAGCAAAAGAAAATAATCATCTGTTACGTTCAATGCGTCGCACGGCAGTATATGGATTTGTCGGGAAGATATTATTTTGGATTATCATACTGGGTATTCCCGCGTATCTTTATTTTTCTTTTATATCCCCGATTCTCTTTGGAAACGCATCCCAAAGAGACGCCGCATGGCAAAATCTTATAAAGACATCGCATCTGTCAACACAAACAGTGCAACACGCTCTTACGAGTGTTTCCACTTATTCGTCAGTAATCAAAAAATAGCCCACCGTGTGGCTGTGTGATATAGTTTACCTACAGTGCATCGCGCGCAAATGCCTGGGTAGCTCAGTTGGTTAGAGCATTCGCCTGAAGAGCGAAGGGTCGTCGGTTCAACTCCGACCCCAGGCACCATAATAATACCCCGCCGGGCTTTAAAGCCCGGCGGGGTATTATAAGAAAAGTCGCTATCCGGACTTTACGCGGAGCTTTGTTTGTCGTTTGCGGTCAAGTTTTGGAAGTGTGATGGTTAATAGCCCGTCTTTTGAATGAGCGGAGGAGTTATCAACATCCACCTCTTGTGGGAGAAGAATAGTTTTTGCAAAGGAGCCCCAGAAAAGCTCTCGTGTGAAGTAATCGGAATCCAGAACATCTTGATGCTCATTTCGTGTTCCTTCTATGACAACAACATCTCTGCTTATAGAAACATTAAGTTCGTCGGGACGTACTCCGGCTACAAAGGCATGAATGATAATATCGTCGGGTATTTGAAATACGTCAACCGGTAATTCACCCGTTCCCTGACTTTCTTGGTCTTGGCTTGTGTCTCTGGCGTCGTCGTGCACCACTGCAGATTCTTCGCGCGGTTCATACTGTGTGTCGTCTTCTTCAAAAGAATCGTATTGTTCGCGGTGTGGGATTGAGCCGGAGAGACGACTGAATAGAGAATATTTTTTGTTGAAAAATGACATAGATGATGTTGATAAAATAATAATTAACGGGTTCGTATATGTGATGATTCGTCTTCGCGCAATTTGAGAACTTCAAAAAGAAAAAACATTACCACCACGCCACCCCAAACCAATAAAAGTGCACCATTTCCTTTTTCTATTATAAGAGTATCAAATGCTGTGTGCAACGTTATAGCGAGGATAACTCCGCCCGTCGCCCAAAGCATTCGCGCCCAAGGTTGCATTTTGTATGAAAAAGCAAGTGCGAAACCCATAGCGGATGTAGCGATAACGTGCAGCAGTGTTGCGGTAACAAACCTACGTGTATCATTTAGTACGGCACCCGCCACGCCACTTGTAGACAGTGCGTGTATAAAATAAATTGCATTTTCAAATGCTGAAAATCCCAGCGCAACCGTTATCAAATAAATAACATAATCAATCGGCTCGTTAATCACCGGGAGCCATAATATAATTAGTGCGGCAAGTGCGAATTTCATTGTTTCTTCAATGGTTCCAACTGCTATGGTTGATCGCAGTCCTTTCAATCCGTGTGCAAACATGTATTGTTCAAAAAGTATGGCAAGAAGTGTTGCGAACATTCCGGCTATAAACGCAAGCGCAATCACCCTGCGCGGTTGCGGGAAGCGAGAGCCTTCTCTTAAAAGAAAATAGAGCCACACAAGCGATGGAACCGCGCCGCCCAAGAGAATAAGAATTATATTTATTGTGATAGACATATTGTATTAATTATATCATTTCGGAATTGGCAATCCATTGTGCTGACATAAGCACTGGTTCTTTTCGGTGTTTCATCTTTTGCCATATTTCTTCTGTCACAAACGGCATAAACGGATGCAGAAGGCGCAGTGTTTGGTCAAGCATTCTGCGCAACAAAGCGCTACGCGAGCGCGCTGTGTCATCATTTTTTTCCAGCAATGGTTTTGATTCTTCAATAATTTCGTCGGCAAACCGATGCCATGTAAAGTGGTACAGTTTTTCGGACGCGAGGTGTATGGAGAAATTTTCCAGATGCCCGGTGACTTCTGCGACGTGCGCGCTCATTTCATTCCACAGCTCGGTATCTTTTTCATTAAGTGCAAAGTCATCAGGTGTCTCTTGTGTGCGCTCCAAGATAAACCGCGCTATATTCCATAATTTATTTGAAAAGTGTTTATAGCCTTTTACTTTATCGGGATTTAGTGATAGGTTTGTTCCCGGTGTATTCCCAACAACAAGCGCCATACGCAATGCGTCGGTGCCGTATTTTTCAGTGATGGTAAGAGGGCTTATTACGTTGCCTTTTGATTTGGACATCTTTTTTCCATGCGCATCGTTGACAAGCCCGTGAAGATAAACCGTGTGGAATGGTACCTTCCCATCAAGATATAATCCAAAAATAATCATGCGCGGTATCCATTTGAATATTAAATCGTGCCCTGTTTCCATCACGTCGGTTGGGTAGTAGGTTGAATAATCTTTCCCATCCGGATACCCCGTTACCAAAAGTGGCCACTGTCCGGATGAGAACCATGTGTCAAAAGTATCAGTATCTGATTCCCAACCATCACCGGGAGGGCGAGTGTGCGACACGATTGATTCTTCTTTTTCAGTCCCGCGATTTTTAAACCATGCCGGAATCGGGATGCCCCACACAATTTGTCGTGAGATGTTCCAATCAAGTGTGTTTTCCATCCAGTATCTGAAGATCTTTTCGTAGTTGTCCGGAATAAAGCGAACTCGTTTTTCGTTTACTGCCTCAAGTGCTATTTGCGCAAGCGGTGCCATCTTTACAAACCACTGGTCTTTCACTTGTGGTTCAATGAATGTGTTGCACTTATAGCAACGTTTTGCCACGTGTTGGTATTGCTCGTCTATTTTCACAACAAGCCCTTTCTCAGTGAGTTTCTCAATTATTTTCGGACGAGCGGCAAGTATTTTCATACCCTCAAATTCCTCGGCAATTGGAAGTAGTTTTCCGCGCCAATCAATAACTTGTTCAAAAGGGAGGTTGTGTCGTTTTGCAATTTCAAAGTCTGTTACGTCGTGCCATGGAGTGATGGTCATGACACCGGTACCAAACTCGGGATCTATCGCTTCATCTTTTATAACAGTCGCAGTGATTGGTCCGTTAATCCACTCCAGGTCAATGTGTTGCCCGTGTTTCCAATCTTTATAGCGTATATCATCAGGGTGCATGACCACATACTTATCACCAAATTTTGTTTCCGGGCGCGCGGTGGCAATGGTGAATGGTCCGTATTTGAAATAATAAAGAGGCGCCTCTTCTTGCGTGCTTGTGGTCTCTACGTCAGAGAGAGATGTTTGATGTTTTGGGCACCAGTTTACAGTGCGCTTACCGCGATACACAAGGTTATCCTCATGCATTTTTATGAATGTATCTTGTACGTGTTGCACAATGTCAGGATCAAGAGTGAATTTTTCGCGAGACCAATCACACGAGGCGCCAAGCTGTCGCACCTGTTTCTCCATATTTTTTTTATTTTCAATTGTGAAAGCATATATTTCATCATACAGTTCGCGCGGATCCATTTTGAAACGGGAACGACCTTCTTTTTCCAGCTTTTTTTCATAGACCACTTGGGTTTCAAATCCGGCATGGTCGGCGCCTGGTATCCATAGGGTGCGGTATCCTTGCATACGTTTGAAGCGTATAAGGATGTCCTCAAGAGTGATAAAAAGTGCGTGTCCGGCATGGAGGTCGCCGTTTGCATTTGGTGGTGGCATGACGATTGTGTATGGTTTGCGTGCTCCGGCATCGGGCAGATTGTCCGGGTTGAACATTCCGCTCTTCTCCCAAAGGTCATACATGCGTGGCTCGGTTTCTTCAGGGTTATATGGTTTTAGAAAAGCGTCATCCATGGATTATATATTTAGTGTAGCAAATAAAAAGCGTGTTTGGAACCGTTAGTAAGTACCCCCAAACATCGGA